>NZ_JAANNB010000013.1 GCF_011603975.1 Cellulomonas sp. IC4_254 | reverse complement strand
CCGGATGCTGGAGCCGACGGTCAACCTGGCCCGGCCGATCCCGGTGACCGCGTGGGCGCCCTCCTGCTCGCCCTCCCGGTGCCCGCGCTCGTCCTGGTCCTGTGGACCGTCGGCGTGCAGCAGGCGTGGGAGCTGCCGTTCGGGATCAAGATGGGCTTCCTGCCCACCCCGCTGGAGGTCGGCCGCCGGCTGGTCGACCTGGCGGTGGGCGGCGTCGTCGACGACGCGTTCAGCGGCACCCTGCTCGCCCACCTGTGGGCGTCGACCCAGCGCGTGCTCGCCGGGTTCGCCCTGGCGGTCGCGCTGGCCGTGCCGCTCGGCGTCGTGATGGGCCGGTTCTCGCTCGCGTTCCGGATGCTGGAGCCGACGGTCAACCTGGCCCGGCCGATCCCGGTGACCGCGTGGGCGCCGCTGACGCTGCTGATCATCGGCTACGGCGACGGCTCCGCGATCTTCCTGGTGTTCCTCGCCGCGTTCTTCCCGGTGCTGCTCAACACGATCGCCGGCGTCCGGCAGGTGCCGGTCCGGCTGCTGGAGGCGGCCGCGATGCTCGGCACCAAGAAGGCCCAGGTGCTCTACAAGGTGGTGCTGCCCGCCTCGATGCGGTCCATCGCCAGCGGCCTGCGCGTCGCCCTCGGCCTGTCCTGGGTGATCCTCGTCGTCGGCGAGACCGTCGGCATCAACACCGGCCTCGGCGCCATGATCACGCAGGCCCGCGACCAGTCGAAGACCGACCTGATCGTCGCCGGCATGGTCGTGATCGGCCTGTGCGGCTTCGTCGCCGACCGCCTGCTCACCGGCCTGCTCGCGCTCGCCACGCGCGGCCGCCCCACCCTGACCTGACGCCGCCCGCCCGACCCGACAGGAGACGACCATGCCCCGCATCGGCACCGTCCGCCCCCGCCAGCCCGCCGACGTGCGCGTCGCCGGCCTCGGCAAGCAGTACCCGACCCGGTCCGGCGGGACCGTCGCCGCGATGGCCGACGTCGACCTCGACGTCCCCGCCGGCGAGTTCGTCTGCGTCGTCGGCGCCTCCGGCTGCGGCAAGAGCACGCTGCTGCGGATCCTCGCCGGCTTCGAGGACGCCACGTCCGGCGCCGTCGAGGTCGCCGGCGCCCCGGTGACCGGCCCCGACCCCGAGCGCGGCGTCGTGTTCCAGGACTACGGCCTGTTCCCGTGGCTGTCCGTCCGGGAGAACATCGCGTACGGCCCGAGGCAGGCCCGGCTGCAGCGCGCGGTCGTCGCCGAGCGCACCGACCGGTTCCTCGCGGCGGTCGGCCTGACCCGGTTCGCGGACAAGTACCCGAGCGAGCTGTCCGGCGGGATGCAGCAGCGCGTCGCGATCGCCCGCGTGCTGGCCAACGACCCGTCGCTGCTGCTGATGGACGAGCCGTTCGGCGCGCTCGACGCGCTCACCCGGTCCTCGCTGCAGGCCGAGCTGTCCCGGATCCACCGGGAGACCGGCACGACCGTGCTGTTCGTGACGCACTCGATCGAGGAGGCCGTGTTCCTGGCCGACCGGGTCGTGGTGATGGCCGGCGGCGCCTCGCACGGCGTCCCGGGGCACGTGAAGGAGGTCGTGCGGATCGACCTCGCCGGGGACCGGGACGTGACCTCGGCGGAGTTCAACGCGCTCAAGCGTCGCATCTCGGCCCTGGTGCACGAGGAGGTCGTCGCCCCGGCGGCCTGAGCTCCGCGCCCTCGCCGGCGCGCCGCCGTCGAGTGTCCAGAAACCGACGCGATCTGTCCCGGTTCGTCCCCGGGTTTCTGGACACTCGGCGGACGAGCGCGCGGGAGAAACCGGCCCCGGGGAGCAGCGCTGCTCGCTACGGTCGAGGGCATGACCGACCGCAGCCCGGGCGCGGGCGCGCCCGACCCGGACCCCGCCCGCACCGACGCGTTCCTCGACGCGGTCGGCGGCCTGATCGAGCGCGTCAACGAGCGTGCGCAGCGGCGCCGCACCGACGACGCCACGCCGATCGCCGAGGTGCTGCGCGAGCACCTCGGCACCGACCCCCGCGGCCTCGCCGTGCTCACCGAGGAGGTCGGCGCGCTCCGGGCGGTGGACGCCGACGTGGCGCTCGAGGTGGTCGTCGCGGCCGCGGGCGGCGGGCGGCTGGTCGGGGTCGGCGGCGGTGAGCAGCGGCGGCACTCGTCGTTCTCGGAGATCGTCGAGCACTCCGGCGCGTGGGCGCAGTTCCCGGTCGGCGCCGTGGACTACCTCCGGGTGCCGGTCGGGCCGGACACGGACCGGCGGGTCGTCGCGTTCGGCGTGCACCTGTTCCGGTTCGCCGGCGCCCCGGTCGCGCTGCTGCAGCGCGCCGCCGCGCCGCAGCAGGGGCAGGAGGCGAAGCTCGAGGCGCTGTCGCCCGACGAGGACGCGGCGGCGGCCGCCCTCGCGGCGGTCCGGGACGCGATGCTCAGCCACTCCGTGCTGCGCGGGCAGGTCATCAGCTTCACCCCCAGCCCGTACGGGCCGTCCGCGGGTGGCGTGACGTTCCTGTCGCGGATCCAGGTCCCCGCAGCGGACGTCGTGCTGCCCGAGGGCACCCTGGAGAAGGTCGAGCGGCAGGTGCTCGGCGTCGCCCGGCACCGGGACCGGCTGCGCGCCGCGGGCCAGCACCTCAAGCGCGGCGTGCTGCTCTACGGGCCGCCCGGGACGGGCAAGACGCACACCGTCCGGCACCTGCTGGGCGCCGACGCGGGCACCACGGCGATCGTGCTGGCCGGCCAGGCGCTCGCCCTGGTGCGGCTCGCCACGGAGACCGCCCACGCCCTGCAGCCGGCCGTGGTCGTGCTGGAGGACGTCGACCTCATCTCGGAGGACCGCTCGCTGCACGCCGGGCCGCAGCCGCTCCTGTTCGAGGTGCTCGACGCGATGGACGGCCTGGGCGGCGACGCCGACGTGGCGTTCCTGCTGACCACCAACCGCGCCGACCTGCTGGAGCGGGCGCTCGCGCAGCGCCCGGGCCGGGTGGACCTGGCGGTGGAGATCCCGCTGCCCGACGACGACGCCCGGCTGCGGCTGTTCCGGCTCTACGCCGGCGGGCTGCCCCTGAGCGCGGAGGCGGTCGCCGAGGCGGCGGCGGGGACGGCCGGGGTCACCGCGTCGTTCGTCAAGGAGGTGATCCGCCGCGCCGTGCTGCTCGCGGCCGAGCAGGGCCGGGAGGTGGACGACCCGGCGCTGCGCGCGACGGTGGCCGAGCTCACCGACTACGGCCAGCGGGTCACGCGGTCGCTGCTCGGCGCGCCCGTCCCGGGTCAGCCCGAGTAGGCGGCCAGCACGACCCGCGCCGCCGCGGCCAGCACCGCGTCGTCCGGCTCCGCGGCCTCGTCCGGGTGGTCGGTCAGGACCGCCAGCACGATCGGCTCGCGCCCCGGGGGCCAGACGACCGCGAGGTCGTTGCGCGAGCCGTACCGGCCGGCGGTGCCGGTCTTGTCGCCCACCGTCCAGCCCTCGGGCGTGCCCGCGCGGATGGCGTCGAGGCCCGTCGTGCTCGCGGTGAGCCAGCCGACGTAGGCCGCGCGCACCCCGGGGTCGAGGGCGTCGCCGAGCACGTACGTCGCGAGCCCCTCGGCCAGGGCGCGGGGCGTCGACGTCCGAGCGGGGTCGCCCGGCGTGAACTCGTTCAGCCCCGGCTCGTCGGCGTCGACCAGGGTCGTGGTGTCGCCGCGGGCCGCGAGCGCCGCCTGCAGCGCGGCCGGCCCGCCCAGGTGCCGGAGCAGCACGTTGAGCGCCCCGTTGTCGCTGTCCGTGACCGCGGCCGCGCCCAGCGCGCCGATGGTCAGGTCCGTGCCCGCCGCGCCGGCGGTGACCGGGGCGTGGCCCACGTCCGCGACGTCCTCGGGCAGCACGGTCAGCGGCTGGTCCAGCACCGACGCCGGCTGCCCCGCCAGCACCTCGCCGGCCGCGAGCGCCTTGAGCGTGGACGCGTAGCCGAACCGCTCGTCGGCCCGGTACGCCACGGTGTCCCCGGACCCGGTGTCGCGGGCGTAGACGCCGACGCGGCGGCCGGTGGACTCCTCCAGCGCCGCGAGCCCAACCTCGACGGCGGCGGTGCGGTCGGCCGGCGCGGGCGCGGCGGTGCTCGGGGTCGGCGACGGCGCGGGCAGCACGGTCGCCTGCATGTCCGGCCCGCCGGGCGTCCCCGGCGAGCACGCCCCGAGCACGGCCGTCAGCGCGAGCGCGACCAGCCCGGCCGCCACCCGGCGCTCAGCGCGCACCCGGCCGCCAGAGCACGATCGCCCCGCGGGCGCCCACGGCCCGCGGGTCCTCGGCGGGTGCCGCGCCGTCCGGCGTCCCGCGACGGCGCTGGCCGCGGCCCATCGCGACGACGTCGCCGGACGGGTGCGCGGTGAACACGCGCCGCCCGGGCTCGGCGAACGCCCGCAGGTACTCCACCTGGCGGGTCAGCCGCTCGACCTCGGACTCCAGCTCGAGGATCCGCTTGATGCCGGCGAGGTTGACGCCCTCCTCCTGGGAGAGCCGCTGCACCTCGCGCAGCGTCGCGATGTCGCGCAGCGAGTACCGGCGGCCGCGGCCGCGGGTGCGGCCGGGCTGCACCAGCCCGAGCCGGTCGTACTGCCGCAGGGTCTGCGGGTGCATGCCCGCGAGCTCGGCGGCGACCGAGATCACGTAGACCTGCGCGTCCTCCGAGACCATCCTCGCCACCTCCTCGATGTCCGTCGTGGGCCGGCGCGTCCGGCGGGGAACGTGCCCCGGGACGCGCCGGCCGCCGGGTCAGTCCTTGGCGCGCGCGAGCAGGTCGGCCCGCGGGTCCTCGCCGGACGTCGCGATC
This sequence comes from Cellulomonas sp. IC4_254, assembly GCF_011603975.1. Taxonomy (GTDB): domain Bacteria; phylum Actinomycetota; class Actinomycetes; order Actinomycetales; family Cellulomonadaceae; genus Cellulomonas. The sequence continues at coordinate 30,710 of NZ_JAANNB010000013.1, read as the reverse complement.
CCGAACGCCTGCACGGCCTCCTTCGCGGCGGAGCTGAGCCGCTGCGGCACGACGACCTGCACCGTGACCAGCAGGTCGCCGGTGCCGCTCGCCGTGGTGACGCCACGGCCCTTGACCCGCAGCGTCCGGCCCGACGGCGTGCCCGCCGGGATCTTCAGGCGCACCTGCCCGCCGTCGAGGGTCGGCACGGGCACCTCGGCGCCCAGCGCGGCCTCGTCGAAGGCGACCGGCAGGGTCACCCGCAGGTTGTTCCCGTCCAGCGCGAACACCGGGTGCGGCGTCACGCGCACGGTGACCTCGAGGTCACCCGCGGGTGCGCCGTTCTCGCCGGGCCGGCCCTTGCCGCGCAGCCGGATCTTCTGGCCGTCCCGCACGCCGGCGGGGATGCGGGCCTTGACGGTCCGCCCCTCGACGCCGAGCGCCACGGTCGACCCCTCGACCGCCTGCCGGAACGGCAGCGTGGTCACGGCCGCGAGGTCGGCGCCACGGCGTGCGGTGCGGCCCTGGCCGAAGCCGCCGCCCCCGCCGAACAGGCCGCCCAGCAGGTCCTCGAACCCGCCGTTGCCGCCGGCGGTGCTGCCGCCCGCGCCCTGCGGGAACCGCACGCGGGTGCCGCCGGCGCCGCCGCCGAACACCCCGCCGAACAGGTCCTCGAACCCGCCGTTGGCTCCGCCGGCGCCACCGGGGCCGCCCGCGCCCGCGCGGAACCGCGCGCCGCCGGCCATCGCCCGGAGCTGGTCGTACTGCTGGCGCTGCTCGGGGTCCGAGAGCACCGCGTAGGCCTCGCCGACCTCCTTGAACTTCGCCTCCGCCGCGGCGTCCCCCGGGTTGTGGTCGGGGTGCATCGTGCGGGCGAGCTTGCGGTACGCCTTCTTGATCGTGGCCGCGTCCGCGTCCTTGGCGACGCCGAGCACGGCGTAGAAGTCCTTCTCCAGCCAGTCCTGACCGCTCACGACGCCTCCTTCCGCTCTCTCGTCCGGTCCCCCGGGGCCTGCGTCCGGCCCCGGACCGGGGTCGACCCGCCGGCCGGGGCCGCGCCGTGACGACACGGCCCCCGCCGGTGGGTCCTGATGATGCCCGTCACGCCTCCGGGTCGACGACCGCCACCCGGGCGGCGCGGACCACGCGCTCGCCCATCCGATAGCCGGGCTGCAGCACCTGCTGCACCGTCGGCTCCGTGACGTCGGCCGAGTGCCCGTGCATGAGCGCCTCGTGCACCGTCGGGTCGAACGGCTCGCCGGCGGCGCCGAAGCGCTCGATGCCGAACCGCCCCAGGGTGCCCTCGAGCTTCTCCGCGATCGACGCGAACGGGCCGACCAGGTCGCCGTGCTGGCGGGCCAGCTCGATGTCGTCGAGGACGCTGATGAGCGCCTCGGCGACGGACGCGACGCCCTGGTCCCGGGCGGTGACCGCCTCGGCCTTGGACCGCTTCACGTACGCGGAGTACTGCTGCTCCAGGTTGAAGTAGTCGGCGTTCCGCCGCTGCAGCTCGTCGAGCCGCTCGGCGGCGAGCTTCTGCGCCTCGACCAGGCCCTCCAGCATCACGGCCTCCTCGGCGGCGGTCGCCGCCTGCTCGGCCTCGGCCAGGACCTGCTCCTCCGCGGTCGGCTCGCGCAGCTTCCCCGTCTCCGGGTCGATGCGCCGCTTGTCGGTCACGCGCGGGGCCTCCTCCTCGGGATCACGCCCCTGCGGGTTCGGCTGGTCGGTCACTTCTTGTCGCCCTCGTCGTCGACGATCTCGGCGTCCACCACGTCGTCGTCCTGCGCGGACGACCCCGCCGGGCCGTCGGTCGGCTGCTCGCCGGCCGGGGCGCCCTCGGGCTGCTGGTTCGCCGAGTACAGCGCCTCGCCGATCTTCTGCGACGCGGTGACCAGCGCGGTCTGCTTCGCGGTGACCTCGGCCAGGTCGTCGCCCTCGAGCGCCTTCTTCAGGTCGTCGACGGCGGAGCGGACCTCGGTCTTGACGTCGTCGGACAGCTTGTCGTCGTTGTCGGTGAGCAGCTTCTCCGTGGAGTACACCAGCTGCTCGGCGGAGTTGCGGGTCTCCGCCTCCTCGCGACGCTTCTTGTCCTCGGCGGCGTGCGCCTCGGCCTCCTTGACCATGCGGTCGATCTCGTCCTTCGGCAGGCCGGAGCCGCCGGAGATCGTCATCGACTGCTCCTTGCCCGTGCCGCGGTCCTTGGCGGACACGTGCACGATGCCGTTCGCGTCGATGTCGAAGGTGACCTCGATCTGCGGGACGCCGCGCGGGGCCGGCGCGATGCCGGTCAGCTCGAACGTGCCCAGCGGCTTGTTGTCCCGCGCGAACTCGCGCTCGCCCTGGAACACCTGGATCAGCACGGACGGCTGGTTGTCCTCGGCCGTCGAGAAGATCTCGCTGCGCTTGGTCGGGATGGCCGTGTTGCGCTCGATGAGCTTGGTCATCACGCCGCCCTTGGTCTCGATGCCGAGGGACAGCGGGGTCACGTCGATCAGCAGGACGTCCTTGCGGTCGCCCTTGATGACGCCGGCCTGGAGCGCGGCACCCACGGCCACGACCTCGTCCGGGTTGACGCCCTTGTTGGGCTCCTTGCCGCCGGTGAGCTCGCGCACGACGTCGGCCACGGCCGGCATGCGGGTGGAGCCGCCGACGAGCACCACGTGGTCGATGTCGGCCAGCTTGATGCCCGCGTCGCGGATGACCGCGTTGAACGGCGCCTTGGTCCGCTCGAGCAGGTCGGCCGTCATCTGCTGGAACTGCGCCCGGGTGAGCTTCTCGTCCAGGTGGATCGGGCCGTTCTCGGACATCGAGAGGTACTGCAGGCTGATGTTGGTGCTGGTCGCGGACGACAGCTCCTTCTTGGCCTGCTCCGCCGCCTCACGCAGCCGCTGCAGGGCGATCTTGTCCTTCGACAGGTCGACGCCGGTGGAGTTCTTCACCTGGCCGACCAGCCACTCGACGATCCGGTTGTCCCAGTCGTCGCCGCCGAGGCGGTTGTCACCCGAGGTCGCGCGGACCTCGATCGTCGAGAAGTCGTCGTCCTTGCCCACCTCGAGCAGGGAGACGTCGAACGTGCCGCCACCGAGGTCGAAGACGAGGATGAGCTCGTCCTCCTTGCCGCGCTCCAGCCCGTAGGCGAGCGCCGCGGCGGTCGGCTCGTTCACGATGCGCAGGACGTTGAGGCCGGCCACCTGGCCGGCGTCCTTGGTCGCCTGGCGCTCGGCGTCGTTGAAGTACGCCGGGACGGTGATGACCGCGTCCGTGACGGGCTCGCCCAGGTACTCCTCGGCGTCGCGCTTCAGCTTGCCGAGCACGCGGGCCGAGATCTCCTGCGCGGTGTACTTCTTGTCGTCGATCTCGACGGACCAGTCCGTGCCCATGTGGCGCTTGACGGACGAGATCGTGCGGTCGACGTTGGTGACGGCCTGGCGCTTGGCCACCTCGCCGACGAGCACCTCGCCGGTCTTGGAGAACGCGACGACCGACGGGGTCGTCCGCGAGCCCTCCGCGTTGGCGATGACGGTGGGCTCCCCGCCCTCGAGGACGGCGACCACGGAGTTCGTGGTGCCCAGGTCGATGCCGACTGCTCGTGCCATGTCTGTGCTCCTTCGTCGTGCTGCGTGGTCCGGCGCTCGGCCGCCCCGGGGCGGGACGGAGGCGCCTTGAGCCTGCTGCGCTCAAGTCTGCGTCGCGGTCGGTCGCGGTGCAACTCCGCGGCTGCGAACTTGAGTCTGTCCCACTCAACTCGCGAGGAGCGCCGGATGTTCCCGGCGTCAGCCGCGGGCGGCCCGGCGCCGCTCCCACTGCTCCCGGGTGATCGCGTACCGGTACCCGCCGAGCTCGGCACCCTCGACGGCGAGCATGTCCTCGGGGGTCGGCAGCGGCTCCGTCACCGTCATCCCGACCTTCTCCATCACGCGCTGGGACGCGTGGTTCAGCGCCATCGTCGCGCCCCAGACGACGCGGACGTCCATGTCGGTGAACGCCGTGGCGACGAGGGCCGACGACACCTCCGTCGCGTAGCCGTGTCCCCAGGCGGCGCGGCGCAGCCGGTAGCCGAGCTCGACCTCGTCCAGCGGGCCGTCCCGCTCGGGGCGCAGGCAGAACCACCCGAGGAACGCCCGGCCGGCCGTCTCGTACGCGGCGAACAGCCCGCGCTCGCGGACCAGCTCCGGCGGGGTCGGCTCGCCGCCGGACAGGTACCGCATCACCGCGGGGTCGCTGTCGAGCTCGACGAGCAGGTCGGCGTCGTCCGGGCCGAACGGCCGGAGCGTCACGCGCTCGGTGCGCAGGTACGTGTCCACGGCCGCCAGCATGCCGGAACGGCCGGCCGGGGCGGCGGTGCCCCGGGCCGGCCGTCGCGGGTCAGATCAGCTCGACCCGGTCGGCCTGCGGGCCGCGGTCGCTCTGCCGCACCTGGTACCGGACGCGGTCGCCCTCGTAGAGCGCCTCCTCGCGCTGCAGGACCGACACGTGCACGAACAGGTCCGGCCCGCCGTCGTCCGGCGTGATGAAGCCGAAGCCGCGCTCCGCGTCGTAGCGCGCCACGACGCCCTGGCCACCGCGCGCGGACGAGCGCGGCGCCGGGCCGCGGCCGGAGTCCCGCCGGTCCGCGCCGCCGCGGCCCCCGTGGCCGCCGCGGGACGGGCCGCCGACCAGCCGGACGCCCTGGGCCTGCAGGCCCTTCTCGCCCTCCGAGGCCCGGTAGCTCACCCGGTCGCCCTCGACGAGCTCGGCCAGGTCGCCGGACAGCGACCGCGCGTGCACGAACACGTCCTGCTCCCCGGAGTCGGGGGTGATGAAGCCGAAGCCCTTGCCCGCGTCGTACCAGGTCACGGTGCCGTCGGCGCCGTCGTCCTTGGTGGCGGCGCGGCTCGGGCCCGCGGCCGCGTCGGCGCCGAGCGGCAGCAGGTGGTCGGCCTGCGGCCCCTTCTCGCCCTCGACGACGAGGAACGCGACGCGCTGACCGTCGACGATCACGCCCCCGCCGACGATCGCGGAGCTGTGCACGAAGATCTCGCCGTCGCCGCTGTCGGGGGTGACGAAGCCGTAGCCCTTGGCCGGCTCGTACCAGTTGACCGTGCCCAGCACGCCGAGCGCGGCGTCCGGGGCGACGTCACCGGTGACGCGGACCTGGCGCGCCTGGGGGCCGCGGTCGCTCTCGCCCACCTCGAACTCGACGGACTGGCCCTGGCGGAGCGACGTCGAGCCGTCCTGGCCGACGATCTCGGACGCGTGGACGAACAGGTCCTCGGCGTCGTCGCCGAGCGCGATGAACCCGAACCCTCGCTCGGTGTCGAACCAGCGGACGGTTCCCTGCGGCACGGTGGTACTCCTCGTGGTGATGGCGGTTGCTGCCTCCAGTGTCCACCGGTCGGCGGCGCGGGACGAACCGCCCCCGGGCGGCGGGCGGTAGCGTCGCCGCGTGGTCCGCCGTCGCAAGGTCTCCTCCGGGGCCTCCCCGTCGACCCGCGCGCGGTACGCGAAGCGGCGGGCGCGGCGCGTCGCCCTCGCCGACAACGACCTGACCGCGGCGGAGTGGGCCGACCTCGTCGCCGCGTGGGGCGGCGCGTGCGCGTACTGCGGGACGGCGACCCCCGCGCTGCAGCGGGACTGCGTCCTGGCGATCTCGCGCGGCGGCCGGTACACGCTGCAGAACGTGGTGCCGGCGTGCGCGTCGTGCAACGCGAGCAAGCACAACGACGAGGTCACCGGGTGGCTCCGGCGCAAGCGGCTGGACGAGCGGGCGTTCCTGGTCCGGCACGCGACGATCCTGCGCACGCTCCGGCCCGCCGAGCCCGACGCCCTCTAGCGCGGTGTGACCAGACCCACCGTGGGCTTGCGGGGGCCTGCCGCGTAGGATCCTCCGGGCCCCGCGCGACCGCGGCGCCCTCTCCCCACCCCAGGACGGACGGCGCATGAGCGCGCAGACGACCACGCCCGCGCAGCACCCGGACGGGCCCGGCGACGACGTGGACCTCGACCTCGTGGCCGGCACGGACCTCGACCCGGCAGCCGACGTGCCCGGCGTCGACCCTGCCGAGTTCGCCATCTTCCTGCGGGTCGCCGACCAGGTCGCCGCGCTCCCGCAGACGCACCCGCAGCACGCCGCCGCCCGGCGCGCCGCGTCCGCGATGTTCAAGGCCGCGAAGAAGCACCGCCGCGGGGAGAAGCGCCGGCTCATCGCGGAGGCCGACGCCGCGGTGGTCGCCGCGACCGCGACCGGCAGCCCGGGCCGCATCGACGACGAGACCGCCGGCATCCAGATCACCTCGTCGGCGACCGGCGCGATCGCGGGGACGCTGCTGCGCCCGCGCGCCTGCTACGTCTGCAAGCAGGACTACACGGTGGTCGACGCGTTCTACCACCAGCTCTGCCCGGACTGCGCCGCGCTGCACCACGCCAAGCGGGACGCCCGCACCGACCTGACCGGCCGCCGCGCGCTGCTCACCGGCGGCCGGGCCAAGATCGGCATGTACATCGCGCTGCGGCTGCTGCGCGACGGCGCGGACCTGACGATCACCACCCGTTTCCCCAAGGACGCGGTGCGCCGGTTCAGCGCGATGGACGACTCCGCCGACTGGCTGCATCGGCTGCACGTCGTCGGGATCGACCTCCGCGACCCGGCGCAGGTGGTCTCGCTCGCGGACCACGTCGCCGCCCAGGGGCCGCTGGACATCCTCATCAACAACGCCGCGCAGACCGTGCGCCGGTCGCCGGGCGCGTACGCGCGGATCGCCGACGCCGAGGACGCGCCGCTGGACGCCGACGCAGCGCAGATGATCACCACCTTCGGCCGCACCAGCGACGCGCACCCGCGCGCGCTCGCCGGGTCGGTGAGCGAGCTGAGCAGCCCGGCGCTGGCGATCGAGCGGGCGGGACGCGCCGCCGCGGAGGAGCTGACCGCGCAGTCGCTCACCGCCGAGGCCGCGAGCCTGGCGCGGCTGGTCGCGGGGACGTCGATCGACGCCGGCGGCCTGATCCCGGACGTCGCGGAGACGAACTCCTGGGTCGCGACCGTCGACGGCGTGGACCCGATGGAGCTGCTCGAGGTCCAGCTCTGCAACCAGACGGCGCCGTTCATCCTGGTCAGCCGGCTGCGGTCCGCCCTGGCGGCCTCGCCCGCCCGCCGGACGTACATCGTGAACGTGTCGGCGATGGAGGGCGTGTTCGCCCGCGGGTACAAGGGCCCCGGCCACCCGCACACGAACATGAGCAAGGCCGCGCTGAACATGCTGACCCGCACGAGCGCGGGCGAGATGTTCGCCGACGGCATCCTCATGACCGCCGTCGACACCGGCTGGATCACCGACGAGCGGCCGCACCCGACGAAGGTGCGGCTCGCCGAGGAGGGGTTCCACGCGCCGCTCGACCTGGTCGACGGGGCCGCGCGGGTGTACGACCCGATCGTCCGCGGCGAGGCGGGCGAGGACCTGTACGGCTGCTTCCTCAAGGACTACGCGCGCTCCCAGTGGTGACCTGACCGCGACGGCGGCCACCGCACCGCGAGGGCTGACGCGCTCTCATGCGCCCTCGCGGTGCCCGGGCGGCCGTCAGGCCGGCTCGACCGGCAGCCAGAGCTCCACGGTCGCGGTGCTGAAGTCGTCGGCGCGGTCGAGCACCGCGACCACCTCCGGCCCGGGGCGCAGCCGCCACGGGTTGGACGGGAACCAGTCCGTCGCGGTCGCCGCCCAGACGGCCTGGAGCGTCGCAGGGTAGGGACCCTCGGCGCGGAACACCGCCCACGCCCCGGCGGCGACCGACAGGACGTCGAGGTCGCCGGGCACCTCGACGGCGTCCGAGACGGCGACGCCGTGCACGTAGGTCAGGTCGGTCCCCTCCCGCCGGTCGGGGTCGAGGTCCGCGCTGACGGCGAGCAGCCCGGCGGGCTCGACGTCGCCCAGGGCCTTGAGCCGCGCGTGCTCCTCGGGCGGGAGCGAGGCGACGTGCCGCTGGATCGCGGGGTTGACCCCCTCGTGCGCGAGCGGGACGCGGGCGGCGTGGCCCGCGAGGCGGAAGCCGGGCCGGGTGACGAGTCGGACGTCCATGGGTGCTGCTCCTTCGACGGTCAGGCGGAACCTGAGGCGGGGTTGGGACCGGAAGGGGCCGCCGTCGCGCCGGGCCTCGCCCGGGCTGACGCCGTGCACCGCGCGGAACGCCCGGCCGAACGCCTCGGTCGAGCCGTAGCCGTACCGCACCGCGATGCCGAGCAGGTCGCCCCGGTCGGCGACGACCTCCGCGGCCGCGACGGTCATCCGCCGCCGGCGCACGTACTCCGACAGCGGCATCCCGGCCAGCGACGAGAACATCCGCCGCAGGTGGTACTCGGTCGTGCCGAGCGCAGCGGCGAGGTCGGTGACGTCGAGGTCCTCGGTGAGGCGGTCCTCCACGAGGTCGACGAGCCGGTTGAGCGAGGCGATCACGGTGCTCCCTTCCGCGGTCCAGCCTGGTCGCCGCCCGCCCGGCAGCGCCCGATCATCCTGGCCCGATCCGATCAGGAATTGCCCAGTATTCAGTGTTGCCAAGTACCGGTACCTAGCGTTACGTTGTACCGGTAGTCAGCGACACCGAGTACAGGAGCCTCCGATGGCCAACCAGATGACCGAGATGCTCAAGGGCACGCTCGAGGGGATCGTGCTCGCGATCCTCGAGGCGCGGCCGGCGTACGGCTACGAGATCACCGCGCAGCTCCGCGACGAGGGGTTCGCCGACCTGGCCGAGGGCACCGTGTACGCGCTCCTGGTCCGCATCGAGCAGCGCGGGTTCGTCGACGTGGAGAAGGTCCCGTCCGAGAAGGGCCCGCCGCGCAAGGTCTACTCGCTCAACGCCGCGGGCCGGGCCCAGCTCGACGACTTCTGGACCACCTGGGCCTTCCTGGCCGGGCGGATCGAGCACCTCCGCGCCGCGCACGCCGACCGCACCGGCACCGGCACCGGCACCACCAGCACCGACTCCGGCACCACCCACCGCACCACCGACCGCACCGAAGGGGACGACTGACATGGTCGCGAAGTGGATCGAGGCCCTCACCGGCTCGCTCGAGCAGAAGAAGCAGTACCGGCAGGACATGGCGCGGCTCAAGGCGCTGCCCGAGCCCTACCGCACCGCCGCGAAGGCCACGCACCGGTACCTCATGTACTCCGGCGGCGTCACGGACGGCGACACGATGGTCACGATGTTCACGGACCTCGCGGACCTGTGGGAGCGGGCCGCCACCGACGGCACGCCGGTCCGCGACGTCGTGGGCGACGACCCCGTCGAGTTCGCCGAGACGTTCGCGCAGGCGTACGTCGGGGACCGGTGGATCGACAAGGAGCGCGCCCGGCTGACCCGGGCGATCGACGAGGCCGAGCGGGGGGACGCCCGATGAGCGCCGGGGCCGCCGGTGCGGTCGCGCCGGCCGTCGCCGTCCGCGGCGTCGAGAAGTCGTTCGGCGACCTGGCGGTGCTGCGGGGCGTCGACCTCGAGGTGGCGCCCGGGACGATCGTCGCCCTGCTCGGCTCCAACGGCGCCGGCAAGACGACCCTCGTCCGCATCCTGTCGACGCTGCTGAAGCCCGACGCGGGCGCGGCGACCGTCCACGGGTTCGACGTGGTGGCGCAGGCCGCCGAGGTCCGGCAGTCGATCAGCCTCACCGGCCAGTTCGCGGCCGTCGACGGCATGCTCACCGGGCGGGAGAACCTCCGGCTCGTCGCCCGGCTCCGGCACCTGCCCGACCCGGGCGGAGTCGCCGACCGGCTGCTCGACCGGTTCGCCCTCACGGAGGCCGGCGGGCGCCGGGCGTCGACCTACTCCGGCGGCATGCGGCGCCGGCTCGACATCGCCATGAGCCTGATCGGCGACCCGCCGGTGATCTTCCTCGACGAGCCGACGACCGGGCTCGACCCGCAGGCCCGCGCCGAGGTGTGGCGGACCGTCGAGGAGCTGGCCGGCGGCGGCACCACCGTCCTGCTCACCACGCAGTACCTGGACGAGGCGGAGCGCCTCGCCGACCGGATCGCCATCCTGCACGAGGGGACGATCATCCAGGACGGCACGCTCGCCGAGCTCAAGCGGCTGCTCCCGCCCGCCCGGGTGGAGTACGTCGAGAAGCAGCCCACGCTCGAGGACGTCTTCCTCGCCCTCGTCGGCGCCGGCAGCACGCCGGCCGGGAAGGACCCGCGATGAGCGCCACCGCCACCACCCACGTCCTCGGCGACACCGTCGCCCTCACCGACCGGTCGCTGCGGCACATCCTGCGCAGCCCGGACACCATCATCACGACCGCCGTCACGCCGGTCGCCCTGATGCTGCTGTTCGTCTACGTGTTCGGTGGGGCGATCCACGGCGGGTCGACCGCGTCGTACGTCGACTACCTGCTGCCGGGCATCCTGCTCATCACGGTCGCCTCGGGCGTCGCGTACACGGCGTATCGGCTGTTCCTCGACCTGCAGGGCGGCATCGTCGAGCGGTTCCAGTCCATGCCGATCGCCCGGCCGAGCGTCCTGTGGGCGCACGTGCTCACCTCGATGGCCGCCAACCTGACGTCGGTCGTCCTGGTGGTCGGGATCGCCCTGCTCATGGGGTTCCGCACCGGGGCGTCCGCCCTCGCCTGGCTGGCGGTCGCCGGCATCCTGGTCCTGTTCACGCTCACGCTGACCTGGATCGCGGTGCTGGCGGGGCTGTCCGCCAAGACGGTCGACGGGGCGAGCGCGTTCTCCTACCCGCTGATCTTCCTGCCGTTCATCAGCTCGGCGTTCGTGCCGACGGACTCGATGCCGACCGCGGTCGCGTGGTTCGCCGAGCACCAGCCGGTCACGGCCGTCGTCGACTCGATCCGCGCGCTGTTCGCCGGCGACCCGGTCGGCGCGGACCTGTGGATCGCGCTCGGGTGGCTGGTCGGCATCCTCGCGCTGGCGTACGCGCTGGCCGTGCGGGCCTACCGGCGCAAGGTGGGCTGAGCCTCACGCGGTGGTCAGGACGGGCGCGAAGGGCACCAGCTCCTCGCGCCCGTCCTCGACGACCAGGCAGGTGCTCTCCGGCACCTCGAGCCAGGCGCCCTTGAGGTCGCCGAGCGGCTCCGAGACGACGATCCGGGTGTCGTCGGACAGCCCGTGCAGCACCGGGTTGTCCGGGTACTGCGCCCGCAGCACGGCGACGTCCCGGTTCCGGAACAGCGACCTGGACCGCCCCTCGGACGAGTACCGGAACGTCCACAGCCGCTGCCCGTCCGTCGTCGCGAACGTCCCCTGCACCGGGAAGGCGACGCCGTGCCGGAGCGCGACGTCCTCGATCAGCCCGACCGCCCGGGCCACGGCGGCGGGCGGGTCGTCGGTCAGCCCGAACGTCAGCGCCAGGTAGAACAGCGTCTCCGAGTCGGTGGAGCCCTCGATCAGCGGGTACAGCGCCGGGTCCACGGCCATGCGCAGGTCGCGCTTCAGGGTGCTGAACCCGTTGATCACGCCGTTGTGCGCGAACAGCCACTGCCCGTGCCGGAACGGGTGGCAGTTGGTCTGCTGCACGGCGGTCCCGGTCGTCGCGCGGATGTGCGCGATGACCATGCCGGACCGGATGTGCTGGGACAGCTCGCGCAGGTTCCGGTCGCTCCACGCCGGCTCGATGCTGCGGAACAGCCCGGGGATCGGCGAGTGGTCGTCGTACCAGCCGACGCCGAACCCGTCGCCGTTCATGGGCTCGACGCCCAGCCGGCTGTGCCGGCTCTGCATCACGAGCGAGTTCTCCGGCTTGTAGAGCAGCTCGTCGAGCGTCACCGGCGATCCCGTGTACGCGAGCCATCGGCACATGGCGGCCTCCCCCGTGGGTGGGCCCGCGCCGTCGCCGGCCCCTCGGGGCCACTGTGCACCGGCGCCTCGCAGGTGGTTCAGGCCTCGGGGTCCCAGCGGGACGGCACCAGGTCCGCCAGGAGCGTGCGGTGCGCCCACCGGGCCCAGGCGAGCGCGCTCCACCCGCCCCGGCGCACGAGCGCGTTCCAGGTCTCCGGCCCGAGGACGAGCGCGACGACGTCGGTCGCCCGCTCGAAGTCGAGCCCCGCCCGGAGCACCCCGTCGCGGTCGCACGCCTCGACGAGCAGCCGGTGCACGCCCCGCCGGCGGGCCTCGTCCCGCTCCTGCGCCGCGTGCAGCACGGGGTCGCCGACGGCGTGCGCGCGGACCAGGTCCTGCACCGCGGCGGCCCGGCCGAGCAGCTCGGCTGCGCCGCGCGCGTGCAGGAACACCCGGCGGGCCGGGTCCGGCTCGGTGACGACGGCGCGGACCCAGGGCTGGTCGGCGAGGTCCGGCGCGGCGTCCCGGCGGTCGGCGCCGTCGACGGCGTGGTCCAGGCAGCCGACGAGGATGTCCGACTTGGACGGGTAGGAGTAGTAGACGGTCTGCACGCCCAGGCCCGCGGCGCGGCCGATCGCGGTGATCGTCGTCGGGCCGTAGCCGTCGGCGAGGAACAGCCGGGTCGCGGCCTCGGCGATCCGCCCGCGGGAGGCGGCGGCCCGGGCGGCCCGCCCGTCGCGCGGCGCGCTGTCGCTGCTGGTCACGCACGTAACCGTAGCAGCGCTACGGATTCCTTCCGGTAGCGCCACTCCGACAACCCCGACCCTCCCTCTCCGAGCGGGCAGCAGATGTCCCCTCGGGGGCACGGGAAGGGACATCTGCCGCCCGCTCGGCGGATCTGCGCTGGTCAGAGTGCGGGTAAGGAATGTGGAGCGACGCTACGGAATTCGTCAGTGGCCCAGGGCCAGGAGGGTCACCAGGGCCAGGTTGAGGGCGACGACCAGGGCGACGACGACGACCAGCACCGCCTGCAGCCGGGGGCCGTTGGCGTGCGGGCCCATCAGGGACCGGTCGCGGTTGAGGCGCACCAGCGGGATCACGGCGAACGGGATGCCGAAGCTCAGCACCACCTGGCTCACCACCAGCGTCCAGGTCGGGTCCGCGCCCACCGCGAGCAGCACCAGCGCCGGGACCAGCGTGATCGACCGCCGGACCAGCAGCGGGATCCGCCGGTGGATGAGGCCCTCCATGACGGCGGCGCCGGCGTAGCAGCCGACCGACGTCGACGCGAGGCCCGACGCGAGCAGCCCGACCGCGAACACCACGCCGACCACCGGGCCCAGGGCGCTGCTGATCGCCGCGTGCGCGCCCTCGATGGTGTCGGTGCCCTCGACGCCGCGCAGGTTCGCGGCCGCGAGCAGGAGCAGGCCGATGTTGACCGTCCCGGCGAGCGTGAGCGCGGCGCCGACGTCCCACCGCGTCGCGCGCAGCAGGCCGGACCGCGCGCCCTCGTCGGGCACCCGGCCGAACCGGTCCCGGCTCAGCGCGGAGTGCACGTAGATGGCGTGCGGCATGACCGTCGCGCCGAGCATCGACGCCGCGAGCAGCACCGAGTCCGTGCCCGCGAACCGCGGGACGAGCCCGCCGAGCATCTCGCCCGGGTCCGGCGGCCCGAGGACCAGCCCCGCGAGGAACCCGACGACGATCACCAGCAGCAGGCCGACGACGACGGCCTCGAACCGCCGCTGCCCGTACCGGTTCTGCGTCGCGAGCAGCAGCATCGAGACCCCGCCGACGATCAGCCCGCCGAGCACCAGCGGCAGCCCGAACAGCAGGTTCAGCGCGATCGCACCGCCGACGACCTCGGCGATGTCGGTGGCCGCCGCGACCACCTCGGCCTGCGCCCAGTACGCGAGCCGCGAGCGCCGGCGCAGCCGCTGCCCGAGGACGCCCGGGAGCGAGTCGCCGGTGACGATGCCGAGCTTGGCCGACTGGTACTGCACGAGCACCGCCATGGCGTTCGCCCCGACCAGGACCCACAGCAGCAGGTAGCCGTACCGCGCGCCCGCGGTCAGGTTCGCCGCGACGTTCCCGGGGTCGACGTAGGCGATCGCCGCGACGAACGCGGGGCCGACCAGGGGCAGCACGCGGCCGCGCCGCACCGCCTGCCGATCGGTCGTGCTGGTCACCGCACCTCCAAGTTCGGTCGTCCGAACTCAGTCTAGGCACGCGCGTTCGGATCGCCGAACTCGGGTCGCGCAGCGCGGCGGGCCTAATTCCCACCGGATCGTCGCGCCGCCGCCCGGTCGATCAGGTGGCCGCACGACGATCGGGTGGGGACCAGCCGGGCCCGCCTCGCCGCGTCAGGCCGCGGCGGCCTCGACCTCGCGGCGCCACCGGCCGTCGACCCGCGCGAACCCGACGCGCTCGAGGTACGGCCCGGTGTCCCGCGCGTCCTCGGCGACGACGAGCGACCGCAGCCCGGTCCCCGCGAACGCGCCCGAGCGCCGGTAGACGAACTCACCGGGCGCGAAGTCGCGGAACCGCGGCGTGACCCAGTCGAGCTCCACCTCGCCGACCCCGCCGCCGGCGTCCCGGACCACGACGACGCCGACCGTCTCGTCCCCGCGCAGCACCAGGTAGGCCCAGCGCCCGGGGACCGCCGCGCCGGGCGGCACGTCACCCGGCGCGTCACCCGCCGCGTCACCCGGAAGGCCGAACGACGGGTAGAACCGCGCGATGTCGTCCGCGTGCACACCGAGCACGTGCCGCAGGTAGTGGTCGCCCGCACCGACCTGCACGACCTCGTACACGTCGGCGTCGTGCCGCTCCCGGGTCAGCCGCCACAGCCAGTACCCGTCGATGACGGCGATCACGCCGTTCATGGCGGCGAACGGCCAGATGCCGACGACGGTGTTGTACGCGGTGGCGATGACGGAGCCGGCGAAGTTCAGCCACCGGAACCGCAGGACACGGGCCTGCATCAGCGACACGACGACGAGGACGGACCCGACCCACCCGATGATCTCCAGGACTGGCATGGCGCGAACCGTACCGGTCGGCGGTCACCCCGGCCCGGGACCCGGTTCCGGTAGCGGCACTCCGGAAACCGGCGCCCGCCCGGAAATCCGTGGCCCGCCACCCCGGGCGGGACGACCATGGGCCGCATGACCACCTCCGCAGCCACCCGGCCGCACCTGGTCCCGCTCCCGGTGCCCGCCGCGCTCGACGCGCCCGACGCCTGGCTGCTGCACGGCCTGGTCGAGACCGCGAACGCCGCCGTGCTCGACGCGTGGGGCGACCTCGACCACGCGCGCACGCCGGGCGAGGTGCTCGCGGGGCTGCGACACCAGGAGTACGAGGAGAAGCTCCGGTTCCTCGCGCTCGACGGCCCCGTCGACGACGGACCGGCGGACCCCGGCCGGGTGCTGGGCTACGTCGCGCTCAACCTGCCGCGGCAGGACAACACCCACACCGGGCTGATGCAGCTCGACGTCCGGCCGGAGCACCGGGGACGCGGGATCGGCTCGGCGCTGCACGAGCGCGCGGTGGCGACGGCCCGGGCGCGCGGGCGCAGCATGCTCACGACGTCGACCGACCAGGCGACCGAGCCCGACGCGGCCACCGTCGCCCTGGTGCCGAGCACCGGCACCGGCAGGGTCCCCGCCGCGCACCCCGGCGTGCGGTTCCTGGCGCGCCGGGGCTGGGACCTGGAGCAGGTCACCCGGCGGTCGGTCCTGGACGTCCCGCTGCCCGCCGACCGCCTCGCCGCGCACGCCCGGGCCGCGGCGGAGGCGGCCGGCCCGGACTACCGGGTCGTGCTGTGGGAGGGCCGGTGCCCGGACGACCTGCTCGACCGGTTCGCCGTGCTGCAGACGCGGATGAGCACGGACGCCCCGGCGGGCGGGCTCGACCTGCGCGAGGACGTGTGGGACGGCGCGCGGGTGCGGGACGCCGAGCGGTCGTTCGTCGAGCGCGGGATGACCTACCGGGTCGCGGCGGCCCTGCACGAGCCGACCGGGGTGCTCGCCGCGTACACCGCGCTGCTCAGCCGGCCGGACACGGACGAGTACGTGTTCCAGGACGACACCCTGGTGCTCCGGGAGCACCGCGGGCACCGGCTCGGGATGCTGGTCAAGACGGCGAACCTGGCCCGGCTGGCCGAGGTGCAGCCGGGCGCGCGCCGGGTCGGCACCTGGAACGCCGAGGAGAACGCGCACATGCTGGCCATCAACGTCGCGCTCGGCTTCCGGCCCGCGGGCGGCTCCGGGGAGTGGCAGCTCCGGATCGGCTGACGACCCGCCGCCGAGGGCTCAGCCGCCGACGACGGCCACCGCGCCCTCCTCGGCCACGAGCCGCACCCGGTCCCCGGGCTCCGGCGCCCCGGCGCCGGCCGCGGGCAGGGCCGCCGTGACCCGCGCGTCCTCGGCCTCCAGCACCGCGACCACCTCGGCCCGGCCGCGCCGGGTCCGGCGCTCCGCGACGACGGCCGCGCGCACCGGGGCCGCCGGGGCGGGCTCGGGGTCGGCGGGCCCGAGCACCCGCCAGCCGCCGGCGGCGACCGCGAGCGTCCCGGTCTCTGCATCGGCGGCCGCGGCCGGCCCGGGCCCGGCGACGAGGAACGTCCGGTACCCCAGGAACTCCGCGACCTCGCGGGTCGCCGGCCGCCGCCACAGCGCCTCCGGCGCGTCGACCTGCAGCAGCCGCCCCGCCGACAGCACGGCGACCCGGTCCGCGACGGTCGCCGCCTCGTCCTGGTCGTGCGTCACGAACAGCGCCGTCGTGCCGGTGGCGACGAGCGCCCGTCGCAGGTCGTCGGCCAGCCGCTCGCGCAGCGACCGGTCGAGGGCGGACAGCGGCTCGTCGAGCAGCAGCAGCCGGGGCCGGGGCGCGAGCGACCGGGCGAGGGCCACCCGCTGCCGCTCGCCGCCGGACAGGGTCGTGACGGGCCGGCGGTCGTAGCCGGGCAGGCCGACCAGGTCCAGCAGCTCCGCGACCCGCGCGGCGCGGGCGTTCCGCGGCAGCCCGCGGAGCCCGTAGGCCACGTTGCCCGCCACGTCCCGGTGCGGGAACAGCTGCCCGTCCTGGAACACCAGCCCGAACCCGCGTCGGTGCACCGGCACCGCCGCCAGGTCGACGCCGTCCCAGGTCACCGCGCCGGACGCCGGCGGCTCCAGCCCGGCGACGGCGCGCAGCAGCGACGACTTGCCGCAGCCCGACGGGCCCAGCAGCGCGAGCACCTCGCCGACCGGGACGTCCAGCGTGACGCCGTCGACGGCCGTCACCGCCGGGGCGCCCCGGCCCGCGCCCGGGTAGCGCACGACCAGGTCGCGCACCGCCAGCCCGGTCCCGGCTCCCGACCCCGTCACAGCTCTCCTCCCGCCGGCCCGCGGAACCGCTCCGCGAGCGCCATCACCCCGGCCGTCAGCGCGGCGAGCACGACGCTCGCCGCGAGGGCCATCCCGTAGTTGTCCGCGCCCGGCTGCCCGATGAGCCGGAAGATCACCACCGGCAGCGTCGGCAGGTCCGGCCGGGCGAGGAACGACGTGGCGCCGAACTCGCCCAGCGACACCGCGAACGCGAACCCGACCGCGAGCCCGATCGACCGGGCCGCGAGCGCGCCGTCCACCCCGAGCAGCACCCGCCCGGATCCCGCGCCGAGGGTCCCGGCGGCCTCGCGCAGCCGCGGGTCGATCGCCCGGAGCACCGGCAGCACGGTCCGCACGACGAGGGGCACGGCGACGACGGCCTGCACGACGGGCACCAGGATCCCGCTGCTCCGCAGGTCGGTCTGGATGCCGAACGGGTGGCCGAGCGTCAGCAGCGCGCCGAACCCGACGGTCACGGCCGAGACCCCGAGCGGCAGCATGAATGCGCCGTCGAGCACGCCGACCGCACGCCGCGCCGCGCCGGCCCGGGGCCGCCGGGACACCACGAGCGCGACCAGGCAGCCGACCAGCAGCGCGAGCAGGGTCGCGTCCACGGCGATCCGCAGCGAGTTGCCCAGCGCCTCCCAGACGGTGACGGTGAGGGCGTTCCGGCCGCCGGTGGTGCCGAGCGCCCGGTAGTGGTCGAGCCCCCAGCCGTCGCCGGTGCGCAGCGAGCCGAGCAGCAGCGCGCCCAGCGGCAGCGCCAGCAGCACCAGCACCACCCCCGTCACCACCGCGGGCAGCCCGTGCGGCCGCGCCGGCCGCGCCCCGGACGCTCCCGGGGCCACGAGCGACAGCGCCCGCTCCCGCCGCGCCCGCGCCCGCCCGGCGACCGCCAGCGCGGCGACCACGACGACCACCTGCACCACGGACAGCACCGCGGCGGCGCGCAGGTCGAGGAACTGGGTGGTCTGGATCCAGATCTCGGTCTCGACCGTGCCGTACCGCATCCCGCCCAGGACGAGGACCGTCCCGAAGGCGGTCGCGCAGAACAGGAACACCAGCGACGCCGCCGAGACGATCGCGGGCGTCAGCGCCGGCAGCGTGACGGTCCAGAACGCCCGGGCCGGGGAGGCGCCGAGCGACCGGGCCGCCTGCTCGGGGCGCGGGTCGAGCCGCTGCCACAGGCTCCCGACCGTCCGCACGACCACGGCGTAGTTGAAGAACACCAGCGCGGCGACGATGGCGGTGAACGTGCCGTCGAGGTGCAGGAAGCCCAGCGGGCCGTTGTCGCGGAGCAGCGCCCGGAACGCGACGCCGACCACCACGGTCGGCAGCACGAACGGCACCGTCACGAACGCCCGCAGCGCGCCGACCCCGCGGAACCGGCACCGGTAGAGCACGTACGCGCCCGGCACGCCGAGCAGCACGGACAGCACGGTGCCGATCGCGCCCTGCGCGAGCGTCAGCCCGACGATCCGCCAGGTCCGGGGCCGGGAGAACACGTCCGCGAACCCCGACAGGTCCAGCGCGCCGTCCGGCAGGAAGCCGCGCCCGACCAGCGCCAGCACCGGCCAGGCGAAGAACGTGCCGAGGAACAGCAGCGGCACGGCGGCCGCGAGCGCCCAGGCACCGGCGCGGCCGAGGGCCCAGCCGCGCGCCGGCGCCCGCAGCGGGGGGCGACCGGGTGCGGCCGGACCCGGCGCGCCCGGGCGCGCGGGCACCCCCGGCCGGCCGGTGCCGGTCGGGGGCGTCCGCGTCGCCGTGCTCATGTCGTCAGCCGCGCCTCAGCCGACGACCAGGTCGGTCCACTCGCGGACCCAGGCGTCGCGGTTGTCCGCGATGTCGTCGAGCGGCACCTCGTACGGCGCGTCCGACAGCGGGGCCCACTGCGCCCAGTCCTCGGGCAGGTCGACGGCCGTGCTCACCGGGTACATGTACATCGAGCCCGGGATGTCGGCCTGCACCGCGTCGGACAGCAGCCAGTCGACCAGCTGCTGCGCGCCCTCGGGGTTCTGCGCGCCGGCCAGGACGCCGGCGTACTCGACCTGGCGGAAGCAGGTGTCCAGCAGCGCGCCGGTGGTCGGCTCGCCACCGCCCTCGGGCACGGTCGCGGGCGGGCTCGACGCGTAGGACAGGGCGATCGGCCGCGGGCCGCCCCCGCCGCCGCCGGAGAAGTCGGTGTAGTAGGCGTCCGACCAGCCCTCCGCGACCTTGAGCCCGTTGGCCTTCAGGTCGGTCCAGTACTGCTGCCAGCCGTCCTCGCCGAACGCCCCGACGGTCGCCAGCAGGAACGCCAGGCCCGGGCTGCTGGTCGCCGCGTTCGTCACGACCGTCAGGTCCTGGTACCGCGGGTCGGTGAGGTCCTGCAGCGTCGTCGGCTCCGCGAGGCCCTGCTCGGCGAACCAGGCGTGGTCGACGTTCAGGCAGACGTCGCCCAGGTCCACGGCCGTGAGCGAGTGCGACGCGTCGGGCGCGTACTGCTCGGCGTCGGCCGCCGCGGGTGCCTGCGACTCGTACGGCTCCAGCACGCCCTCGTCGATCGCCCGCGACGCGAAGGTGTTGTCGATGCCGAAGACGACGTCGCCGAGCGGGGCGTCCTTGGTGAGGATCAGCTGGTTGACCAGCGCGCCGCCGTCGCCGGGCGCGACCTGCTTCACGGTCAGGCCGGTGTCGGCCTCGAACTGCTCCAGCAGACCGTCGCTCACGTGGAACGAGTCGTGCGTGACCAGCGTGACGGTCCCGCCGGACCCGTCCGTGGCGGAGCCGGACGCGGCGTCCGAGCCGGAGCCCGACCCCGTCACGGAGCAGGCCGTCAGGGCCAGGACACCCGCGAGGGCGACGGCCCCGGTGGTCCGCCGGGGTGCCCGGCGGCGTGCGCGCGTGCGCGCCATGGTGGTTCCTCCTCGATGTGCACCGAGGGGGCCGCACCGCACCACCGCGCCCGCAGGGCACGACGGCGCGGGGCGACTGAGATCCCGACTCCCTACGCCGGTGCTAACCGGATCAGGTGCGAGGGTCTGCGGATTCCGTCCGCACTCTCAGCGTCGGTCGGGCCGCGGTGTCACGCACGGTCCGGGACGCTCCCCTGTCGTTCGGGGCCGACCCTACACCGCACGGCAGCGCCCCCGGCCGCCCGCGGCCTGACCTGCGGCCCCGCACGGGCGGCGCTAGCGTGGGGCGGAGCAGAGCCGTCCCGACGCAGGAGGTCCCGTGGCCGACGAAGAGACCCAGTCCACCCTCGCGAAGATCACCGGCCTGGTGGTCGCCGGCGCCGTCGCCTGGATCGCCGGCAAGGCGGTGGACGCGGCGTGGAAGGCGGCGTCCGGGCACAAGCCCCCGAAGCCGGAGGACGACGACGACCCCCGCATCGCCGAGGTCGTCGCGGCCGCCGCGGTCACCGCCGCCGCCGTGACGGTGGCCCGCGTGTTCGCGACCCGCGGCACCAAGAAGTTCGTCGAGCGGGTCGACAAGAACCGGCGGCTGCCGAAGGCCTGACGGCCGGCCGTCGACGGGCCGAGGTCCCGCCCGCCGGAACCCGGCCCGTCCTAGCCTGAGCACCCGAGTCGCCGACGAAGGTGCAGGTCAGCCGTGTCCCGAACCCCCGACCAGCCCGCCGTCGGCGCGGGCCGCTCCGTGCACACCGTGGACGACGTCCTGGCGCTGATGGACCTGCTGTTCGCCGAGCGGGCCGACCGCTGGACCGACCGCGGCGGCGCGGACTTCTGGGACCGGTTCTACGCCGACCGCGACCGCCCCGTGCCGTTCTTCCGCTGGGCGCCGGACGAGAGCCTGGCCGGGTGGGCCGCCGACGGGCGGCTCCCGCTGGGGCCCGGCACCCGGGTGCTGGAGCTCGGCTGCGGGCCCGGCCGGAACGCGCTGTGGCTCGCGCAGCAGGGCTGCACCGTCGACGCCCTCGACCTGTCCGCGACGGCGGTCGCCTGGGGCCGGGAGCGCGCCGCCGAGGCCGGGGTGGACGTGCGGTTCGCGCGCACGGACATCTTCGCGTGGCGGCCGCCCGCCGAGCCGTACGACCTGGTGTACGACTCCGGCTGCTTCCACCACCTGCCGCCGCACCGCCGGGTGTCGTACCGGGCGCTGCTGGAGCGCACGGTGCGGCCCGGCGGCCGGTTCGGGATCGCGTGCTTCGCCTCGGGCGACGCGGGGCACGACGACCGTGGCGGCACCGGGGCGGACGACGTGGACCTGTACCGGGACGGCGGCCTCGGCGGCGGGCTCGCGTACTCGGCGGACGACCTGCGCCGGGCGTTCGGCTGGCTCGAGGAGGTCGAGCTGCGCCGGATGCGGCCCGGCGGGGACGCGTTCGGCGAGGACTTCCTCTGGGCCGGGCTGTTCCGCCGCTGACCCGGGGCGGTCAGCCCCGGTCGCCCGACCCCGGCGCGTCCTCGGGCTGGGTGCCGCGCTGCGCGGCCTCGTCCTGCGCCTCGGTGAGCTCGTCGACGACCAGCAGGTCCCGGCGCACCTTGCCCGTGCGGTACCCGGCGCGGCCGACGAGGTGCGCGGCGACCGGCGCCGTGAGCATCTGGAACAGCGCGACCAGCACCAGCGCCCACACGGCCGCGCCCGAGCGCAGCCGCAGGGACAGCCCGATCAGCACCAGGATCAGCCCGAGCACCTGCGGCTTCGTGCCGGCGTGCATCCGGGACAGCAGGTCCGGGAACCGCAGGACGCCGACGCCGGCGGCGAGGGCCAGGAGCGCACCGCCGATCAGGCAGATCGAGGCCACGACGTCGGCGACCACGTCCCAGTCCCAGCTCATCGGTCGCTCCCCCCGTCGTGCGTCGCGCGGCCGGCGGCGTCCCGGTCGCCGGCCGCGTCCTCGTCGGCAAGGTCGGCCGCGTCGGCGTCGTCGTGCTCGCCCGGCCCGTGCTCGTCCACGTGCGGGTCGTCGCCGTGCTCGCGCCGGTCCTCGTCGGGCACGACCTCGCCGCGGCGCGCGTCGTCGCCGTGCGCGGCGTGCTCGGCGCGCACCTCGTCCGGGCCGGCGGCGGGGCGGGGCGCCTCGGTGGCGGCGCTCTCGGCCTCGCGGGCCCGGCGGGCGCGGCGGGCCTGCTCGGCCTCCTCCTCGGCGCGGATCCGCTCCGCCTCCTCGGCGGCGATCTCCTCGCGGGTGCGCACCCGGCCCTCGCCCGCGGGCTCCACGGACGCGAACCGCGCGATCGTCGTGGAGCCGACGAACCCGACCAGCGACAGCACCACGAGGATCGGCACCACGTCGGTGCGACGCTCGGCCGAGGCGTAGAGCGCCACGGCTGCGACGACGACGGTCACGATGATGTCGAGCGCCACCGTCCGGTCCAGCATCGACGGCCCGCGCTCGGCGCGGATCAGCGCGAGCACGCCGGCGACGGTGAGCAGCACGGCGCAGGTCAGCAGGACGGCGGTCACGCGCGCACCTCCTGGCGTCGGGACGACCGGCCGCCGGGCGCCAGGCCCGCCTCGCGGAGCTCGTCGTCGGAGGCGAACGCCCGCAGCACCCGCTCCTCCTGGTCGAGCACCGTCTGCCGGGCGCGCTCGACGCCGCCGGACTGCTCGACGTCGAGGACGTGCAGGTAGAGCATCCCGGTGAGCCGGTGCGCCTCGACGACGAGCGAGCCGGGGACGAGCGAGCACAGCTCGGCGGTCATCGTGAGGTACAGGTCGGAGTGGTTGCGGAGCTGGACGCCGATGACGGCGCCGCGCGGGGTGTGCCGCGGCCGCAGGGCGACCCAGGACACCTCGACGGACGCGTGCACCAGGTCCCAGGCGAACCGGCCCACCAGGACCAGCAGCGGCCAGGGCCGGACGGTGCCGTGGAACTCGATCGGCGTCATCCGCAGCAGCCCGGTCACGGCCACCGCGATCACGGCGCCGGCCAGGACGTTCCCGACGGACAGGTCGCCCCAGAGCAGCACCCAGACGACGACCAGCCAGACCATCGTCGGCCACTGGGCGGCCAGCTTCTTGCGGCGCGGGTGCAGGCTCACGCGTCGTCACCCCCGTGCGCCACGTCGACGGACTCCCCGGACCCGCGGCCGCCCTCGGGCAGCACGGACTGGATGTACACGGACCGGTCGGCGAGCGCCCCGGCCGCGCGCTCGGCGTAGCCGTACAGCGGGCCGGCCCCGACGGTCAGCGCGAGGCCGAGCACGACGAGCGCGGCGGCGGAGCCGACCATGCCCTTCGGCAGCGTGGCGTCGGGCAGCGGCTCGGGCGGGGTCTGCCAGAACGCCTTGTTCCACGCCTTGATCAGCGCGTAGAGCGTGAGCAGCGACGTGGCGACACCGCCGACCACCAGGGTCAGCGCGAGCCAGGACCCGTCGGCGACGCCCGCCTGCAGCAGCCCCACCTTGCCGAGGAACCCGGACAGCGGCGGGATGCCGCCCAGGTTCATCGCCGGGATGAAGAACAGGATCGCGAGCACCGGGGCCAGCTTCGCGAGGCCGCCCAGCGAGTCGAGCGACGTCGACCCGCCCCTCCGTTCGATCAGGCCCGCCACGAGGAACAGCCCGGTCTGCACGATGATGTGGTGCGCGACGTAGTAGATCGACGCGGACCAGCCGGCCTCCGACGCGAGCGCGATGCCGAACAGCATGTAGCCGATGTGGCTGACCAGCGTGAACGACAGCAGTCGTTTGAGGTCGTCCTGCGCCACCGCGCCGAGGATGCCGACCACCATCGTGGCGAGCGCCGCCCACATGAGGACGTCGTCCATCCGGCCCTCGGGGAACAGCAGGGTCTGCGTGCGGATGATCGCGTAGACGCCGACCTTGGTGAGCAGGCCGGCGAACACGGCCGTCACCGGCGCGGGCGCCGTCGGGTACGAGTCGGGCAGCCACGCGGACAGCGGGAAGATCGCGGCCTTGATGCCGAACGCGAGCAGCAGCAGCACCTGGAGCAGCAGCCGCACCCCGGGGTCGATCTCCGGCAGCCGCTCGGCGAGCTGCGCGAGGTTGACCGTGCCGGCGGCGGCGTAGGTCAGCGCGATCGCGATGAGGAACAGCAGCGAGGACAGCAGCGCCACGACCACGTAGATGCTGCCCGCGCGGATGCGCTCGCCGGTGCCGCCGAGGGTCAGCAGCACGTACGAGGCGGCGAGCAGGATCTCGAAGCCGACGTAGATGTTGAACAGGTCGCCGCTGAGGAACGCGTTCGCGACGCCCGCGGTGAGGATCAGGTACGTCGGGTGGTAGATCGAGACCGGCGCGGCCTCGTCGCCGTCGGCCTCGCCCTGGGCCAGCGAGTAGAGCTGGACGCAGAGGGTCACCGCGGCGGAGACCGTGAGCATGAGCGCCGACAGCCGGTCGGCGACCAGGTCGATGCCGACCGGGGCGGCCCAGCCGCCGATGTCGACCACCAGCGGGCCGTCGTCGGCGAGGACCAGGAGCGTCGCGGCGACGACCAGCACGATGCTGAGCGCGACCACGCTGATGATCCGCTGCAGCCGCGGCCTCCGGTACAGGGCCAGCGCGAGGCCGGCGCCGAACAGCGGGACCACGACGGGCAGCGGCACCAGCCAGGTGTACTCGGTCATCGGCTGCCCTCCCCGCGGTCGTCGGTCGGTCGGTGGTGGTCCCCGGCCGCGGCCGGCGACGGTTCGCCCTCGTCGGTCTCGTCGCGGGTCTCCGCGGCCTCCTCGTCGAGGGTGGTCGTCGACTCCTCGGTGTCGTCGTCCTCGAAGGCGCGCTCGTCGCGGGCGGCGAGCCGGGCGATGCGGCGGTCCTCGACGTCGTCCTGGACCTCGTCGTGCCGGTGCAGCTGCCAGGACCGGTAGGCCATCGCGAGCAGGAACGCCGTCATGCCGAGCGTGATGACGATGGCGGTCAGCACCATCGCCTGCGGCAGCGGGTCGGCCATCTCGCGCTCGAGCTCGAGCCCGACGATCGGCGGCCGGCCGGCGGCGCCGCCCGCGACGAGGAACAGCAGGTTCGCGCCGTTGCCGATGAGGACGACCCCGATCAGCACGCGGGACAGGCTGCGCTCCAGCAGCAGGTAGACGCCGGCCGTCACCAGGACGACGATCAGGCCGACCAGGACGAGGTTGGGGCTCATGTCGATCATCGCGCGCCCTCCGCGTCGTCGTGGCGGTGGGTGACCAGACCGGCGGCGACCGCGTCGACGCGGACCTCCTCCGCCGGCTCGGCGTCGCCGCCGACCGACTCGGGGTCGCCGTCCTGCTCGGCCTGCCGGTCGATCTCGGCGCCGAGGCTGCGCAGGATGTCGAGCACCAGGCCGACGACCACGAGGTACACGCCCACGTCGAAGAACAGCGACGTGACCAGGTGCAGGTCGCCGATCAGCGGCAGCGAGACGTCGATGATCCAGGACTGCAGCACGGTGCCGCCGAAGACCAGCGCGCCCAGGCCGACGCCCGCCGACAGGAACAGGCCGCTGCCCAGCAGCAGACCGGGCTGCACCGGGGCCGCCTCGCCGAGCTCGTACCGGCCGCCCGCCAGGTAGCGCACGATCAGCGCGATGCCCGTGACGAGGCCCGCCGCGAACCCGCCGCCCGGGGCGTTGTGCCCGGAGAACAGCAGGAAGACCGAGTACACGATCATGGTGTGGAACAGCAGCCGGACCACGACCTCGAACACCACGGACCGGCGGCGCGGGGCCAGGGTCCGGCCGGCGCGCAGCCACTCGCGCGGCTGGTAGCCGGCCCGGGCCTCGACGGGCCGGCGCAGGGCGGCCTGCGGGTCGTCCTCGCTCCCCCACACCGCGCGGTGCTCGGGGGCGTCGCCGGCGCGGAAGATCGCGCCCGACCGCTTGCGCAGGAACACGAGCGACGCGACGCCGGTCGCGGCGACCAGCAGCACCGAGATCTCGCCCATGGTGTCCCAGGCGCGGATGTCGACCAGGGTCACGTTGACGATGTTCTTGCCGCCGCCGAAGGAGTAGGCCTCCTCGGCGAAGTCCACCGACACCGGGATGTGGATGCGGGCGCCCGGAACGATCAGCGCGAGCGCGCCGACGGTCAGGCCCACCGACAGGGCGACGACGAGCCGGACCCAGCGGGACGCCACCAGCGGCCGGTCGGAGAAGTACGGGGGCAGCCGGCGCATGACCAGCACGAACACCACGAGCGTGACCGTCTCGACCAGCACCTGGGTCAGCGCGAGGTCCGGCGCGCCCTGCAGCAGGAACAGCGCCGCGATGCCGTAGCCGCAGACCCCGAGCAGGATCACGGCCTTGAGCCGGCGGCGCGCGCGGGCGACCAGCACGGCGGCGACCGCGACGAAGGCGCCGATCACGAGCTGCGCCGGGCGGTCCCAGGCGCGGGTCTCGGTCGGCAGCGAGGTGAACCGGACCAGCGGGACGCCCACCGTCACGACGAACACCACGAGGATGCCGCCCAGGTAGAACGGCAGCGAGCCACGCTGGGTGATCGCGGTGACGTCGGCCGCCACGTCGTCCAGGCGCCGCATGAACCGGCGGTACATCCGGTCGGCCTCGGGGATGTGCGGCACCGCTGCCTGCGCCGCCTCGACGGGGCGCCGGGCCAGGAACAGCAGCACGCCGACCGCGAGCACCGCGACCGTGATCGCCAGCGTCGGCGTGAAGCCGCCCCAGAGCAGCAGGTGGCCGGGCTCGCCCTCGGGGTAGAGGTCGGCCTGGGGGGCGAGCAGCTCCTCGCCGAACGACGGCACCAGCGCGACCGCGAGGCCGAGGACGGCGAGCAGCAGCGCGGGCCACACGAGCAGCAGCGAGGGCCGGCCGACGGCGGCGGGCTCCGCGCGGTCGTCCTCGGCGGGGGCGTCGAGCTCGGGGACGCTGCGCTCCTCGCGCGCGCCCGGCTCGTCCTTCGCGGCCCGCGCCTCGCGGGCGATCGACAGGGCCTTGACGGCGGCAGGCGACAGCACGGGCTTGGTGGCGAACGCGCCCCACCACAGCCGCAGGCCGTACGCGACCGTCAGGGCCGAGCCGACCGCGACCAGCACCAGCACGACCAGGTCGAGCGGGTGGCCGCCGTGGCCCAGCGCCTCGAGCGCGGCCTCCTTGGCGACGTAGCCGGCGAACGGCGGTGCGCCGATCATCGACAGCGTGGCGAGCCCGCCGGCGAGCGCGGTGATCGGCAGCGCGCGCCCGACGCCGGACAGCCGGCGCAGGTCGCGGGTGCCGGTCGCGGCGTCGACCACGCCGACCACGAGGAACAGCGCCGCCTTGAACATGGCGTGCGCGCCGACCAGGGCGAGGCCCGCGAGCGCGGTCGCCTTGGTGCCGTAGCCGACCAGCAGCACGATGAGGCCGAGCTGGCTGACGGTGCCGAACGCGAGGATCAGCTTGAGGTCGTGCTGGCGCAGCGCGCGGTATCCGCCGAGCAGCAGCGTGCCGCCGCCGAGCACCACGACCATCCAGCGCCAGGCCGACAGCTCCGCGTACGCCGGGGCGAACCGCGCGACCAGGTACACGCCGGCCTTCACCATCGCGGCGGCGTGCAGGTACGCGGACACCGGCGTCGGCGCGGCCATCGCGGCGGGCAGCCAGAAGTGCGTCGGGATCAGCGCGGCCTTGCTCATCGCGCCGACCAGCAGGCAGACCACCGCGGCGGTGACCATCGCGCCGTGCGGCGGGTCCGCGAGCGTCTCGGAGATCCGGTACGTGCCGGCGGCCTCGCCCAGCAGGATGACGCCGACGAGCATCGTCAGGCCGCCCGCGGTCGTGACGACGATGGCCTGCATCGCCGCCCGGCGGCTGGCCTTGCGCTCGTGGTAGTGCCCGATGAGCAGGTAGGAGAAGACCGTGGTCAGCTCCCAGAACACGAACAGCAGCAGGGTGTCGTCGGCCGTGACCAGGCCGAGCATGGCCCCGGCGAACGCGACCAGCACCCCGCTGAACCGCCCGAGGCCGCTCGCGCCGGCCTTGAAGTAGGCCGAGCAGTAGACCAGGACGATCGCGCCGACCCCGCCGACCAGGAGCGTCATCAGCCAGGACAGGGTGTCCAGCCGGAACGACAGCTCCATGCCGAGGCCGGGGATCCACTGCACGACCTGCGTGGGTCCGTCGCCGTCGAGCACGCGGCCGGTGAGGGAGAGCGCCCACACCGCCACCGCGGCGGGGGCGAGCGCGAGCACCCAGAACGCCCTGCGGCCGATCCACGCGACGAGCGCGGGCGCGACCAGGGCAGCGACGAGGTGCACCGCGAGGAGCTGCAGCACGTCCGCTCCGTCCTGTCGTGGGCGGGTGGTCGGTCGGTCGGTCGCGCCGACCCGGGCCCACGGTGGCCCTGGGGCGCCCGCGGCGGTTCGACGGCTGTGGTGTTGTCAGCGGGCAGGTACAGGGACGCACGGCGACGCGGCGCACGCAAGCGTGCGGAGGCCGACCGTGGTCGAGGGATTACCTGGACTCTATCAAGTGATGGCCCAGCACGACGGGGAGCACGAGGGCTGGGACCCCGCCCGGGACCTCCGGTCGCGGAGGTCCCGGTGCCGGGCTATTAGCGTGATCACGTGGACCCGCTGCGGATGACCTGCCTCGTCGTGGTGCTCGTCGCCACCGTCGTCGGGGTCGCGACGTTCGCTCTCGGCGCACGGCGGCTCACGCGCACGATCCGCGTCGGCCGCCCGGCCCCGGGCCGGCTACGCCCCGTCGGCCGGCGCACGTGGCTCGTGGTCCGCGAGATGGTCGGGCACGGCCGGTTCCAGCACACCCCCGTGGTCCGCGCCGCGCACTGGGTCGTCATGGTGTCGTTCCCGGTCCTGCTCTTCACGCTGGTCGCCGGGTACGCACAGGTCGTGGACCCGCGGTGGGCGCTGCCGCTGCTCGGGCACCTGGCGCCGTGGGAGTGGCTGACCGAGGGGATCGCCTGGCTGTCGCTCGCCGGGATCCTGGCGCTGATCGCGGTGCGGGTGCGGCGCACGCCGCGGGGGCTGCCGGCGACGCCCGCGCGGGCCGTGGCCGCCGTCGGGGCGGGCACCGGCGACGGTTCGGGGCCGGTGGCGGACCCGGGCGCGCTGCCGCAGCGGCGGTCGCGGTTCTTCGGGTCGAGCACCGCGCAGGCGGTCGTCGTCGAGGCGACCGTCCTGCTCGTCGTCGTGGCCGTGCTGCTGCTGCGCGGGCTGGAGCACGAGCTCGCGGCGCGCGACGGCTCGGCCCTCGCGAGCGCCTGGCACTTCCCCACCACCGCGTGGATCGGCGGGCTGTGGTCCGGGGCGTCGCTCTCCGCGGTCGAGACGGCCGTCGTGGTGTGCGCGTCCGTGAAGATCCTGGTGTCGATGGCCTGGTTCGTCGTCGTCGGCCTGCAGCCCACGATGGGCGTCGCCTGGCACCGGTTCCTCGCGGTGCTCAACGTCTACGCGCGCCGGTCCGTGGCGGGCGCGCCGGCGCTCGGGCCGCTGGAGCCGATCCGGGTGGGCGACCGGGACCTGGACGTGGCCGCGCTGGAGGACCTGCCGGACGACGCGCGGCTCGGCGCCCGCGCCGTCGAGGACCTGACCTGGAAGCAGCTGCTCGACATGTCGACCTGCACCGAGTGCGGGCGCTGCCAGGACCAGTGCCCCGCGTGGGCGACGGGCAAGCCGCTGTCGCCCAAGCTGGTCACGCTGGCGCTCCGGGACCACGCCGCCGCGACGGCCCCGTACCTGCGGGCCGCGCGCGCCGGGGCGCCCGAGGCGGGCGCTGGCCACGTGGACGTCGACCTGGTCGCCTCCGGCGTGATCGACGCGGACGCGCTCTGGGCGTGCACGACCTGCGGCGCCTGCGTCCAGCAGTGCCCGGTCGACATCGAGCACGTCGACACGATCGTCGACATCCGGCGGTACCAGACCCTCATGGAGTCGGCGTTCCCCGCGGAGCTGGGCGGGACTTTCACCAAGCTCGAGCGGCGCGGCAACCCGTGGGGGCTGCCCGCGCGGCAGCGGCTGGGCTGGGCGAAGGGCCTGCCGTTCG
Organism: Cellulomonas sp. IC4_254; assembly: GCF_011603975.1. Lineage (GTDB taxonomy): Bacteria > Actinomycetota > Actinomycetes > Actinomycetales > Cellulomonadaceae > Cellulomonas. Next base: position 715 of record NZ_JAANNB010000013.1, on the reverse strand, counting down.
ACGTGCCGGTCGTCGGCGCGGACGTGGCGACGGCCGCCGAGGTCGACTACCTGTTCTGGGTCGGCTGCGCGGGCGCGTACGAGGAGAAGGCCAAGCGGACCACCCGCGCCGTCGCCGAGCTGCTGCACACCGCCGGCGTCACGTTCGCGGTGCTCGGCGACGGCGAGGGCTGCACCGGCGACCCGGCCCGCCGCGCCGGCAACGAGGTGCTCTACCAGATGCTCGCGTCCGCGAACGTCGAGACGCTCGCCGCCGCCGAGGCGCGCGCCGTCGTCGTGACCTGCGCGCACTGCTTCAACACGCTGTCCCGGGAGTACCCGCAGCTCGGCGGCCGGTACGACGTGGTGCACCACACCGAGCTGCTGGACCGGCTCCTGGGCGAGGGCCGGCTGACGCCGGTCGCGGACGCGGACGGCTCGTCGCAGAAGGTGACCTACCACGACCCCTGCTACCTCGGCCGGCACAACGGGGTCTACGAGCCGCCGCGCGAGCTGCTCGGTGCGCTGCCCGGGGTCGAGGCCGTCGAGATGCCGCGCACCCGCGAGCGGTCGTTCTGCTGCGGCGCCGGCGGCGCACGGATGTGGCTCGAGGAGTCCATCGGCACCCGGATCGGCACGGCCCGGGCGGAGGAGGCGATCGCCACCGGCGCCGACGTCGTCGCGACCGCGTGCCCCTACTGCACGGTGATGCTGACGGACGGGGTGGCGGCGGCCGG
>NZ_JAANNB010000139.1 GCF_011603975.1 Cellulomonas sp. IC4_254 | reverse complement strand
CCGCGGAACCCTCCGGGACCCGTGCACCCCTCGGAGGCTCCGAACGCGTTCGGAGGGGTGCACGGGTCCCGGAGGGTTCCGCGGAGCACCTCGAGAACACCGGGGAGCCTCCGAACGCGGCGGGCGCCAACGTGGCGGGCGCGCCGGACGTCGCGGGCGCGGTGGGCACGCTCGCGCGCGGTGCTCAGCGTTCACCGAGGGGTCACCGAATCCCCGTGACCCCTGTCGGTGGCGCGTGGTGCACTGGGTCCGCGGGGTCGTCCGTGGGGACGGCGCCGCTCCGTCGGGAGGCGGACCCGGGGCGGCGGCACGTCGTCCCGGGGGCCGATGCCGGGTGCGACCGGCCCGGTGAGGATGGGGGAAGGACCAGGGGGGACTCGGGGGAGTCCCCCATGTCGCGGCCGTCGGAGCGCACCTAGCGTGGACGACGGCAGACCCGCCCGAGGGCAGCCGTCGAACACCCGGGGGATGATGATCGTGCTGCAGGACTGGATCAGCGCCGTCGAGGGCTGGGTGCCGATGCTGGCGGACTCGGCGTGGGTGTTCCCGGCGCTGTTCCTGTTCGCCACGATCGACGGCTTCTTCCCGCCGATCCCCAGCGAGTCCGTCGTGATCGCGCTGGCGTCGCTGGCGGTGGCCCACGGCTCGCCGAACATCGTGCTGGTGGCGCTGGCCGCCGCGGCGGGCGCCTTCGTCGGCGACCAGATCGCCTACACGATCGGGTCCAGGGTCGACGTGCACCGGCTGAAGGTGTTCCGCACCGCGCGCGGCCGCAAGGCCCTGGCGTGGGCCGAGCACGCGCTCGAGCACCGCGGGTCGTCGTTCATCCTCGCGGCGCGGTACATCCCGGTCGGCCGGGTGGCGGTCAACATGACCGCCGGCGCGCTCGGGTACCCGCGCAGGCGGTTCGTCGGGCTCACCGGGCTGGCCGCCGTGACCTGGGCGGCCTACGGCTCCGCCGTGGGCGCCGGGGCCGGCCTGTGGCTCGCGGACCACCCGGTGATCGCGGTCGTCGCGGGCGTGGTCGTCGGCACCCTGGTCGGCATCGGGATCGACTGGGTGCTGCGCCGCTGGACCGGCCTGGACCGGACGCCCACGCCGATGGCCGCCCCGCGCGTCGCCGTGGCCCCCGCGGGCGCGGCCCTGCACGCCGGCGCCTCCTGCCCCGCCCCGCCGGTCCCGGCACCGGCCGCGGACCTCCGGGTCACGTCCCGGCAACGATCCGGGCCCGCCCGCTAACGATCCGGCATCGTCCGCCGGTGCGGCCCGTCGCCGCGCCTACGCTCGGTCCGGGCCACAACGGCGTCGCCCCCGACGGCGGAGGCCGGGCAGACGCCCGCGCCTTCGCCCTGGGCAGGGGAACGGGCGACGGAGGGCGGCGGGCGACATGGCGGCACCGCGTCCTCGTGCACCCCGGACCCGGTCCCGCAGGACCGGCCCGCGCCGGGCCGTCGCGGGCCTCGGCGCCCTCGCCCTCGCGGTCGTCCTGGCCGCCTGCGCGGGCGGCGACCCGGCCTCGTCCGCCGGCGAGGCCGCCCAGCGGTCCGCGGCCGGCGCGTCCGTGACGTCCGGCGCGGACTGCCTCGCCCCGCAGGTGCTCGCCGCGCTCGGGTTCGCGGGGGCGAGCAGCACCGCCCACCCCGACGTCCCCGAGGCCGGGCCGGTCCCGGGCGAGTTCACCGCGGTGTCCGCGGTGCTGTGCACCACCGGGGAGACCCTCACCGACGCCGCCGGGCGCTGGGCCGCGGTGACGGCGACCCGGCTCGAGGGCGACGTCCGGCCGCTGGTCACGGCGCTCACCGCCTCCGCCACCGTCCCCGCTGCGGGGAGCACGCCCGCCGCGTGCGCCGCGGACGCCCCGCGCGCCGACCTGTGGCTCGTGGACGCCCTGGGCGCCGCGGTGCGCGTGACCCTGCCGGCCGGCGGCTGCGGGACGCTGCCGGTCGCGCTGTCGGAGGGCCTGGACGCCCTCGACGCCGTCGACGTCGAGCACTACCCGGTCGAGCTCGTCGGCCCGCGCGCGACCGCGTCCCCGACCGGGGGCTGACCGGGGTCAGAGCTTGCGCAGGCGCACCCGCCGGACCGAGTGGTCGCCGCCCTTGGTCAGCACGAGGGTCGCGCGGCTGCGGGTCGGCAGGATGTTGCGCACCAGGTTCGGCGCGTTGATCGCGTCCCAGATGCTCTCGGCGCGGGCGACGGCCTCCTCGTCGCTCAGGCCCGCGTACCGGTGGAAGTACGACTCCGGCCGGGCGAACGCCGTCGACCGCAGGGACAGGAACCGCTCGACGTACCACTGCCGGACGTCGGAGGTCCGCGCGTCCACGTAGATCGAGAAGTCGAAGAAGTCGCTCACCGCGAGGTTGGACGTGCTCGACGTCCCCGCGGCGGACGGGGCCGGCTGCAGCACGTTCAGTCCTTCGACGATCAGCACGTCCGGCCGGCGGACGACCACCTCGGCGCCGGGGACGATGTCGTAGGTGACGTGGTCGTACACCGGGGCGCGGACCTCGTCGTGGCCGGCCTTCACCTTCGAGACGAACTGCAGCAGCGCCCGGCGGTCGTAGGACTCGGGGAAGCCCTTGCGGTCCATCAGGCCGCGGCGCTCGAGCTCGGCGTTCGGGTGCAGGAACCCGTCGGTCGTCATGAGGGCGACGTTCGGCGTGGCGGGCCAGCGGGCCATGAGCTCGCGCAGCAGCCGCGCCGTCGTCGACTTGCCGACCGCCACCGACCCGGCGACGCCGATGACGAACGGGGTGCGCGGGGTGTCCTCGCGCAGGAAGGTCGACGCCGCGGCGTGCAGCCGGCGGGTCGCGGTCACGTGCAGGTCGAGCAGCCGGGACAGCGGCCGGTAGATCGCGTCCACCTCGGCCAGGTCGATCGGGTCGCCGAGCCCGCGCAGCCGCGTGACGTCGTCGTCGGTGAGGGGGAGCGGCGTGGACTCCGACAGGCGGACCCAGGCGTCCCGGTCGAGCTCCACGTACGGGGAGGTCTGCCCGGGGACGTCGGTGGCGCGCACCCGACGATTCTGCACGATGCGGCGGCTCGCGCCCGCCGGGCCGGGGCGTCGCGCGGACGTGACCTGCGCCGCGGCGGTCCGTCCCGCGCCGCCGCTAGACTCGCGCCCATGTGTGGAATCGTCGGGTATGTCGGTGACCATGGGCCGGACGGCCAGCCGCTCGGGGTCGTCCTCGAGGGCCTGCGCCGCCTGGAGTACCGCGGGTACGACTCCGCGGGCGTCGCCCTCGTCACCCCGGAGGGCCTGGCCACGGCCAAGAAGGCCGGCAAGCTCGTCAACCTGACCGGCCTGCTGGAGGAGCGCCCGCTGCCGGGCGCGACCGCGGGCATCGGGCACACCCGGTGGGCCACCCACGGCGGTCCGACGGACGTCAACGCGCACCCCCACGTGGCAGGCGGCCTCGCGCTCATCCACAACGGCATCGTCGAGAACTTCGCCGTGCTGAAGGAGGAGCTGCTGGCCGACGGCGCCGAGCTGCTCTCTGAGACTGACACCGAGGTCGTCGCGCACCTGCTGCAGCGCGCCTACGCCGAGGTCAAGGACCTGGGCGAGGCCATGCGCCAGGTCGTCCGCCGGCTGCACGGCACGTTCACGCTTCTCGCGGTGCACGAGGACCACCCGGACACCGTGGTCGGCGCGCGGCACGACTCGCCGCTTGTCGTCGGCCTCGGCGACGGCGCCAACTACCTCGGCTCGGACGTCGCCGCGTTCATCGCGGAGACCCGCCGCGCGCTCGAGCTGGCGCAGGACCAGGTCGTCGTGATCACCCCGCGCACGGTCACGGTCACCGACTTCGACGGCAACCCCGCCGAGGGCCGCGAGTACACGATCGACTGGGACGCCGCGGCGGCCGAGAAGGGCGGCTTCCGCTCCTTCATGGAGAAGGAGATCGCCGACCAGCCGCAGGCCGTGCAGGACACGCTGCTGGGCCGCACGGACGTCCAGGGCCGCCTGGTGCTGGACGACCTCAAGATCTCCGAGTCGGTGCTGCGCTCCGTCGACAAGATCATCGTCATCGCCTGCGGCACCGCCGCCTACTCCGGGCACGTCGCCAAGTACGCCATCGAGCACTGGTGCCGGATCCCCGTCGAGGTCGAGCTGGCGCACGAGTTCCGGTACCGCGACCCGATCCTGACCGAGCGCACCCTGGTCGTCGCGATCTCGCAGTCCGGCGAGACCATGGACACGCTCATGGCCGTCCGGCACGCCCGGGAGCAGGGCGCCAAGGTGCTGGCGATCTGCAACACCCACGGGTCGACGATCCCGCGCGAGTCCGACGCGGTGCTCTACACGCACGCCGGACCGGAGGTCGCCGTCGCGTCCACCAAGGCGTTCCTCGCGCAGATCACCGCCGCCTACCTGCTGGGCCTGTACCTGGCGCAGCTGCGCGGCAACAAGTTCGCGGACGAGATCGCGGAGATCCTCGAGGACCTGCGCGCGATGCCGGACAAGATCCAGGACGTCCTGGACCGCTCGGGCCGGGTGCGCGAGATCGCCCGCTGGATGGCGGACACCTCCTCGGTGCTGTTCCTCGGCCGGCACGTCGGCTTCCCGGTGGCCCTGGAGGGCGCGCTCAAGCTCAAGGAGATCGCGTACATCCACGCCGAGGGCTTCGCCGCCGGCGAGCTCAAGCACGGCCCGATCGCGCTGATCGAGCCCGGGCAGCCGGTGTTCGTCATCGTGCCGAGCCCGCGCGGCCGCGACTCCCTGCACTCGAAGGTCGTCTCCAACATCCAGGAGATCCGGGCGCGCGGCGCCCGCACCCTGGTCATCGCGGAGGACGGCGACGAGGCGGTGCGCGCGTACGCCGACGAGGTGTTCTACGTGCCGCAGAGCCCGACGCTCCTCGCGCCGCTGCTGTCCGTGGTGCCGCTGCAGATCTTCGCGTGCGAGCTCGCCACGGCCCGCGGCCTGGACGTCGACCAGCCGCGGAACCTGGCGAAGTCGGTCACGGTCGAGTGATCGTCGGCGTCGGGATCGACGTCGTCGACGTCGCCCGGTTCCTGGCGACCGTCGAGCGGGTCCCGGCCCTGCGCGAGCGGCTGTTCACCCCGGAGGAGCGCGGGCTCGCGCCGGCGTCGCTCGCCGCGCGGTTCGCCGCGAAGGAGGCGATCGCGAAGTCGCTCGGCGCCCCGGCCGGGATGTCCTGGCAGGACGCGACCGTGCGGCGGGTCCGCGGCGAGCAGCCGGTGGTCGAGGTCACCGGCACCGTCGCGGCCGCCGCGGCCGCCCGGGGGGTCACGCGGTTCCACCTGTCCCTGAGCCACGACGCGGGCATCGCCTCGGCGATGGTGGTCGCGGAAGCCGACTGAGACGAACGAGGGCGCACCCCGTGCGGGGTGCGCCCTCGTCGTGCCCGGGGGCCGCGGTGCCCGGGGGCCCGCCGCCCGGGCGTCAGCGCAGGGCCGGGACGACCTCGCGCTCGAACAGCTCGATCCCGCTGCGGTCGTAGGCGGCCTCCGCGAAGTACGTGATCGCGTAGGTCATGCCGAGGCCGCGCAGCTCGGTGAGCTTCTCGACGATCTGCTCCGGGGTGCCGACCAGCGGGCCGCGGCGGAACTCCTCCGCGACCTCGGGGGCCTTGTCCGGGACGGTGCGCGCGTAGTGCTCCTCGACCCAGGCGATCCGGTCGTCGACCTCGGCCTCGGTCTCGCCGATGACGACGTTGTAGTTGGCCGAGCGCGTGATCTCGTCGTAGTTCCGGCCGATCGCCGCGCAGTGCTCCTGCAGGACCCGGCTCTTGTGCGCGAACCCGGCCGGGGTGCCGTCGAAGTTCGTGTACGTCGCGTGCTCGGCCGCGACGCGCAGGGTCTTGCGCTCGCCGCCGCCGGCGATCCACAGCGGCGGGCCGTCGACCTGCAGCGGGAGCGGGGCGAGCTGGGCGCCGTCGACCTGGTAGTGCTGCCCGTCGAGCGTCGCGACGCCGTTGGTCCACAGCTGCTTCATGATCTGCACGCCCTCGTCGAGCATGGCGATCCGCTCGCCCGGCTTCGGGAACCCGTAGCCGTAGGCGCGCCACTCGTGCTCGTACCAGCCGGCGCCGATGCCCATCTGCACGCGGCCGCCGGAGATGATGTCGGCGGTCGCCGCCACCTTGGCCAGGTAGGCCGGGTTCCGGTACGCCATGCAGGTGCACATCTGGCCGAGCAGCACGCGGCTGGTCGTGGCCGCGTAGGCGTTCATGAGGCTCCAGGCCTCGTGGGTGGCCTCGCCGTTGGGCTCGGGCACCGCGTGGAAGTGGTCGTAGACCCAGATCGAGTCGAAGGCGTCGCCCTGGTCGGCGTAGGTCGCGAGGCCGTTCATGACGGACCAGTGGTCGCGGGCCTCGATGCCCGTGAGGTCCTGCCGCCAGCCCTGGGGGATGAAGAGTCCGAAGCGCATGCTCCGCAACCTAGACCCCTGGCCGGGGGAGCGCCGCGCGGCGACCACGCGCGCCGGGCGCGGGGCTCGGCCAGGATGGACGCATGATCCTGGGGTACACGGCAGCCGAGGTCCGCGCGGCGGAGGAGCCGCTGCTCGCCGACGGGGTGCCGCTCATGCAGCACGCGGCGTTCGCCCTCGCGACGCGGGTGGCGGCCGAGCTCGCCGACCGGCGCGGGCAGGTGCGCGGGGCGACGGTGGTGGCGCTCGTCGGCGCGGGGAACAACGGCGGCGACGCGCTGCACGCCGGGGCGTTCCTGGCGCGGCGCGGGGTGCGCGTGGTCGCGGTGTGCGCGACCGGCGAGCCGCACGCCGAGGGCCTGGCCGCGCTGCGCCGGGCGGGCGGCCGCGCGGTCCGGGCGGTCGACCCGTCGGACGACGGTGCACCGGGCGGGGGCGCCCGGGGCGACGCCGCACCGGGCGACGCCGACCTGCCCGGCGTGTGGCTGGGCGACGCCGTGGCGGAGGCGTACGCGGCCGACGTCGTGCTGGACGGCCTGCTCGGCATCGGCGGCCGGGGCGCGCCGCGCGGGGTCGGCGGCCTGCTCGCGGGCCTGCTCGCCGACCTGCTCGAGTCCGAGGACGCCGGTGCCGCGACCGGGGGCCCCCGCAGCGCGGCGGAGGCGGGTGGCGGCCCGCTGGTGGTGGCGGTCGACCTGCCGAGCGGCGTGGGCGTGGACGACGGCGCGCTGCCGGACGGCCCGGTGCTGCCGGCGGGCCTGACGGTGACGTTCGGCGCGGCGAAGCCCGGGCTGCTGCTGCCGCCCGCGTCGCGGCGCGCGGGGCGGGTCGAGGTCGTGGACCTCGGCCTTGCGCTCCTGGAGCGCCCGGCCGTCGCGCGGCTCGCCCCGGCCGACGTGGCCGCGCTGTGGCCGGTGCCCGGGCCGGAGGACCACAAGTACAGCCGCGGGGTGCTCGGCGTGGTCGCGGGGACGCCGGCGTACCCCGGGGCCGCGGTGCTGACGGTCTCGGCCGCGGCGCTGTCGGGCGTCGGGATGGTCCGGTACGTGGGGCCCTCCGCGGTGGCGCGGTCGGTGCTCGCCGCGCGGCCCGAGGTCGTCGCGGGGGAGGGTCGGGTGCAGGCCTGGCTGCTCGGCCCGGGCGTCGACCCGGAGCACCCGAAGCAGGCCCGGCGGCTCACCCGCGCGCTGCACGCGGCGCTCGCGGAGGGCGTGCCGGCGGTGCTCGACGCGGGCGCGCTGGCGCTCGCGCCCCGGGAGCTCGCGCCGTGGTGCGTCCTGACCCCGCACGCCGGCGAGCTCGCGACGCTGCTCGGCCGGCTCGGCGAGGACGTCGCGCGCACCGCGGTCGAGGCGGAGCCGCTGCGCTGGGCGCGCCGGGCGCACGAGCTCACCGGCGCGACGGTGCTGCTCAAGGGGTCGACGACCGTGGTCGTCGGCGCCGGGGGCGCGGTGTACGCGCAGGCGGACGCCCCCGGCTGGCTCGCCACCGCGGGGTCCGGCGACGTGCTCGCCGGCGTGCTGGGTGCGCTGCTCGCCGGCCGCGCCGCCGACGTGCTGGACGACCCGCCGCTCGCGGCCGCGCTCGCCGCCGCCGCCGCGCTGGTGCACGGCCGGGCCGCGGAGGTCGCGGTGCCGGGCGGGCCTGTGACGGCACTGGGTGTCGCGCACGCCGTCCCGGCGACCGTGGCAGGGTTGCTGCGTGGCTGACACCCCCGCCGACGTCGCCCCCGGACCGCACGACCTCGGTCCCGGGAGCCTGCGCCCGCCGACCCCGGCCCCGGACGCCCCGCTGCGCGCGGACCTGCACCGCCAGGTCGCCGCGCTCCTCGACCCGCCGGACGGCGCGACGGAGCCGGTCCGCCGGCTGCTCGGGATCGCGGGCGCGCCCGGCGCCGGGAAGTCGACGCTGAGCGCGCAGATCCTCGCCGCGTTCCCCGGCCGGTGCGTGGTCGTGCCGATGGACGGGTTCCACCTGGCGCAGACGGAGCTCGAGCGCCTGGGCCGCGCGGACCGCAAGGGCGCGCCCGACACCTTCGACGCAGCGGGGTACGTCGCGCTGCTGCGCCGGCTGCGCGCGCCGGTGCCGGGGGAGACGGTGTACGCGCCCGAGTACCGGCGCGACCTGCGCAACGGCGTCGCCGGGGCCATCGGCGTGCCCGCGGACGTCCCGCTGGTGATCACCGAGGGCAACTACCTGCTGCTCGACCAGCACGGGTTCGGGCCGGTGCGGGACCTGCTCGACGTCTGCTGGTTCGTCGACCTGCCCGAGGAGGTCCGCGCCGAGCGGCTGGTGGCCCGGCACGAGCTCTTCGGCAAGCCGCCGGCCGCGGCGTACGCGTGGACGCACGGGCCGGACCAGCGCAACGCGGACCTGGTCGCCGGCACCCGGAGCCGCGCGGACGCGGTGGTCACGGCCGACTGACCCGCCGCCCGGCGCGTCCGGCGCGCGTGGCACCCGCGCACCGGTGGGAGACTGGGGGCGTGAGCAGGTTTCCCGCGCGGGCGGTCGTCGACCTCGGGGCCGTGCGTGCCAACGCGCGGACCCTCGGCGACCTCGCCCCGACGGCGCAGGTCATGGCCGTCGTGAAGGCGGACGCCTACGGGCACGGGCTGCTCCCGGTCGCGCGCGCCGCGGTCGAGGGCGGCGCGACCTGGCTCGGCGTGGCGCAGGTGTCCGAGGCGCTGGCCCTGCGCGCCGGGGGCGTGACCGCCCGGGTGCTGACCTGGCTGTACGCCCCGGGCGCGCCGCTCGCGGAGGCCGTGGCCGCCGACGTCGACCTGTCCGTGGCCGCGCCGTGGGCGCTGCGCGAGGTGGCCGACGCCGCCCGCGCCACCGGCCGCACGGCCCGGGTGCACGTGAAGGTCGACACCGGCCTCGGCCGCAACGGGCTGACCCCGGCGGACCTGCCGGCCGTCGTCGACGAGGCGCTGCGGCTCGAGGCCGAGGGCCTGGTCCGGCTGGTCGGCATCTGGTCGCACCTGGCGTTCGCCGACGAGCCCGGCCACCCGAGCCTGCACGCCCAGGGCGACCTGCTGCGCGCCGCGGCCGCGGACGCCGAGGCCCGCGGCGCCCGGTTCGAGGTGCGGCACATCGCGGCCTCCGCCTCGACGCTGACCGACCCGGAGCTGCACCTCGACCTCGTGCGCCCCGGCATCGCGCTGTACGGCCTGACCCCCGTCCCGCAGCTCGGCGGCCCGGAGCGGTTCGGGCTGGTGCCCGCGATGACGGTCGAGGCCGAGCTCGCGAACGTCAAGGGGCTGCCCGCCGGGCACGGCATGTCCTACGGCCACCACTACGTGACGCCGCGGGACACCGTGGTCGGCGTCGTGCCGCTGGGCTACGCCGACGGGGTGCCCCGGCACGCGTCCGGGCAGGACGGCGCCCCGGGCGCCCCGCTCGGGGTCGGCGGCCGGCGCCTGGCGATCGCCGGGCGGGTCTGCATGGACCAGGTGATGGTCGACCTCGGACCCGGCGCGACCGAGCGGGCCGGCGACCGGGTGGTGCTGTTCGGCACCGGCGCGGACGGCGGCCCGACCGCCCAGGACTGGGCCGACGCGGCGGGGACCATCAGCTACGAGATCGTCACCCGGCTCGGTGCCCGGGTGCCGCGGGTGTACGTGGACGGCGGCCGGGAGGTCCCGGCGAGCGGCGCGGAGCGCGTCGCGGAGGGAGTGGCGTGAGCGAGCAGGACGGGGCCACCGCGACGGTGGCCGAGGTGACGGTGGACCTGGCGGACGCGGACGCAACCCGCGCCTACGGCGAGGCGCTCGCGGCGCTGCTGCGGGCGGGCGACCTCGTCGTGCTGACCGGCGACCTCGGTGCAGGCAAGACGACGCTGACCCAGGGCATCGGCACCGGTCTGGGCGTGCGCGGGGCGGTCGCGTCCCCGACCTTCGTGATCGCGCGCGTGCACCCGCCGCTCCCGCGCGCCGACGGCGCGACCGGCCCCACGCTCGTGCACGTCGACGCCTACCGGCTGGGCTCGCTGGACGAGGTGGACGCGCTCGACCTGGACACCTCGCTCGACGAGTCGGTGACCGTCGTCGAGTGGGGCGAGGGCCTGGTCGAGTCGCTGGCCGACGACCGCCTGGAGGTCGCGCTCCGCCGCCCCCGCGGCGCCGACGCCGCCGGCGGCACCCCGCACGCCGAGCACGCGGAGGACGCCGCCGCGGGCGTGCGCGCCGTGACCGTGCGGGCGCGCGGCGACCGGTGGCGCGGGGTGGCGCTGCCCGGCACGCCCGGCGCCTGACGCCCTCCCGACCCCGCCGA
>NZ_JAANNB010000138.1 GCF_011603975.1 Cellulomonas sp. IC4_254 | reverse complement strand
CCCGCGCAGACCGCGCCCCACACCCCGGAGGCACGCCGTGACCGACACCACCCTCAGCACCGCCGCCGACGGCGCCCCCGCGCGCCCGGTCGACCGCCGGCTGGTCATCGTCGTGCGCGCCGACCCGGTGATCTGCGGCCACTCCGGCGAGGCCCGGAACCTCGCCGAGGCGGCGCTCGACCGCGGGTTCGACGAGGTCCGGATCGTCACCTGGCCGATCGACCGGCTGCAGGCCGCGGGCCTCCCGCTCAAGCCGCTCGACCGCGTCCTGCCGTACCGCGAGGGCGTCGTCGTCGAGCGCCCCGGCCCGGTCGGCGACTACAAGGTGCCGGACGGCCGCTGGGTCGCCGGGCTCATCGGCCGGCTGGTCGAGCTGTTCACCGACGGCGTCCCCACGGTCGCGCTCTCCCTGTACCTCAGCCCGCACGCCACGGCCGTCGCCGACGCCGTGCACGTCGCCCGCCGCACCGGCCTGCCGGTGAACGTCACGACCGTCGCCGAGGCGGTCGGCTCGGACGTCACCAACGTGGTGCGCGCCTGCGTCGAGGCCGACCAGTTCGGCGCGGCCGCGCACGTGCTCGCGTCCTACCTGGAGCACGACGTCTGCCTCGCGGTGTCCGAGTACACCCGCGACCTCATCGTCACGGAGGCCGAGGCGCTCGACGCCAAGCACGGCACCACGTTCGCGGCGCAGTGCCGGGAGCGGGTCCGGATCTCCTACCCCGCGGTCGACGTCGCGCAGTACCTGGCGCGGGACGACGCCGAGACGGACGCCGTGCTCGGGGCGCGCGGGCTCGACCGGGACGGCTACGTGCTCTACCTCTCCCGGCTCGCCGCGGCCAAGGGCGTCGACGACCTGATCGACGGCTACGCCGCGAGCGGGGCGCCCGGCACGCACCGGCTCGTCATCGCCGGGAACGGCCCGGAGGCCGCCCAGCTGCGCGCGCACGCCGCGGCCTCGCCCGTGGCCGACCGGGTGCTGTTCCTGGACGACGTGTCCGACGACGAGAAGCCGCACCTCATGGCCGGCGCCGCCGCCTACGTGCTGCCGAGCAAGCCGCGGCCGGAGTTCGTCGAGACCTTCGGCATCGCCCTCGTCGAGAAGATGCTCTCCGGCGGCGGGCCCGTCATCACGACCGACACCGGCGGCATCCCGGAGGCCGTCGGCGACACGGCGATCATCGTGCCCGTCGAGGACCCGGCGGCCATCGCGGCGGCGCTCGACCGGGCGCTGGGCGTCACCGGCGCCGAGCGCGAGGAGTGGGCGGACGCGGCGCGGGAGTTCGCGCTGCAGTTCGACCGCGCGGTGGTGCTGGACAAGATCCTGGAGGCGGTCGACGCGGTGGCGCCCGCGCGGGGGTGACGCCCGGGAAATGGGGCTGGACACGGCAGAGCACGGTCCGGTTAGCGTGAGCGACGTCGATCCGGCAGCCGCCCCGAGGGATCGCCCGTCGACGCCCGAGGTACGAACATGCAGGTCATTCCCAGGAGCTACGGCACGCTCGTCATCATGACCCCGGAGGAGATGCGCGAGAAGCGGGCGGAGGAGCTCGCGAGCATCGGTCTCGACCTCGAGACGATCGAGGAGCGGTACGAGACCTGGCAGCTCTCGCCCGAGCAGCGCATCGCGTACGAGGAGTACCTGACGCTGGGCAGGATGCTCGGTGAGTGACGGGGCACCCGACGGAGCCGGGGAGCCCGCACCCGCCGACCCGCTCGACGGCGGGACCCTGGCGGACCTCACCGAGCGGTTCGCCGCCGACCTCCGGAGCACCCTGCGGGGCGTCGTGCCGGGCACGCCGGGCACGCTCGTCGTCCGCCCGACCGCGACGCCGCTGACGCACCAGATGGTCCAGCAGGACCCGTCGAAGGGGGTCCCGCTCGCAGTGGACGGCGTGGTCGTGCTCCGGCTCCGCGCGTCCTTCGACTGCGGCTGGGACCACACCGGGCGGTTCCTCGCCGTCCGCCGGTCGAGCATGTCCGTCGCGGCGGAGGGCACCGACGAGCCGCTGTTCCGGTACGACTACGACGCCGGCTCGGACGACAAGGTCCCGGCGGCCCACCTCAACGTCCACGGGCACCGTGACGAGCTGGTGTTCGCGATGATCGCCGCCGGGCACCGGCTGCGGGGCCGGGCGCGCACCGCGGCGGTCCGCCGGGGCCAGGTGCCCCGCGTCTCGACGCTGCACTTCCCGCTCGGCGGGCACCGGTTCCGCCCGTCGTTCGAGGACGTCCTCGAGATGCTGGTCCGGGAGTTCGGGCTCGACACCCGGCCCGGCTGGCGCGCGGCCGTCTGCGCGGGCCGGGCGCGGTGGCGAGCGGTCCAGCTGCGCGCCGCCGTGCGCGACGACCCGGCCGGAGCGGCGGAGGCGCTCGGCGACCTCGGGTACACGGTCCGGGTGCCCGGGCCGCGACCGGCGGTCGCCGAGGTCGGTCAGTCGCAGTAGTCGCAGATGCCGGTGCCCGGCAGCACCATCGAGCACGTCGGGCAGGTCTTCGTGAACTCGACCGGCTCGGGCTTCCTGGCGCGGGGCGGCGCGGCGGCGCGCGGGGCCTTCGGTGCCTTGGGCGCGGCCGACCGCGTCCGCCCGGGGGCGGCGGCGCGTGCGGCCGCGGCGGCCTGCGGCACGTCGAACCCGCGCCGGGCCAGCAGCGCCTGCGCCGCCTCCTCGCCGCCGTGGAACTCGTCGGCGCCGGCGAGCCGCCCGGTCGCGAACCGGTGCGCGACCCCGAGGATCGCGGTCGCCGGGTAGGGGCGGTCCTCGTGGAGGAAGAAGCCGCCGCCGGCGGGGAAGCCGTAGACGCCGAGGAAGGCCTCGGCCCCGCGGGAGTCGTGCTCGGCGATGGCCTGGAGGATGTGCGCGCGCGTCACGGCGGAGAAGGTCGCCACGTCGCAGAAGCCTACGTCGTCCGCTCGGGCCGACCCGCGGCGAGGGGCCCAGCACGGCTGTGACGTCCCTTGCACCGCGAGGGGGGGCGCCGGGCCGCTCACCGCGCGGACCCGCCCCGCAGCCGGTAGGAACTAGGGGCATGACCACCCGCGTCGGCTTCCACAGCTCGCACGAGCAGGTCCACCCGTCCGCCCTCCTCGCGGCGGTCCAGCACGCGGAGGAGGCGGGCTTCGACGCCGCCATGTGCTCCGACCACTGGGCGCCGTGGGGCACGAACCAGGGCCACTCCGGCTTCGCCTGGACCTGGCTGGGCTCCGCCCTGGCCACCACCCGGCTGCCGTTCGGCACGGTGAACGCCCCCGGCCAGCGGTACCACCCGGCGATCATCGCCCAGGCGGCCGCGACGCTCGCGGCGATGTACCCGGGCCGGTTCTGGGTCGCGCTCGGCTCGGGCGAGAACATGAACGAGCACATCACCGGCGACCCCTGGCCGCCCAAGCCCGAGCGGGACGCCCGGCTGCGCGAGTGCGTGCAGATCATCCGCGCGCTCCTCGCCGGCGAGGAGGTCACGCACCACGGGCTGGTGACGGTCGACCGCGCGCAGCTCTGGACGCTCCCGGAGGTCCCGCCGCGCCTGATCGGCCCCGCCGTGACGCCGGAGACCGCGCGGGCGCACGCCGACTGGGCGGACGGCCTGGTCACGGTGAACCAGGACGTCGAGACGATGCGCCGGGTCGTCGGGGAGTACCGGGACGCCGGGGGTCGCGGGCCGATCGCGCTGCAGGTGCACGTGTCCTACGCGTCGGACCCGCAGGAGGCGTGGCGGCTGGCGCGCGAGCAGTGGGCGGGCAACGCCGCCGGACCGCCGGCCGCGTGGGACATCGCCACGCCCGAGGCGTTCGACGAGCTGGCCGCCACCGTCGACGACGACACCCTGAGCACCGGGGTGGTCATCGAGCACGACCCGGCCCGGCTGCGCGACCGACTGGTGGAGCTGGTCGAGGTCGGGTTCGACGAGGTCTACCTGCACCAGGTCGCCACGGACGTCCGGCCGGACCACGGCAAGCACGAGGACGCCGCGCCCACGGTGACGCACCCGCCGTCGTCGCTGGACGCGTTCATCGACCTCGCCGCCGAGCACCTGCTGCCGGCGCTGCGCGCGGTCGACGCGGGCACCGGCACGGAGGGGGACGCCGCGTGAGGATCCGCGACACCGGCGACCTGTGGTGGAAGAACGCCGTCGTGTACTGCCTGGACGTCGAGACGTTCATGGACTGGAACGACGACGGCGTCGGCGACCTGCCCGGCCTGGTGCAGCGGCTCGACCACCTGGCCGACCTCGGCGTCACCTGCCTGTGGCTGATGCCGTTCTACCCGACGGCCGACCGGGACGACGGCTACGACATCACCGACTTCTTCGGGGTCGACCCGCGGCTCGGCGACGCCGGCGACCTGGTCGAGCTCATCCGCACCGCGAAGGACCGCGGCATCCGGGTCATCGCCGACCTGGTCGTCAACCACACGTCCGACCGGCACCCGTGGTTCAAGGCCGCGCGCAGCAGCCCGGACAACCCGTTCCGCGACTTCTACGTGTGGCGCACGGACGAGCCGCCGCCCACAGGCGACCAGGTCGTGTTCCCCGACCAGGAGCAGGGCATCTGGACGTACGACGAGCAGGCGGAGGCCTGGTACCGGCACCGGTTCTACCGGCACCAGCCCGACCTCAACACCGCGAACCCTCAGGTCCGGGACGCCATCGCCAAGGTGGTCGGCTACTGGGCCGAGCTCGGGCTGGCGGGGTTCCGGGTGGACGCGGTGCCGTTCATGCTGGCCGACGCGGCGAACTCCCCCGCCGACGACATCGAGCACCCGCACGAGTTCCTCAAGGCGCTGCGGTCGTTCCTGAGCCGGCGGACCGGCGACGCGATCCTCATGGGCGAGGTGAACCTGCCGTACGACCAGCAGCGGCTGTTCTTCGGGGACCAGGACGGGGACGGCTCGGCGGAGGGCGACGAGCTCAACCTGCAGTTCGACTTCGTCGCCATGCAGCAGATGTACCTCTCCCTGGCCCGGCAGGACGCCGGGGCGCTCGCGCAGGCGCTGCAGGACCGCCCGCACATCCCGCACGACGCGCAGTGGGCCACGTTCGTCCGGAACCACGACGAGCTGACGCTGGACAAGCTGTCCGACGACGAGCGCGCCGAGGTGTTCGCGGCGTTCGGCCCCGACGAGGACATGCAGCTCTACGGCCGCGGGCTGCGCCGCCGGCTGCCCCCGATGCTCGACGGGGACCCGCGCCGGATCCGGATGGTGTACTCGCTGCTGTTCACCCTGCCGGGGACGCCGGTGCTGTTCTACGGCGAGGAGATCGGCATGGGCGAGAACCTCGCCGCCGACGGGCGGCTCGCCGTCCGCACGCCGATGCAGTGGACGTCGGGCCGCAACGGCGGCTTCTCGGCGGCCGCCCCGCGCCGGCTCTCCGGCCCGGTCCCCGACGGCGGCTACGCGCCCGCGCACGTCAACGTCGCCGACCAGCGCCGGGACCCGGACTCGCTGCTGTCGTTCGTCAAGACGCTCGTCCGGCGGTACCGGGAGTGCCCGGAGCTCGGCTGGGCGGAGCGCGCGGAGGTCCTCGACCAGCCGCACACCGCCGTGCTGGCGCACCGGTCGACCTGGCAGGACGCGTCGATGATCGCGGTGCACAACCTCGGGCCCGAGGCGGTCACGGTGCCGCTGCGACTGCCCGACCTGGTCCGGGAGCCGGGCGAGGCGGGACCCGCGGACGGCACGGCGACCACCCGCAGCGCCGCCGGCGACGACGACCCGGTCCGCCTGGTCGACCTGCTGGAGGACGGCACCTGCGAGGTCGACCCGGACGGCCGGGTCGAGGTCGAGCTGCCGGCGTACGGCTACCGCTGGCTGCGCGTCGTCCGCCCGGGCTCGCGCCGCCTGCTCTGAGCGCCGTGGCGCCGGGTCAGGGGCGGGTGACCGTCCGGCGGCCCGCCGCCAGGTCCATCAGGCGCGGCAGGATCACGTCGCCCGCGGCCCGCAGCCCGTCGTGCAGGTACTCGTTCGTCACCCAGACCTGCGCGTTCCCCACGGCGTCCGCCGTGCCGCGCGCGAGGTCCAGGTCGACGTACGGGTCGTCCACGTACTGCACCGCGGCGACCGGCACCTCGTTGGCGGCGAGCCGCTCGGGGTCGTAGAGCGCGGGCCAGGAGGTCCGCGCGGCCAGCGCCTCGGCCGCCGCCCGGAACGGCCGCAGCGCCCGGACCTCAGCGAACATCCAGGGGAACACCGCCTCGCCGGTGAGGGCCAGGGGCCGGGCGTCGGGCGCGTGGTCGGGCCGGCGGTCGAGCTCGGCCTGGGCCGCCCAGCCGCCGTCCCGCTCGCCCTGGTGGTAGATGACCTCCTGCAGCACCGCGTACAGCGGGTTCGCGACGAAGCCGGTCTGGGTCTGCACCGCCAGCGCGAACGCGTCGTCGGGGGCGCCGTCGGCGTCGAGGTCGACGGTGTCGAGCAGCCAGTGCAGCGCGTCGACCCCGGTGCTCATGCCGAGCGGCATGCCCAGCGTCTGCAGCCGGCGCACGGTGAACGGGTCGCCGTCGGGCAGCACGACGTCCCCCGCCGCGAGCCGGTCCGCGAGCGCCCCGAGCAGCTGGACGTCCTCCGGGTACCGGCGGGCGAACTCCGCGACCCGCGCGGCCTGGCGCGGGAAGGTGCGGGCGTAGACGTCCTCGGCGGTGGCGCCGATGCCGGGCAGGCCCCCGGTCACGTAGCAGGCGGTGAGCGCCTCGGGGTGCCGCGACAGGTACGTCAGCGTGAGGAACCCGCCGTACGACTGCCCGAGGGTGGCCCAGCGCCGCCCGCCGTACACCGCGCGGCGGACGGCCTCGGCGTCCTCGACGATCGCGTCCGCCCGGAAGCACGCCAGGTAATCCGCGGCCTCCTCGCCCGAGCCGAACCGCGCGATCGTCCGCCCGTCGACCCGCGAGGAGCGTCCGGTGCCGCGCTGGTCGAGCAGCACCACCCGGTGGGTGCGCAGCGCCGTCGACCACCAGCCGCCGCCGAGCGGGCGCGGGCCCATCCCGCCGGGTCCGCCCTGCAGGAACAGCAGCAGCGGCAGGTCCTCGGCGTCGCGCGCCGGGTCGACGAGCTCGCGCGCGAACACCTCGATCGTGGGGTACCGGGACGGGTCCTCGCGGTCGACGGGCACCCGGACCCGGTGGTCCCGGACCAGCACCGGGGGCACCAGCCGGGGCTCGGAGGTGCGGACGGCGGACGTGCGGGCGCGACGGCGGGCGGCCGGGGAGGCGGGGGTCACGGCAGCACCCTAGGGTGTCGCGGACCGCTCCGGACCCGGGCCGGCACCCCGATGCCGGAGGACCCCGTGCCCGGACGGACGATCGTGATCACCGGCGCCAGCGACGGCATCGGCGCCGCCGCGGCACGCCGGTTGGCGGCCGACGGCGAGCGCGTCGCGCTGGTCGGGCGGGACCCGGCTCGGACGGCCGCGGTCGCCGCGGAGGTCGGCGCCCCGCACCACCTCGCGGATTTCGCCGAGCTCGACCAGGTGCGCCGCCTCGGAGCCGAGCTGCGCGACGCCTACCCGCGGATCGACGTCCTCGCCAACAACGCCGGCGGCATCATGGGTCCGCGCTCGGTCACGGTCGACGGCTTCGAGCGCACCCTCCAGGTGAACCACCTCGCGCCGTTCCTGCTCACGCACCTGCTGCTGCCGACCCTCCTGACCAGCCGCGCGTCCGTGATCGCCACCTCCAGCGTGGCGGCCGGCCGCTGGGGGCGGATCGACCTCGACGACCTGGGCGACGAGCGCCGCTACCGCCCCGCGAAGGCCTACGGCGACGCCAAGCTCGCGAACGTGCTGCACACCGTCGAGCTCCAGCGCCGGTACGGGTCCAGGGGGCTCGCGGCGGTGGCGTTCCACCCGGGGATCGTCGCGACCAGCTTCGCGAAGGAGACGCACCACCTGATGCGGCTCGTCTACCACACGCCCCTGCGCCGGCTGCTGACCATCACCCCCGAGCAGGGCGGCGGCTACCTCGCGGCGCTCGCCGCGGGCACGCCCGGGGTCGACTGGGCGCCGGGCGGGTACGTCGAGCAGGGCCACGCCGCCGTCCCGCCGCCGCAGGCCGCGGACGCCGACCTCGCCCGCCGGCTCTGGGACGTCAGCGCGGCGCTCGTCGGCGTCTGAGCCGTCCGCGGGCGGTCCCGGGGTCGGTCTGAGGCGGCGCGGCGACGGCCGTGTTTCCGCACGGTCACCGCCGCCGGGCCCGGGTGACACCTGCGTGAAATCCCGGGCCGGCCCCTGTCCCGGCCCACCGGCGGGCCCCGACACTCGGCTCGGGCCGCACGGCCCGGCGACGACGCGAGCACCCCGGGGGCAGGTGGCCATGACGACCGACGACACGCTCGGGAGCACCGGGCTCGCGGAGCCGGACCCGCCGTTCGGGCGGCTGACCGTCGGCGCCCCGGCGCCCCGGTGGCTGCACACCGCCCTCTGCGCGGGCTGGGGCTGGGACCCGGCGCGCACGACCGTCGACCTCCTCGCGCTCTCGCACAACGCCACCTTCCGGGTGTCGGTCGACGGCCGCCGCGCCGCGGTGACCCGGGTCGCGCCGCCCGCCTACATGGAGGACACCGCGGCGGTCGAGTCCGAGGTCGCGTGGATGGCCGCGCTCGGCGAGGCGGGCACCGTCCGGGTGCCCGTCGTGGTCCCGCCGGTCGACGGCCGGGACGTCGCCCTGGTCCCCGACGACGACGAGCGGCACTGGGTCTGCCTGACCTGGCGGTACGTCCCGGGGCCGTCGCTGGACGAGGCGCTGGCGGACGCCGAGCACCCGGACGCCTGGCACCGCAGGGTCGGCACCACCGCGGCCCTGCTGCACGAGCACGCCCTCGCCTACCACCGGCCGCTCGACTTCGTCCGGCCCACGTGGGAGCCGGCCGACCTGGTCGGGCCCGGCAGCCGGTGGGGCGCCTGGGAGCACGCGCGCCTCCCGGCGGCCGACCTCGCGCTGCTGGGCCGGGCCCGGGACGCCGCCCTCGACGCCCTGCGTGCCGCGTCCCGGGCCCCCGACTCCTGGGGCCTGGTGCACGCCGACCTGCGGCCCGGCAACCTGCTGCTCGACGGGGACGACGTCACGCTCATCGACTTCGACGACTGCGGGTTCTCCTGGTTCGTCCTCGACCTCGCGGCTGCGCTGTCGTACGTCGAGCACCTGCCCGACGCCCCCGAGCGCGCCCAGGCCTGGGTGGCGGGGTACCAGGACGTGCGGCCGCTGACCCGGCAGGACGCCCGCACCGCCTGCGCGCTGTCGATGCTGCGCCGGCTGCAGGTGCTCGGCCGGACCGTCACCGACCCCCGCGGCGGCCCGTCGGGCGCGCTCCGGGCCGAGCAGCCCGCCGGCTCCGTGCTCGTCGCGGAGCGCTACCTCCGCTCCCCGACCTGGCTGCTCACCTGACCGCGGGCGTGCCACGCTGGGTGCCGTGACCGACGCACAGCCCGCCGGCGACCTCGCCCGGCTGACCGCACTCGTCCGCGAGTTCAGCGCGGAGCGGGACTGGGAGCAGTTCCACGACCCCAAGTCCCTCGTGCTGGCCCTGGTCGGCGAGGTGGGCGAGCTCGCCGAGCTGGTGCAGTGGCTGCCCGCCGGCGACGCCGTGGCGCACTTCGCCGACCCCGAGCGGCGCCGACGCGCCGGCGAGGAGATCGCCGACGTGCTCGTCTACCTGCTGCGGCTGGCGGACGTGCTCGGCGTCGACGTCCTCGCCGCGACGCTGGACAAGCAGGCCGAGGCCCGGCGGCGGTTCCCCGTCGCGGAGGTGCGCGGGGTCGCGCCGCGACGCGACTGAGCCGTCGGGGGTCGTCGGGGGTCGTCGCGGGTCGTCGCGGCGGGGACCGGCAGGTCGTCGCCGCGGGGACCCGCCGGGTGTCAGGCGACGGCGCGGCGTCGCGGCAGGCCGAACCGGTCCAGGTCGCGGGCCACGTGCACCGTTGCCGACCCCGCCCGCGCCCGCGCCTGCTCCCCCAGCGCGCCGAGGTCCTCGTACCGCCCGGAGAAGTGGCTCAGCACCAGAGTCCGCACCCCCGCCGCCGCCGCGAGCGCGCCCGCCTGGCCCGCGGTCAGGTGCCGGTACTCCGCCGCGAGGTCCGCGTCCTCGTCGGCGAACGTGCACTCCGCCAGCAGCAGGTCCGCCCCGTCCGCGAGCGCCTCGGCGCCCGGGCACGGCGCCGTGTCCATCACGACCGCCGCGCGCTGCCCGCGGCGCGGCACGCTGACGTCCTCGAGACGGACCGCGCCGAGCCGCCCGTCGCGCTGCAGCCGGCCCACGTCCGGCCCGGCGACCCCCGCCGCGGCGAGCCGGTCCGGCAGCAGCGTCCGGCCGTCGGACTCGGTCAGCCGGTAGCCGAACGTCTGCACCCGGTGCCGCAGCGGCTCGACCGTGAGACCCTCGGCCACCTCCCCGGCGGTCGCGTGCGGGTGCAGCCGCAGGTCGAGCCCCGGCGTCGCCAGCCCGGCCAGCGCGCGCACCACGGCCTCGCCCTCCGCCGGGTAGTGCAGGTGCACCGGGTGCTCGACCCGGTCCAGCACCATGCGGGACAGCACCCCCGGCAGGCCGTAGCTGTGGTCGCCGTGCACGTGCGTGAGGCAGATCCTGGTGATCGACGGCGGCGCGACGCCCGCCAGCGTGAGCTGGCGCTGCGTGCCCTCACCGGGGTCGAACAGGTACGCCTCGCGGTCCCACCGCAGGACGTAGCCGTTGTGGTTGCGCGTGCGGGTGGGGACCTGGGAGGCCGTCCCGAGGACGACGAGCTCGCGCACC
>NZ_JAANNB010000137.1 GCF_011603975.1 Cellulomonas sp. IC4_254 | reverse complement strand
ACTGAGCGCCGGTCGCGCGTCCCGGGGGGCGGGCGCGCGACCGGCGCTCAGTCGAAGACGGGGCCCTTGGTGCGGGTGCGCTTGAGCTCGTAGAAGCCGGGGACGCCGGTGATCAGCACGAAGCCGTCCCACAGCCGGCCGGCCTCCTCGCCCTTCGGGGCCGGCGTCATCACCGGGCCGAAGAACGCCGTGCCGTTGACCGCGACGACCGGGGTGCCGACCTCGTCGCCGACCAGGGCGATCGCCTCGGCGTGCGAGGCACGCAGCTGCTCGTCGAACTCGTCGGTGTCGCCGTACGCCACGAGGGACTGCGGGAGCCCGACCTCGTCGAGGGACTCGCGGATGATCGCCCAGGTGTCCTTCCGGCCGCCCGGGTGCCGGCGGGTGCCGAGCGCGTCGTACAGCGGCTTGAGGTGCTCGGCGCCGTACAGCTCCTTGGCGGCGGTCAGCACGCGGACGGCGGCCCAGGAGTCGTCCATGAGCGCGCGGTACTCGTCGGGCAGGTCCCGGCCCTCGTTGAGCACGGACAGGCTCATCACGTGCCAGCGCACGTCCACGTCGCGCACCCGCTGCACCTCGGTCATCCAGCGCGACGTCATCCACGCCCAGGGGCACGCGGGGTCGAACCAGAAGTCGGCGGTGTCGCGGTCGGGCGCGGTCGTCACGGTCACTGGGAGGGCTCCTCGGGCTGTCGACGTCGGGGTGCGTGCGCGCGGACGCGGGCGCCGTCCGGTCGACCGCGCCGTCCGCCATCATGCCTCCTGACCCCGGGGCCGTGTCACGCGGGGGCCGAGCCCGGCGGCGCCCGGGCGGGGGCCGCGGCGGGGCCGCGGCGGGCGCACGCACCCGTCGGTTGGTGGAATGATGCGGCGACGGTCAGGCAGCCTGACCACCCGCAGACCTGCGACCGACGTTCCACGAGGAGACCCCGCGTGCCCGCAGAGAACCTGACCCGCGACGAGGCCCGCACCCGCGCCGCCCTGGTCGACGTCCAGTCCTACGACGTGGCGCTCGACCTGACGACGGGGCCGGTGACGTTCACCTCGACGACGACCATCCGGTTCACCGCCCGGGAGGCCGGCGCCGGCACGTTCCTCGACCTCATCGCCCCGGCCGTGCACCGCGTCGTGCTGAACGGGACCGAGCTCGACCCCGCCGACGTCGTCGCCGACTCGCGCATCCGCCTGGACGGCCTCGCCGATCAGAACGAGGTCCTCGTCGTCGCCGACGCGGCCTACATGAACACCGGCGAGGGCCTGCACCGGTTCGTCGACCCGGTCGACGACGAGGTGTACCTGTACTCGCAGTTCGAGGTGGCCGACTCCCGGCGCGTGTTCGCCGTGTTCGAGCAGCCCGACCTCAAGGCGACCTTCGCGTTCACCGTGACCGCGCCCGCGCACTGGGTGGTCGTGTCGAACTCCCCCGCCGTCGGCGAGCCGGTCGCGGTCGAGGGCGGCACGAACCGCAACGGCGGCCGCGACGAGGGCACCGCCACCTGGACCTTCGAGCCGACGCCGCGCATCGCGTCCTACATCACCGCGGTCGTGGCCGGCCCGTACCACCACGAGCACGGCGAGCTCACGTCGCGCGACGGCCGCACGATCCCGCTCGGCGTGTACTGCCGCGGCTCGCTCGCGCAGCACCTCGACACCGACAACATCCTCGACATCACGCGGGCCGGCTTCGCGTTCTACGAGGAGCAGTTCGACTTCCCGTACCCGTTCGCCAAGTACGACCAGCTGTTCGTGCCGGAGTTCAACGCGGGCGCGATGGAGAACGCCGGCGCGGTCACGTTCCTCGAGTCCTACGTGTTCCGGTCCAAGGTGCCGGAGGCCACGGTCGAGCGCCGCGCGGTGACGATCCTGCACGAGCTCGCGCACATGTGGTTCGGCGACCTGGTCACCATGCGCTGGTGGGACGACCTGTGGCTGAACGAGTCGTTCGCCGAGTACGCCTCCACCCTGGCGACCGCCGAGGCGACCCGCTGGACCACGGCGTGGACCACGTTCTCCTCGCTGGAGAAGGGCTGGGCCTACCGCCAGGACCAGCTGCCCTCGACGCACCCGATCGCCGCGGACATCCGCGACCTGGAGGACGTCGAGGTCAACTTCGACGGCATCACCTACGCCAAGGGCGCGAGCGTGCTCAAGCAGCTCGTGGCCTGGGTCGGCCAGGAGCAGTTCTTCGCGGGCGTCCGGCAGTACTTCGCCAAGCACGCGTGGGGCAACACCGAGCTGCGCGACCTGCTGACCGAGCTCGAGGCCACCTCCGGCCGCGACCTGTCCGCCTGGTCGGCGCTCTGGCTGGAGCAGTCCGGCGTGACGCTGCTGCGCCCGGAGATCGCCTCCGAGGTCGGCGACGACGGCGTCGAGCGGATCACCGCGCTCGCCGTGCGCCAGGAGGTGCCCGCCACGCACCCCGTGCAGCGCCCGCACCGCCTGGTGGTCGGCGGCTACGACGTCGTGGCGGACGAGGTCGGCGAGACCCGCCTGGAGCGCGTCGTGCGCGTCGAGCTCGACGTCGACGGCGAGCGCACCGAGGTGCCCGAGCTGGTCGGCGCGAAGCGGCCCGACCTGCTGCTGCTCAACGACGACGACCTCGCCTACGCGAAGGTCCGGCTGGACGAGCGCTCGCTCGCCACCGCGATCGCGCACCTGGGCCACTTCACCGAGTCGCTCCCCCGCACGCTCGTGTGGGCGGCCGTCTGGGACGCGACCCGCGACGGCGAGACCCCCGCGCGCGACTACGTCGACCTGCTGCTCGGCAACATCGCGCACGAGACGGACTCCTCCGTCGTGCTGGTGCTGCTCCGCCAGCTGCACACGGCGCTCGACCTGTACGTGGCGGCCGAGCACCGGTCCGCCACCGAGGTCGCCGCCGCCGACGCGCTGTGGACGCTCGCGACCGACGCCGAGGGCGGCAGCGACACCCAGCTCCAGCTCGTGAAGGCGTTCGCCGCCCGCGCGTCCACCACCGAGCAGCTCGACGCCGTCGCGGCGCTGCTGGACGGCGGCACCCGCCTGGACGGCCTGTCGATCGACACCGACCTGCGCTGGGAGCTGCTGACCTCGCTGGTCACGGGCGACCGCGCCGGCGAGGCCGAGATCGACGCCCAGCTCGCCGCGGACCCGACCGCGACCGGCCAGCGCGCCGCCGCGGCCGCCCGCGCCGCGCTGCCGACCGCCGAGGCGAAGGCCGCCGCCTGGGCCGCGGTCGTGGAGTCGGACGCGCTGCCGAACGCCCTGCAGGCCGCGACCATCGGCGGGTTCGGCCGGGTGCACGACCGCGCGCTGCTCCGCCCGTACGTCGCGCCGTACTTCGACGCCCTGGAGCGGGTCTGGGCCGAGAAGACGAACGAGATGGCGCAGAACATCGTCACGGGCCTCTACCCGACCGAGCTGGCGGACGACGCCGGCGAGGGCGCGGTCGACGTCGCCGGCGCCACCGACGCGTGGCTCGCCGCGCACCCGGACGCGGCCCCGGCGCTGCGCCGGCTGGTGGTCGAGGCCCGCGACGGCGTGCGCCGGCTGCTGGCGGCCCAGGCCGCCGACCGGCACTACCACGAGGTCTGAGCCCCACTCCGACCCGTCCCGACGCGCCCGTCGCCCCTCCCCCCGCGGGAAGGACGCCGGGCGCGCCGCTGCCCGGCCCCGGCCGCTGCTCGCCCTCGGTCACCCGCGCCGGTCGCGCGCCGGTAGCCGAGATAGGGCCTGCGGTTCGAGATAGGGCCGTCCACGGACCTATCTCGGCCGGGCGGTCCTATCTCGGCGACCGTTCGCGGCTCTGGTAGGTCCGCCGGGTGCGGTGCGTCCGACGCGTTCGGTGGTTCTGGCCCGGTTCGGTGCTCCCAGGCACCGAACTCGGCTGCAGCCACCGAACTTGACGCGCACGGCGGCCCGGGCGGTCGCCCAGCGTCCGCCGCTGGCCGTCGACGCTCCGCGTGAGTCGATGAGCGGTCGCGCATCGGTCGAGACAGGACCTGCGGTTCGAGATAGGGCCGTCCACGGACCTATCTCGGCCGGGCGGTCCTATCTCGGCGAGTGCTCTGGCCGGGCGGGAGCCTCATCGACCGCCGGGGCGGCCGGGGCGGCGGGCGGGAGCGCCGTCAGCCAGCGGCGGGCCGCGCGCGGGGTGCGCAGGCGCACCACCGGGACCGTCCCGTCCGCCGCCAGGCGCCGGTACCGCTCGCGGTAGCCGGCGTGCTCGGTCCACGACCAGAGCACGATGTTCTCCTCCGGGTCGGTGCGCACGAGCGAGCGCAGCGACTCGGTGTTGCCGTGGTAGATCGGCCGGCGGAGCACCGCCCGGGCCAGCGTCCGCCGCACGACCCGTGCCATGACGACCGGGCGCGGGTAGTCGAGCCACACGACGGCGTCCACGTCGTCGCCGAGCCCCTGCCGGGCGTCGTTCCAGTTGCCGTCGACCACCCAGCCGCCGGCGGCGTCGTCGAGGAACTCCCGGAGGATGCCCCGGGCCACCTCCGGGTCCTTCTTGACCCAGTCCGGGCCCCAGAACACCTCGTCGAGCTCGCGGTGCGGGACGCCGAGCCGCCCGGCGAGCGCGCGGGCGAACGTCGTCTTGCCCGCGCCGGAGTTGCCGACGACGCGCACGCGCCGCGGGGGCCAGGTGGTCATCCGGCCACCCTAGCGAGCAGCCCGGCGCCGCGGCCGCGGGAGGTCAGCCCTCCCCGAGCACCGCCGCGAGCGACCGCAGCCGCGCGTTCGTGAACAGGTCGTCGAGCAGCACCAGCCGCCCGGCGCCGTCGGCGAGCGGCACGCGCCAGTTCGGGTACTCCTGGTCGGTGCCGGGCTGGTTCTGCGCGCGGCGCTCCCCCACGGCGTCGGCCAGCGAGACGCCGACGAGCACGCTCGGCGTGCGCAGCACGTACCGGTGCAGCGCCTCGACCACCTCGCGCTCGCTCGGGTCGTCGCCCAGGAGCCCGCGCTCGCGCAGGACCGCCAGCATGGCCTCGCGCTCGACGCGTGCGGCGCGGCGCACCTGCTCGACGGGCTCGGTCAGCAGCCCGAGCCGCTCGCGCAGCGCGACGTGCTCCTCGGCGAGGTAGCCGGCGGTCGGCGGCAGGTCGTGCGTCGTCACGGAGGACAGCGCGAGCCGGCGGTAGTCCTCGGGCGGCAGCGGCCGGCCGTCGGCGTCCTTCTCGAACCACAGGATCGACGTGCCGAGGACGCCGCGGTCCGAGAGGTAGTCGCGGACCCAGGGCTCGACGTTGCCGAGGTCCTCGCCGATGACGACCGCGCCGGCGCGGTGCGCCTCCAGCGCGAGGATGCCGATCATCGCGTCGTGGTCGTACCGGACGTAGGTGGCCTCGGCGGGGCTGTTGCCCTGCGGGATCCACCAGAGGCGGAACAGGCCGATGATGTGGTCGATCCGCACGGCGCCCGCGTGCCGCAGCACGGTGCGGAGCATGTCCCGGTACGGCCGGTAGGCGACCCGCTCCAGCTCGGCGGGGTGCCACGGCGGCTGCGACCAGTCCTGGCCCTGCTGGTTGTACATGTCCGGCGGCGCGCCGACGGAGGCGCCGCGCGCCAGCACCGAGCCGAGCGCCCACGCGTCGGAGCCGCCCGGGTGCACCCCGACGGCGAGGTCGTGCATGACGCCGATCGACATGCCGGCCTCGTGCGCGGTGCGCTGCGCGGTGGCGAGCTGCTCGTCGCACAGCCACTGCAGCCAGCAGTAGAACCGGACCCGGTCGGCGAGCTCCGTGCGGGCGCGCAGCGCGCCGGGGGCGGCCGGGTCGCGCAGGTCGGCGGGCCACGGCGGGGCGCCGTGCTGCTCGACCAGCGCGCACCACAGCGCGAAGTCCTCGAGCCCGCGGCCCTCGCGCCGGCGGAAGTCGTCGAACGCGGACTGCCGCGCCGCGGACCGGGGCGCCGCGTACACCACCTCCAGGGCGGCCTTCTTGGCGGCCCACACGACGTCGCGGTCGATCGGCCCCTCGTCGGTGTCGAGCGCGAGCGCCTGCTCGGCGGACCACTCGACGAGCGCGCGGTCGGCGGACGACAGGTACGCCGTCTCCGGCACGTCCTCGACCCGGAGGTACAGCGGGTTCACGAACCGGCGGGTGGTCGGCAGGTAGGGCGACGGCGTCAGCGGCGGCACGGGCTCGGCGGCGTGCAGCGGGTTGATCAGCAGGAACTGCGCGCCCGCCTCGTGCCCGGACAGCCAGGCGAGGTCGGCCAGGTCGCGCAGGTCGCCCGCGCCCCAGGACGCCCGCGAGCGCACGGAGTACAGCTGCACCATGAGGCCCCACGCGCGCTCGTCGTCCAGCGCGGCGGGCAGCTCGAGGCGGTCGGGGGTGACGGCCAGCGGGCTCGCCGCCTCGCCGGAGGGGCCCGAGGTGCGCAGCAGGTGCCAGCCCAGCGGCAGGCCCGCCGGGACGACGAACGTCGCGCGCCCGACCTCGCGGCCGTCCACCGTGCGCGGCTCGACCAGGACGTCCGCCTGCTCGAGCTCGACCCGCTCCGTGACGGCCCCGGCGGCGCGCCGACCGCGGCCCTCCGCGCCGTCGATCTCGACCCACGCGCGCACCGGGTCGCCGTGGGTGACGTGCACCGGGACCTGCGTCTCCTCGGACCGCCGGGTCACGACGACCGGCGGCAGCACCCGGCGCCATGGGACGTCCTCGGCGTGCCGCAGCGCGACCTCGACCCGCTCGGGCGTCGAGGCGTCGACGCCCAGCGCGCCGAGCACGGCGACCAGGGTGGCGGGGGCGACGTCGCGCATCCCGCCGTTGAACTCCTGGAACTCCGTGGCGACGCCGTGCGCCCGCGCCAGGTCCAGCAGGGACTCGGGGGCTGTGTGCTCTGCCACACGCCGATCCTGCCAGAGGGACACCACTCACGCCGGGCGACGTCGCTGGTCGGTGGCGGTGCGGCCGCTCCGGGGCCCGCGCGGGGGCCGCCGTCGGCTGCCCCCGGGTGCCCGTAGGGTGGCGCGCATGACCGCCGAGCACGCCGCCGCCGACGCGGCCGACGCCGCCACCACGTCCGCCGC
Organism: Cellulomonas sp. IC4_254; assembly: GCF_011603975.1. Taxonomy (GTDB): domain Bacteria; phylum Actinomycetota; class Actinomycetes; order Actinomycetales; family Cellulomonadaceae; genus Cellulomonas. The sequence continues at coordinate 3,756 of NZ_JAANNB010000137.1, read as the reverse complement.
GCGCCCCGGCTACCCCGCCGCCCGCCGCCTCGACCTGGTCGAGGACCTGCACGGCCGCGCCGTCGCCGACCCGTACCGCTGGCTGGAGGACGCCGACGACGCCGAGACCGAGGCCTGGTCGACCGCGCAGGACGACCTGTACGCCGCCTACCGCGCGCGGGTGACGTCCGGCGACCTCGCCGACGGCCCGCTGGCGACCGGCCCGCTGACCGACCGGCTGCGGGCGCTGCTGGGCGCGGGGTTCGTGGGCGCGCCCGCGTGGCGCGGCGACCGCCGGTTCTTCTCCCGCCGCACCGGCGACCAGGAGCACGCCGTCGTCGTGGTGGCCGAGCCGGACCCGGACGCCCCGGGGGGCGAGCGCGAGCGGGTGCTGGTCGACCCCGTCGCCCTCGACCCGGCGGGCACGACGACGCTCGACGCGTGGCAGCCGAGCAAGGAGGGCGACCTCCTCGCCTACCAGGTGTCGCACGGCGGCACCGAGGAGAGCGTGCTGCACGTGCTCGACGTCGCGACCGGCGCGCTCGTGGACGGGCCCGTCGACCGCGCGCGGTACTCCCCGGTCGCCTGGGAGCCGGGCGGCGGCTCGTTCTTCTACGTCCGCCGCCTCGCGCCGGAGCTGCTGCCCGAGGGCGAGAAGCAGTACCACCGCCGGGTGTGGCGCCACGTGGTGGGCACCGACGCGGCCCAGGACCTCGAGGTGTTCGGCGACGGCCTGGACCTGACGAACTACTACGGCGTCTCGGTGTCCCGCGACGGCCGCTGGCTGATCGTCTCCGCGTCCGCCGGCACCGCGCCGCGCACCGACGTGTGGATCGCCGACCTGCACGCGACCGCGTCAGGCGCGGTGCCGGCGTTCCGCGAGGTCGCGGTCGGGTACGACGCCGAGGTCGGCGCCTGGGTCGGCCGCGACGGCCGGCTCTACGTGCACACCACGCTGGAGGCGGACCGCGGCCGGCTCGTCGTCGCCGACCCCGAGGAGCCGGGCGTCCCGCACTGGCGGACCCTCCTGGCCGAGGACCCCGAGGCCGTCCTCGAGGACGTCGCGTTCACCGACGGCGGCGGCGACGACACCACCCCGCGACGGCTGGTCGCGGCCTGGCGGCGGCACGCGGTCAGCGAGATCACGGTGCACGACCCGGCCACCGGGGAGCGGCTCCCCGGCGCCGCGGGCACGGTCCCCCTGCCCGGCCTCGGGTCCACCGGCGGCCTCGTCACCCGCCCGGACGGCGGCCCGGACGTGTGGTTCGCCTACACCGACCACACGACGGTCACCGAGGTGCACCGGTTCGACGCGGAGTCCGGCACCACGACCCTGTGGGCCGCCCCGCCCGGGGCCGTCGCCGACCTGCCGGACGTCCGGGTGCAGCGCGTGGTCGCGACCAGCGCCGACGGCACCGAGGTGCGCGCGTTCGTGGTGGCGCGGGCCGACGCGCTGGACGCCGACGGCCGGCCGCTGGCCCCGGCGCCGACGATCCTCTACGGCTACGGCGGCTTCCAGATCTCGCTCGACCCGGCCTACTCGGCCACCACGCTCGCGTGGGTCGAGGCCGGCGGCGTGTACGTCGTCGCCAACCTGCGCGGCGGCGGCGAGGAGGGCGAGGAGTGGCACCGCGCCGGGCGCCGCGGGCACAAGCAGCACGTGTTCGACGACTTCCACGCGGTCGCACGGCTGCTCGTGGACGACGGCTGGACGACCACCGACCGGCTGGCGTGCTGGGGCGGGTCGAACGGCGGCCTGCTGGTGGGCGCGGCGCTGACCCAGCACCCGGAGACGTTCGCGGCGGTCGTCTGCTCGGCGCCGCTGCTGGACATGGTCCGCTACCAGCGGTTCGGCCTCGGCACGACGTGGAGCGACGAGTACGGCGACGCGGACACCCCCCGCGAGCTCGACTGGCTGCTGTCGTACTCGCCGTACCACCGGGTCGTCGACGGCACCGCGTACCCGGCGACGCTGTTCACGATCTTCGACGGCGACACCCGGGTCGACCCGCTGCACGCCCGCAAGCTCGGGGCCGCGCTGCAGGCCGCCACGTCGGCGCCGGTCGAGGAGGCGCCCGTGCTGGTGCGCCAGGAGAAGGGCGTCGGCCACGGCGGTCGCGCGCTGTCCCGCACGGTGGCCCTCACGGTCGAGCAGCTGCAGTTCGTGGCGGACCGCACGGGGCTCGGGACCCGCTGAGGCGGCGCCGCGCGTCCGCACCGGACCCGTGTGAGGGTCCCGTGCGGGCCGCGTGCGGGGCGCGCGACCGCCGCGGGCGGCCCGTTAGCGTGGACCGGTGATCCTCTCGTCCCTCCCCTCCCGCGTGCCGGCCGCGACCGACCCGGGCGCCGAGATCGCCGACAACGCGAACGCGCTCGTCGACTGGCTGCTCGGCCCCGGCCTGCGCATCGCGATCATCGTGCTGGTCGGCGTGGTCGCCCTGCTGGTCGTCCGCCGCCTCATCAAGGCCGTCACCGAGCACATCGCCGACGGCAGCTCCCTGCTCCAGCGCGGCATCGCCAAGCCGCTCGGCGGGACCGAGGTGGCCGCCGCACTGCGCAAGGTCAACCCGATCGCGAACGCCCGGCGCACCCAGCGGGCCCGCACCATCGGCTCGGTGCTGCGCTCGACCGCCGGCATCGTGATCGGCACCATCGTGGTGCTGTCGGTGCTCGACCAGGTGGGCGTGAACATCGCCCCGTTCATCGCGTCGGCGGGGATCGTCGGCGTGGCGCTCGGCTTCGGCGCGCAGAGCCTCGTGAAGGACTTCCTGTCCGGCATGTTCATGCTGCTGGAGGACCAGTACGGCGTCGGCGACGTGGTGGACGTCGGCCCGGCGCAGGGCACCGTCGAGTCGGTCGGCCTGCGCGTGACCAAGATCCGCGACGCCGACGGCACGCTCTGGTACGTCCCCAACGGGTCGATGCTGCGCGTCGGCAACAAGACCCAGGGCTGGGCGAACGCCGTGGTCGAGGTGAAGGTCGACTACTTCGCCGACCTCGACCGCGTGACCGACGTGCTGGTCGGCGCGGCGACCCGGCTGGCCGAGGACCCGGCGCTCGGCCCGTCGATGGAGGGCTCGGCCACCGTGACCACCGCCGAGGACCTGTCCTTCGACGCGGTCACCGTCAAGCTCGTGCAGCGCACCGCGCCGGCGCGGCAGTGGGCGGTCGCCCGCGCGCTGCGCACCGCGGTCCGCGAGGCGCTGGAGGCCGCGGACATCCCGCTGGCCGGGCAGCGCGAGGCCCTGGAGGCGCACCGCGAGCGCGTCTCGGCCACGGACGACACCGCGACCGACTGACGCCGCGACGCGCGACGGCCCCGGCCGCACGACCCCCGAGGGGGCCGGTGCGGCCGGGGCCGTCGTCGTCGGCGCCGGCGGCCTGCGTCAGCGCAGGCCGTCGAGCTCCGCGGCCAGGTTGTCGGCCTCGGGGCCGACGATGACCTGCACGATGCGCCCGGAGCGCACGACGCCGAACGCGCCGGTCGCCTTGAGGGCGTCCTCGTCGACACGCTGGGGGTCGGTGACCTCGACCCGCAGGCGCGTGATGCAGGGCTCCAGGTCGACGACGTTGCCGCCGCCGCCCAGCGCCACCAGGATCTGCTCTGCCTTGCTCAATGGAACCCCCGTCGTGCTGTTCGTGCCGGACTGCCCCCGCGACCACCCGCGGGCGGACGCCTGACCTCCAGCCTAGTCCGCGCGGCGGCGCACGCCCGGCGCGACGCCCGGCCCCCGCCGCGCACGGTGCGAGACTGTCGGCATGACCGAGCAGCCGCCG
>NZ_JAANNB010000136.1 GCF_011603975.1 Cellulomonas sp. IC4_254 | reverse complement strand
CTACCCGCCGCCCGGGGCCCAGCCGACCGGGGCCGGCTACCCCGATCCGGCGGCGCTCCCGGGCCCGTACCCGGTCGCGCCGCAGCCGGCGCCGTCGCCGACGCTCGCGATCGTCGGCCTCGTCACGGCGGTGATCCCGTGCACGGCCCTGGTCGGGCTCGTCATCAGCATCGTCGTCCTGGTCCGCGGCCGCCGCGGCGGACTCCCGGGCCGTGGCCTCGCCGTCGCGGGCGTGGTCGTGGGCGCGCTGTGGCTGGTCGCCGGGGTCGTCGCGCTCGCGCTCGGCGCGTTCGGCGTCGCCTCGCTGGTCGAGACCTGCGCGGACCTCGGTGACGGCGTGCACTACGTCGACGGCGTGCGCTACGAGTGCAACATCGGCTGACGCCGATCACCCCGCGCGCGGGCGCGCCCGGCTCAGAGCAGCCGGCGCGCCGCCGCCCACCGGGTCAGCTCGTGCCGCGAGGACAGCTGCAGCTTGCGTAGCACCGCCGACACGTGAGTCTCGACCGTCTTGATCGAGATGAACAGCTCCCCCGCCACCTCGCGGTAGGAGTACCCCCGCGCGATCAGCCGCATGACCTCGCGCTCCCGCGCCGACAGCCGGTCGAGCTCGTCGTCGCCGGTCGCCACGTCGCCCGCGGCGGCCCCGAACGCGTCGAGCACGAACCCCGCGAGCCGGGGCGAGAACACCGCGTCGCCACCCGCCACGCGCAGCACGGCGTCGCACAGGTCGGGCCCGGAGATCGCCTTGGTGACGTAGCCCCGCGCGCCGGCCCGGATCACCGCGACGACGTCCTCCGCCGCGTCGGACACCGACAGCGCCAGGAACCGGGTGCCGCCGAGCAGGTCGGTGCACGCGCGGATCACCTCGGCGCCGCCACCGCCGTCGCCACCGGGCAGGTGCACGTCGAGCAGCACGACCGGCGGCTGCGTGGCCCGCACGACCTGGATCGCCTCGTCCACCGTGGCGGCCTCCCCGACGACGTGCACCCGGTCGTCGAGGGACGCCTTGACGCCCGCACGGAACATCAGGTGGTCGTCGACGAGCACCACGTCGACCGGAGCGTCGTTCATCCCTGCATCGTCCTCTCGTCCTCCGCCGCCGCGCGCTCGCGCACCAGGGGCATCCGCAGCCGCACCTCGGTGCCGCCGCCGTCCTTGCACACCACCGACGCGGTCCCGCCCCGGCGGCGCACGCGCCCCAGGATGGACTCCCGCACGCCGAACCGGTCGTCCGGCACGGCGTCGGGGTCGAAGCCGTCGCCGCGGTCGCGCACGAACACCTCGACCTCGTCGGGCCCCGCCTCCAGGTAGAGCGACACCGGCGGGCGACCGTGCCGGACGGCGTTGAGCAGCGCCTCGCGGGTCGCCTGCAGCAGCGCGTCGGTGCTCGCGTCGGGCTCGGTGTCCCCGACGACGACGGTCTCGACCGTGACGGCCTCGCCGTCCGGGCCGGTGCGCGTGTCCTCGATCTCCGCGACGATCGCGGCGAGCACCGCCGCCACCGACGTGCCGGGCGCCGGGCGGTCGTCGTACAGCCACACCCGCAGCTCGCGCTCCTGCGCGCGGGCCATCCGGGCGACCTCCGTCGGGTCGTCCGCCCGGGCGCGGATCAGCGCCAGGGTCTGCAGCACGGAGTCGTGCAGGTGGGCCGCGATGTCGGCGCGCTCGGACTCGCGGGCGCGGGCGGCACGCTCGTCGCCCAGCTCCCGGACGAGCCGCAGCCACCACGGCGCGAGCACCAGGGCGACGCCGCCGAGCACCGCGACCGCGGCCACCGTCGACTGCACCAGGGTCCCCGGGGTCGCCTCCTGGCCGACCAGCAGCAGCACGCCGACGCCCGCGATCACCAGGCCGCCGACCAGGCGGAGCACGCTCACCGGCCCCCGGCTGCCGCCGCGTCGCTCCCGCTGCACCGCGTCCAGCTGGCTCCACGCCAGCGCGGCGCCCGCGACCAGCAGCAGCACCGGCACCACCCAGTTGCCGACGACGTCCGTGCCCGCCCGGGCGAGGAGCATGGCCACCGCCCCGGCGAGCAGCGCCACCCCGACAGCGATCTCGGTCCACGGCAGCCGCCGCAGCCGCTGCACCGCGTCGCCCTCGAGCGGGCGGTGCAGCCGGGACAGCTCCGCCGGGCGACCGGCGTCCGCGACGGCCGCGGGGTCGCCCACCGGGATGGTCACCCACCAGAACACGTACAGGGCGACGCCGATCCCGCCCACCGGCGTGAGCAGCGCGAACAGCACCCGCACGAGCCGCACGGGCACGCCGAGGTGCAGCGCGAGGCCGGCGGCGACGCCGCCGACCACGCGGCCGCGCTCCGGGCGCCGCAGCGGCAGACGGGACGGGGACTCCATGCCCTGATCGTCACACGTCCCGGACCCCGGCAGCGCCCTCCGGGCCCCAGGATCAGGGACCCCCGGGGCACATTCAGGGGCGGGTCAGGGGGGTACCCGATGCCGCCGGGGGTGCCCCGCGCGTCAGGATCGAGCCATGACGAACGACAGCGCCGACCGCGGGTCGGGCACCGTGCCGCCGAGCGGCCCCGGCGCACCCGGCCCCGTGCCTCCTCCCGCTCCCCCGACCGACGGCCACGCGATGGCCGGCTTCTTCGCGGCGATCCGCCGCGCGGGCATCTCCCGCTCCCAGGACCGCTGGGTCGGCGGCGTCTCCGGCGGCCTCGCCGCCCGGCTCGGCATCGACCCGCTGCTCGCCCGGGGCCTCGTGGGCGTCACCCTGCTCATGGGCTTCGGCTTCGTGCTGTACGGCCTCGCCTGGGCGCTGCTGCCCGAGGAGTCCGACGGGCGGATCCACCTCGAGGAGACCATCCGCGGCAACTTCGACGTGGCCCTGCTCGGCGCCATCGCCCTGGTCGTCGTCGGGTTCAGCGCCGGCGACTGGTGGTTCAGCTGGGGCCCGTTCCGGTCCGGCTGGTTCAGCGGCTTCGCGTGGTTCGCGGCCGTGGTCGCCGGGATCGTCGTCCTCGTCACCGCGCTGCGGCGCGGCAGGGACGGCCGCCCGCCGGCGGCCTCGTGGCAGCCCCCGTACCCGGAAGGACAGCGACCGATGACCAGCCCCAGCACCCCGCCCGCACCGCCGGCCGACACCGCGCGGCCCGCGCCGTACGCGGGTGCCGCCCCGGCGGCCCCGGACCGGCCGGTCGCGAGCGCCTCCGCCCCGGTGGGCGGCGGGTACGGCTCGGCACCCGCCGCGCCCGCCTACGGCACCGCGCCCTCCGGGCAGCCCTCGGCCGGCTCCGGCGCCCGACGGCACCAGGGACCGCCCAACCCGCCGGCACCCCCGGTCCGCGGCTGGACGCCGCCGCCCCCGACCCCGCCCACGCCGCCGCGCCCGCCGCGGCCGCCGCGCCGCGGGCCTGGTGCCGCCGTCACCGGCGTCGTGGTCGCGCTCATCCTCATCGGCCTGGCCGGCCTGCTCGCCGCCGAGCGCGCCGGGGTCTACGACGGCCCGATCGCGGCCGTGGTCGTCGGCGGCGGCCTGGCGCTCGTCGGCCTGGCGATCATCGTCTCCGGCCTGCGCGGCCGCACCGCCGGCGGGCTCACGGCCCTGGCGATCGTCGGCATGGTCGTCGCGGGTCCCGCGGCGGTCGCGAACGACGCCCGCTGGGGCAGCTGGGACCGGTGGGACGGCGACAGCGGTGGGGTGCGCAGCATCGACACGGCCGTGAGCTCCCGGGCCGTGGCCGAGCGGGGCTACTCGTTCGGCGTCGGCGACGCCACGGTCGACCTGACCGGCGTGCCCCTCACCGACGAGCCCCTGGAGGTGCCGATCAGCGGCGGCCTGGGCGACGTCACCGTCATCGTGCCCGAGGGCGCGGCCGTCGTCGCGGACGTCAGCTCCGGCGCCGGCAACGTCATCTGGAAGGTCGACGGCAAGAACGAGCGCTCCGACGGCGTCGGCCACGCCCGCACCTTCACCAGCGACGCCATGTCGGGCCGCGAGGACGCCGAGATCGAGCTCACGATCGAGGTCGGCGTCGGCAGCATCACCATCGAGGAGGACTGATGACCAGCACCGGCCCCGAGGCCCCCCGCCCCGACGGCGCGGACGAGCCCGTCACCGAACGCATCGAGCGCGCGGACGCCACCGACGACGCGACCACGGCCGCGGTGGACGCCGAGGCCGCGGAGGACGCGAGCCGGCCGGTCGACCCCGTCGACGACACCACGGCGATCGAGACGGACGACGCGACGCGGCGGACCGACGCGACGGACGACACCGCCGTCATCGAGACCAGCAGCGCCACCCAGCGGACCGACGCGACGGACGACACCGCCGTCATCGAGACCAGCGGCGCCACCCAGCGGACCGACGCGACGGACGACACCGCCGTCATCGAGACCAGCAGCGCGACCCAGCGGATCGACGCCGTCGGCGACACCGCGCGCATCGACACCGTCGGCGGGACCGAGCCCGCAGCCGTCGGCGACGCCCCGGCCGCCGCGACCGCCGCAGCACCGGTGCGGGAGTCGTCCTGGTCGGCGACGCCGTCCGACCCGGCCCCGACGACCGGCCCGTCCCCGTACGGCTCGCCGGCCCCGGGCACCCCGGCATACGGCGCGCCCGCCTCCGGCTCGGCGGCGTACGGCTCGACCGCGTACGGGTCCCCGGCGTACGGCACCCCGGCGCCGACCCCGGCCGCATCCCCCGCACCGGTCCCCGCGCCGGAGCCCGAGGACCGCGGCCCGCGGGCGGGCACCGTGGTCTGGGGCCTGATCGTCGCGGCCGTCGGCATCCTGGTGCTCGCCGTCGCGGCGGGCGTCCGGATCGACCTGCAGCTCGCGCTCATCGTGCTGCTGGCCGCGGCCGGCGTCGCCCTGCTGGTCGGCTCCCTCCTCACGGCGGGGCGCCGCAAGCGCCGCGAGCAGCGCACCACGCGCTGACCCCGGGCGACCTCCGGTCAGCATCCGACCGGCCGCCCGATCAGCAGCGACTGTGGAGGAGAAGCGCCGAGTGAGTACCTGCTGGGTACTCGCTCGGCGCTTTTCTTGCCCAGTCGGCGACAGAGCCCGGACCCGGTCTGTGGACGACCGCCGCCGGGCCCGCTCCGTCGGGCACGGTGGAGGCATGAGCAGCACCGCAGCCGCCCTCCCCGACGTGACCGCCGCCGCGGTCACCACGACGGGCAACGCGCGAGCTGTCGGTCGGGACGGCAAGGACCTCCGGCGCGCGACCCGTGCCGGTGCGCTCGTGCGGGTCCGGCACGGCACGTACGTGCCCGCGGAGGCCTGGGCCGCCGCCGACGAGGCGGAGCGTCACCGCCTCAGGGTGCTCGCGGCCGCCCGGCGGTTACGGGCGCCGGTCTTCGGCCGCGAGTCCGCCGCGGCCGTATGGCGGCTCCCCCTGCTCGGGGACTGGCCGCGCGACGTGCACGTGCTCGTGCCCCTCGCCTCCGGCACCCCCTCCAGCCCAGGGGTGCGCCGGCACCGGGTCGCCGATCCGGCGGCGACCCGGTGCGTCGACGGTCTCGCGGTCACGACGGTCGCGCGGACGGTCGTCGACCTCGCCCGGGCCGGGTCGTTCGCCCGCGGGCTCGTCCTGGCCGACGACGCGCTCCGGCGGCGCGGGGTGAGTCCCGACGACCTCGCCCGCGAGGTGGCGGCCGCAGGCACCGGACGCGGGGTCCGCGCGGCGCGGCGCGTCGTGGCCGAGGCGGACGCGGGGGCCGAGTCGCCCGGGGAGTCGCTGAGCCGCGCCCGGATGATCGAGCTCGGCCTGCCGCAGCCGGTGCTGCAGCGCGAGGTGCGCGACCACCGCGGGCTCGTCGGCCGGGTCGACTTCCTCTGGGAGCGGCTCGGCGTGGTCGGCGAGTTCGACGGCCGATTGAAGTACCGCGCCGGCGGGGTCGGCGACCGCACCGCCGACGAGGACCGCGTGTGGGCCGAGAAGCGCCGCGAGGACCGGCTCCGTGCCGCGGGCCTCCGAGTCGTGCGGTGGACGTGGCAGGACGCCCTCCACCCCGCACGCCTCGCGAGCGTCCTCGCCTCCGCCGGCATCCGCCCCGGCGCCTGACCGCCCGGACCCCGGCGTCACCGCGTCACCGCGTGCGTCGCCGAGCGAGTAGGAAATGGGTCGAGGGGGTATCCCGCGACTACCCCCTCGACCAGTTTCCTACTCACTCGGTGGTGGGCACGGCGAAGGGCCGGGACCCCGCGCGGGGTCCCGGCCCTCCGGCCGTGCTGGTGCGTGGGCGTCAGGCCCGCACGTTCTCCTCCACGCCCGGCACGGTGCCGGCGGGGCGGGTGGCGTCGGTGACCGCGGCGGTCTTGCGGCCGCCCAGGGCGAACAGCGCCCAGCCGATGAGGATGAACATCACGCCGAGGCCCATGACCAGCGCGGCGACGCCGAACGCGACGACCGAGGTGAACAGCGAGGCCCGCAGGAAGGACGCGTTCATGGCGACGTCGCGCAGCGGGTCGTCCTGGGCGAGCTCGGCGTAGGTCTTGCCGCCGGTGGCCTCGAGGGCGTGGTGCTGGATGATGTCGGCCTGCGCGAACGCCGTCCACGGGCTGGTCACGGGCTGGCCCGCGAAGTTCGCGGCGTCGTCGGAGACGGTGATGTTCTCGTCGGCGAGGTGGCTGGAGACGGAGCCCCAGGTGACGCCGCCGGCGATGATGAGGACGATGCCGGCGATCGCCGTGATGATGCCGATGACGCGAGCAGCCTTCGAGCCGCCCGTCGCTGCCACGGTAGCCATGGTCGTGTTCCCTTCCGATACCCCCGGTGCGGGACGACCGTCGGTCGACCCGGTGGACCCTGTGAGCCCCACGTGGAAGAGCCTGCCTCCCCCGCCGGGCGCGACATGGGACCAAGGTCGCGGGACAGCCGGTGACCGGGCTTGTGAAGCGGCGCACAATGACCGGATTTCCGCTGGTCGGGTCCTTGGTCCCACCTATGACACTCCGTCAGACTAGGACATAGGTCCTGGTAAGGGGCCCACCCGCGCCGAGTGATCCGGGATGCACGACGGCCCGGCACCCCCGTGCGGGGTACCGGGCCGTGGCGCGTCAGCTCACTCCCACTCGATGGTGCCCGGCGGCTTGCTCGTCACGTCGAGCACCACGCGGTTGACCTCCGGCACCTCGTTGGTGATGCGGGTGGAGATCGTCGCCAGCACGTCGTACGGCAGGCGGGTCCAGTCGGCGGTCATGGCGTCCTCGGAGGACACCGGGCGCAGCACGACGGGGTGGCCGTAGGTGCGGCCGTCGCCCTGCACGCCCACCGAGCGCACGTCGGCCAGCAGCACGACCGGGCACTGCCAGATGTCGCGGTCCAGGCCTGCGCGGGTCAGCTCCTCGCGGGCGATGACGTCGGCGGCGCGGAGCACGTCCAGGCGTTCCTGGGTGACCTCGCCGATGATCCGGATGCCCAGGCCGGGGCCGGGGAACGGCTGGCGCCAGACGATCGCCTCGGGCACGCCGAGCTCGAGGCCGACGGCACGGACCTCGTCCTTGAACAGCGCGCGCAGCGGCTCGACGAGCTCGAACTGCAGGTCGTCGGGCAGGCCGCCGACGTTGTGGTGGCTCTTGATGTTGGCCGCGCCCTCGCCGCCGCCGGACTCGACGACGTCCGGGTAGAGGGTGCCCTGGACGAGGAACTTGACCTCGTCGCCGTGGGCGCCGGCCTCCTCGACGACCTCGCGGGCGGCGTCCTCGAACACGCGGATGAACTCGCGGCCGATGATCTTGCGCTTGGTCTCGGGGTCGGTGTGGCCCGCGAGCGCCTGCAGGAACCGCTCGCGCGCGTCGACGACCTTGAGGTTGACGCCGGTGGACGCCACGAAGTCCTGCTCGACCTGCTCGGCCTCGCCGGTGCGCAGCAGGCCGTGGTCGACGAACACGCAGGTGAGCTGGTCGCCGACGGCCTTCTGCACCAGCGCGGCGGCGACGGAGGAGTCGACGCCGCCGGACAGGCCGCAGATGACGCGGGCGCTGCCGACCTGGGCGCGGATCCGCTCGACCTGGTCGGCGATGACGTTGCCCGGGTTCCAGTCGGGAGCCAGGCCGGCGCCCTCGTAGAGGAAGTGCTCGAGGGTGCGCTGGCCGAGCGGCGAGTGCTTCACCTCGGGGTGCCACTGCACGCCGTACAGGCGGCGGGCGCGGTCCTCGAACGCGGCGACCGGGGAGCCGGCCGACGTGGCGAGCACCTCGAAGCCCTCGGGCGCGGCGTGCACGGCGTCGCCGTGGCTCATCCAGACGGTCTGCTGCTCGGGGCTGTCGGCGAGGACGGTGCCGTTCGCGACGACCTCCACCGGGGTGCCGCCGTACTCGCGGTTGCCGGTCTGCGCGACCTCGCCGCCGAGGGCCTTGGCCATCGCCTGGAAGCCGTAGCAGATGCCGAGCACCGGGACGCCGGCGTCGAACAGCGCCGGGTCGACGAACGGGGCGCCGGCGGCGTACACGGACGACGGTCCGCCGGACAGGATGATGGCCGACGGGTCCTTGGCCAGCATGTCCTGCACCGAGGCCGTGTGCGGCACGATCTCGGAGTAGACGCTCGCCTCGCGGACGCGGCGCGCGATCAGCTGCGCGTACTGCGCGCCGAAGTCGACGACGAGGACGGGACGGGGCGAGTCGGAGGGCGGCGGCGCGGGCGTGTCGGGAGCGTCGGTCACCGCACCAGGGTAGTGCGCCCGGCCGGCAGCCCGGGACGTCCCGGGAGCGCGGGAGGACGACCCGGGACCCCGCGGGGACCGGCGTCAGGAGCCGGAGCGCTCCCCGATCCGGCGCTGCCGGCTGATCTCCTTGCGGAGGCTCTCGTGGAAGTCCTCGGCGACGGCGAGCTGCTCGCGCAGCGCCCGGGACCGCTCCTCGGCGGCCAGCCGGTACATCCGCAGGCGCTCCAGCAGGGCCTCGTGCTCGTCGGCGTCGATGCCCGGCTCGTTGATCCGGTCGAGCACGCCGAGCAGGTCGCCCATCTCGTCGAGGGAGAAGTCGAGCGGCTTCATGCGCTTGATCAGCTCCAGCCGTGCGATGTCAGGCTCGGTGTACAGGCGGAATCCGCCGTGCGTGCGGGCCGAGGGCCGGACGAGGCCGACCTCCCCGTAGTACCGGATGGTCCGCAGCGACAGGCCGGTGCGCTCGGCGACCTCGCCGATCTGCATGTGGTGCAGGCTCACGGCCACCTCCTTCCGCACCGGGCGGCGACAGCATAGCGACGGGCGGTCGCCGTGACCTGGACCGACGGGCCGGCACCCTCCTGTCACGTGAGCGTCGGGTCGCGGTGTGAAGATCCGGTGCCGGTCCTCGGCCGCACGGCGCCCGGGTCTTCTCAAACCTCGCAAAGTGGACATACCTTCCGTTACGTGAGGGATGACGCACCGGCCGACCCGGCGACGACCACCGGCAGCGGCCTGCCCGGCACCGGTCTGGCGTCGCCCGTGCCCGCGGCGCCGGTGGCGGGCGCCCCGGCGCTACCCGCGCGCCTGCCGGGCCTGGACGCGCTCCGCGGCCTGGCCGTGGGCCTGGTGCTGCTCAACCACGCGGCCCCCGACGTGTTCGGCGCCGCCGGCGTCCTCGGCGTGACGGTGTTCTTCGCGCTGTCGGGCTGGCTGATCACCGGCGTGCTCATGCGCGACCTCGACGCCCGCGGCCGGATCCGGTTCCGGCGGTTCTACGGCCACCGGCTGCTCCGGCTGTACCCGCCGCTGCTGCTCATGCTCGCGGGATACGTGGTCGTCGAAGGGGCGTTCGACCTGCTCGGCCAGGCGCACCTGGTGCCCGAGACGCTGGTCGCGGCGCTCACCTACACGATCAACGTCCCCGGGCTCCCGCACGGCAGCGAGTCCGTCTACCACTTCTGGACGCTGGCGGCGGAGGAGCAGTTCTACCTGGTGTGGCCGCTGGTGCTGGCGTGGGCCTGGCACCGGGGCTGGCTGCGCGCCACGACCGGGGTCGCCGTGGCCGCGGCGCTGGCCGCCTGCATGGTGACGCTGCTGCTGGTCGTGCCGGACGTCGCCCGGGTGTACGCGCTGCCGACGTCGTGGGGCGCGGCGCTGCTCATCGGCTGCGCGGGCTTCCTCGGCCGCACCGCGCTGGCGGCACGGCTGCCGCAGACCGTCCGGGCGCGCCGGGCCGTGCAGGGCGGGATCGTCGTGGTGCTGCTCGGCGGGACGATGCTCACCGGCCTGGCCGGGCACACCGCCTGGTACCTGCTGGGCGTGCCGGCCGTCGCCGTCGCCACGGTGGTGCTGATCAGCTACGTCGGCGGCTGGCGGTCGCTGCCGACCCGGTGGCTGCGGCCCGCGGTCGCCCTCGGCACGGTGTCGTACGCGGCGTACCTGTGGAACGGCGCGATCGTGCGCTGGCTCGGGCACCCCGACGACCTCGCCGGGATCGCGCTCGGGGTCGCGCTCACCCTCCTCGCGGCGACGGCGAGCTGGTGGCTCGTCGAGCGCCCGGTGGCCCGGTGGCGGGCGCGCCGCGCGGCGGCCTGAGCCGCGCCGCTCACCCCAGGCGGGCCTGCGCGTCGGCGTGCACCCGGCGCTCGAGGATGAACGACATCACCGGCACGACGCCCGCCAGCGCCATCGTCACCAGCCGGCCGAGCGACCAGCGCATGGCCGACCACAGCTGCACGACGGTGAACAGGTACACCACGTAGATCCAGCCGTGCACGATCGCGACCCAGGTGCCCAGCACCGGCAGCGGCGAGCCCGTCGCCGGGTCGACGCCGTTCGCGTGGAACACGTACTTGAGCACCATCTCGAGGCACAGCACCAGCAGCATCGTGCCGGTGACGAACGCCATCACCCGGTACCGCGTCAGCCGCCCCGCGGCGGCCGGGTGCACGGGGGCCGGTCGCGCCGC
>NZ_JAANNB010000135.1 GCF_011603975.1 Cellulomonas sp. IC4_254 | reverse complement strand
TGCCCGGCGGCCGGGTCCGGCCGGCCGCCGGGCACGAGGTCGGCGGGCACGAGGTCCCACGGGTCGGGTGCCGGGCCCGAGCGCGCGGACCCGTCCCAGCGCCACGCCAGGTCGACGACCCGGCCCGGCAGGTGCCGGACGGTGAGCACCAGCGTCGGCGGGGCCGGCGGCGGGACCACGACCGAGCCGTCGGCGCTCGCGACGTCCAGCCCCGCGCGCAGGGCGGGCAGGTGGTCCCGCAGGAACGGGCCCGCCTGGTCCTCGGGGACCAGCACCCCCGCACGCAGGGCGTCCGCGACCGTGCGCCCGCCGGCCGCGTCCCCGAGCAGCGCGAGCTGCTGCGGCCCCAGCGGCTCCGCCGTCGGCGCCAGCAGGACGCGGCGCGGCTGGGCGGGGTCGACCACGTAGACGCCGTGGTCGCCGATCGGGTGCGCGTGCGCGACGTGGAACGGCTCGCCGTCGACGGTCAGGTGCGCCGCGACCCGCAGGCCGCCGGCGCCGTGCGCGACGTCCAGCCCCAGCCGTGCCTCGCCCCCGCGCCGCACCTCGGCGCCCGCACCCGAGCCGACCAGCACGATCCCGAGGTCCCGGGCCTGGTCGAGCAGGTCCCACAGCACCGGGTTCACGAACTCGTCGAGGTAGACCCACGCGGCGTCCTGCCCCGGCACGGGGGCCTCGGCGGCCCGGTGCAGGGCGCCGACCTGGCAGAACCAGCGGTGCTGCTCGGCGTCGAGGTCGAGCCGGGCGCGCATGTGCGGGATGTTCGCCCACGTGACGCTGCCCCGGGCCCAGCCGCGGTCGGTGCGGGTCACCGGGCGGACGCCCAGCCGGTACCCGGCGGTACCCGGGTCGGCGGGCTCGCCGGGGCGCCGCGGGACGGCGGTGCGGGACACCGGGCCGTTCCAGCGCTCGCGGGTGCGCGGGGTCAGCTCCCGGAGCTCGACCTGGAGGGCGGCGCGGCGGGCGCGCGGCGCGGGGGCGGCGTCCCCCCAGGCGAGCAGGCCGTCGAGGACGGCACGCCAGTCGCCGGCGGGGGCGTCGGCGCCGCCGGCGGGCGCCGGGGTGCCGCCGGCGGCGTCGGCGTCCCCGCCCGCGGACGGCGCGGGGGACGGGACGGCGGGCACGCGCCCGATCGTGCCACACGGTCCCGACACCCCCGCCGTCGCCGCGAGTGCCCATGAAACGGGTCGAGTGCCTATCCGCCGGATAGGCACTCGACCCGTCTCCTGTGCACTCGGCGCGCAGGACGCGTCCCGCGCGCGGGTCAGGCCGGCTCGACCTCCGCGAGGACCGCCGTCAGCTGCTCGCGGGTGGTGGCGTCGAGCACGCGCTGCACGCGCTCGCCGTCGCTGAACACCAGGGCGATCCGGGACAGCAGCGACAGGTGCTCGTCGCCGACGCCCGCGATGCCCACGACGACGCGCACGGGGTTGCCGCCCCAGTCCACCGGGTCCTCGTACCGCACCAGGCAGACCGCGGACCGGTGGATCGCGCCCTTCGCCTCGTTGGTGCCGTGCGGGATGGCGAGGTAGCTGCCCATGTAGGTGGAGATGGTCAGCTCGCGCTCGAGCATCGCGTCCACGTACCCGGGGTCGACCGCGCCGGACGCGACGAGCAGCGCCCCCGCCTCCCGGATGGCCTCCTCCTTCGACCCGGCGGACCCCGCGGGGACGATCAGGTCCGCGCTCAGCAGCTCCGTCATGTCGTGCTCCTCTCCGCCGGCTCCGCCGTCTCCGTCTCCGCGCGGGCCTCGCGGACGACGTCGTCGTACACGGGGCTCGACAGGAAGTTGTCGACCGACACGTGCCGGGCGCTCGGCGCGTGCCGCCGTGCGCGGTCGGTCAGCTCGCGCTGGGTGATGACCAGGTCGACGTCGTCCTCGAGGTTGGCGACGGCCTTGTTGACCACGGTGATGTCGCCGCGGCCGGCCTTCTTGAGCTTGTCGCGCAGGATGCTCGCGCCCATGGCGGACGACCCCATCCCCGCGTCGCAGGCGAACACGATCGACCGCACCGGCGCGCCCGCCGGGGCCCCGGTCGCCGTGGGTGCCTCGGTCGGCACCGCGCCGCCCTGGCGGGCCGCCATGGCGTCGAGCGCGGAGGACGACTTGCCCTTGTTCGCCTCGGTCTGGGCGATCGCCGCGGCGAGGTCGCCGCCGCCGGCCGCGAGGTCCCGCTTGCGCGAGGCCCGCAGGATGACCGCTGCCACCAGGAAGGTGACGACGAACGCGAGCACCACCGACAACGTCACGCCGACGAACGAGTCACGTGGTGTCGCCGCGTACACCGCGATGATCGACCCCGGTGCGGCCGGGCCGCGCAGGCCGCTGCCGAACACCACGTTGGTCGCGATGCCGGTCGCACCGCCGAGGATGGCGGCGATGATCAGCGTCGGCTTCATCAGCACGAACGGGAAGTACACCTCGTGGATGCCGCCGATGAACTGCACGACCGCGGCGCCGGGCGCCGACGAGCGCGCCGCCCCGATGCCGAAGAACGTGTAGGCCATCAGGATGCCCAGGCCGGGGCCGGGGTTGGACTCGACGAGGAACAGCAGCGACTTGCCCTGCTCCACGACCTCCTGCGCGCCGAGCGGCACCAGGACGCCGTTGCCGATCGCGTTGTTCAGGAACAGCACCTTCGCGGGCTCCACCACCACGGCCATGAGCGGCAGCAGGTGGTTGTCGGCCATCCAGGACACCACGTTGCCGAGCGCGTCGGACACGCCGGTGATGATCGGCGCGAACCCGAAGAACGCGGCCACGGCCATCGCGGCGCCGAGGATGCCCGCGGTGAACATGTCGACGAGCATCTCGAAGCCCGGCTTGATCTTCCCGGCCCAGAGCGAGTCGACCTTCTTCAGTACCCACGCCGACAGCGGGCCGACGACCATCGCGCCGAGGAACATCGGCACGGTGGAGCCGGTGATCATGCCGACCGCCACGATGGAGGCGACGACGCCGCCGCGCTCCTTGTAGACGATCCGGCCGCCGGCGTTCGCGATCAGGATCGGCAGCAGGTAGGTCACCATCGGGCCGACCATGCCGACGTACTGCTGGAACGTGGTGCCGTCGTCGGCGAGCGCGAGCTGGGTGGCGGCGCCCTGCCAGCTGCCCGGGTCGTCGGCGTTGCCGAACCCGCCGAGGATGCCGTTCGGCAGCCAGCCGACGGCGATGAACAGCGACGTGATCAGGCCCCAGGCGAGGAACGCCGGGAGGTTCGGCATGATCATGGCGCTCAGGAACGCCCCGAACCGCTGGACGCGGACCTGGGCCTGCTTGCCCCGCGACGGGGTCGGGGCGGTGGTGGCGGCTGCGGTGGACACGGGGTTCACACCTCCCCGTCGCGGGGGGTCGGCCGGGCGCTGCGGCCCGGCGCGGAGAGGATCCTCATTGACCTGCTCCTTCGTGGTGGGTGGCGACTGCCTCGCGGCGGGTCGTCACGGCTCGATGGTGACCTTGATGCCCGCGCCCGTACGGACGACGTCGATGCCCTCGGCGACCCGGTCCAGCGGCAGCCGGTGGGTGATGAGGTCGGCGACGGGGACGCTCCCGTCGGCGATGTGCGCCAGCGCCTGGCGGTTGTGCTCGGGGCTGGACCCGTTCGCCCCGAAGACCGCCAGCTCGCGGTAGTGCACGAGGTTGGAGTCGAAGGTGATGGTCGGCCGGTCCTTCGGCAGGCCGCCGAACAGGCTGAGCCGGCCCTGCGGGGCGAGCATCTGCAGCGCCTGCTCCTGCGCCACGCCCGAGGCGGCGGCGGTGATGACGACCGACGGGCCGCGCCCGTCCGTGGCCTCCTTGACGGCCTCGACCGGGTCGACCTCGGCGGCGCAGATCGCGACGTCCGGGTGCACGACGGCGGCGGCGAGGTCGAGGCGCTCGCGGCTGAGCTCGACCAGGACCACCTTCTCGGCGCCGCGCGCCCGGGCCAGCCGGACGTGCAGGCAGCCGATCGGGCCGGACCCGACCACGACGACCGTGTCGCCCTTGTGCACGTCGATGATCTCCTGGGCGTTGATCGCGCAGGCGAACGGCTCGGCGACGCTGGCCTCGGCGAACGAGACGTTCTCCGGGATCCGGTTCAGGCCGTCGACCTTCAGCACCTCGCGCGGCACGATCATGTACGGCGCGAACCCGCCGTCGAAGTCGTAGCCCATCGACACCTGGTTCGGGCAGATCGTCATGGCGCCTGCGCGGCAGAACTCGCACTCGCCGCACGGGATGGCCGCGATGACCTGGACCCGGTCGCCCGGCGCCCAGCCCTCGACGCCCGCGCCGACCTCCACGACCTCGCCGGCGATCTCGTGGCCCATGACGCGCGGCGGCCGGATGCGCAGGTGGCCCGACGTCGAGATCTTGACGTCGGTGCCGCACATCGAGGTGGCCCGGACCCGGATCTTGACCTCGCCCTCCTGCGGCGTCGGCTCGGGCGCCTCCTCGAGGCGCACGTCGCCGGGGGCGTAGAAGCGGAAGACCTTCATCTCTCTCCTTGGTTCAGGCCCGCACGACGCGCGGGCCGGCGGACTCGATCTCGTCGGCGAGCTCCGGCGCGACGCCGCTGTCGGTGACGACGGCGTCGACCCGGCCGAGCGGCGCCACGACGGCGAGCTCGGTGCGGCCGACCTTGGTGTGGTCCGCGAGCACGACGGTGCGGGCCGCGGCGGCCACGAGCGCGCGCTTCACGGTGGCCTCGGCGAGGTCGGGCGTGGACAGCCCGGCCTCGACGCTCAGCCCGTTGGTGCCGAGGAACGCCACGTCGACCCGGACGTCGGCGAGCGCCCGCTCGGCCCAGGACCCGACGGCGGCGAGCGTGCGGGGGCGCACGGTGCCGCCGACCAGGTGCAGCGTGACGAGGGGGAGCGCGGCCAGGGCCGTGGCGACCGGCAGCGCGTGGGTGACGACGGTGAGCTCGCGGTCGGCGGGCAGCATCTCCGCCAGCCGGGCCGTCGTGGAGCCGGCGTCGAGGATCACGGACCCGCCCTCGGGCAGCTCGTCGAGCGCGGCCTTGGCGATCCGGTCCTTCTCGGCGCCCAGCTCGTGCTCGCGCTGCGCGAGGGCGGGCTCGTAGCCGAGCCGCTCGACGGGCACGGCACCGCCGTGCACCCGGCGCACCAGGCCCATGCGCTCGAGCACCGTGAGGTCGCGGCGCACCGTCTCGGGCGTCACGTCCATCTCGGCGGCGAGCTGCTGCACCTCGACGCGGCCCGCGGCGCGCGCGGTCGTGAGGATCAGCGTGTGGCGCTCGGGCGGGTACACGACGGCGATGTCCTGTCCTGGCGAGGTGCGGCCCGTGGCGGCGCCGCGTCGGGCCTCGGTGCCCGGCAGCCCCACTGTGGCGGACGACACACCGCGAAGTCAACAAAAACGGGGGAACCCAGACCGAACCAAACACACATCCGGGGGTAAACGCAGGTCGGCCCCGGTGCGCACGGCGCCCACGGCCCCGCACGGCCGCGCGTTCCCGGAGGTCGCGCGCGAGTTCGTGCCGCCGGGAACACCGGGCCCGCCCCGGGCGTTGGGGAGGGCAGGATGAAGAAGCGATACGAAGACCTCGAGATGCAGGACGGCACGGTCGTGCGCTACCAGCGTCACGGCAACGGCGGCGGGCTCGTCGCCAAGGGGGCCGTCGTCGACGACACGGCATTCGTCGCGGACTCCGCCTGGGTCGACCCGGGCGCCCGCGTCGAGGCGCGTGCCCGGATCGGGCAGCACTGCTGGGTGGAGCCCGGCGCCCGCGTGGAGGTGGCGGCGACCGTCGGGTCGCACGTGCACCTGGCCCGCGGCGCGACGGTCGGCGCCGGCGCCTCCGTGGGCGTGCGCGCCGAGATCGGCGCCGACGCGCGCCTGGAGCCCCGCGCGGTCGTGGCGGCCGAGTCGCGGGTGCAGCCGGGCGCGGTCGTGCCGGGCACCGCGCCGCGCAAGAGCGGCCGCCTCGACCGGCACCTGGTGGCCTGAGGCCCTGACCTGCTGACGACGACCCGGTCCGCGCGCCGCGGACCGGGTCGTCGTCGTGCCTGCCCCCCGTCGCGACGGCGCCCAGCGGGCGCGGTGCTAGCGCCCCGTGGGGCGCCGCTCGCCCGCGCGCACCGGGAACGGCAGCGTGTTGCCCGCGGGCGGCAGCGGGCAGGTCCCGTGGTCGCTGAAGGCGCACGGGGCGTTCTCCGCGCGGTTGAGGTCCAGGACGACGGAGCCGTCCGGGCGCGGGTCGACGGCGAGCACCCGGAACGCCGCCGTCTCGCCGCCGTTGCTCGCGTCCCGGAACCAGATCGTCGGCTGCGCGCCGCCGGCCACCTGCAGCACGTGCTCCGCGCCGGCGTGCGTGAACCGGACGTGCCCGGCGACGTCGCGGCGGTGCCGCACCCGGCCGGCGACGGAGCCGGTCTCCTCGACGGTGCCGGGGTCGGCGGGCTCGAACGTCGCGGCCAGCACCCACGCCGGGTCGTGGTCGAACCGCGGGATGCCGGCGAACGCGGTGACCGCCGGGGCGTGCGGGTCGCGGACCCGGACGCCGTGGTTCAGCGGGCCGCGCCCGACGGGCTCCAGGACCCGGTCGCCCGCCCGGAGGTCGCCCGCCGCGCCACCGGCGGCGGTCCACACCACGGTCGTGGCGGCGAGCGGGGCGCCGTCGAGGGTGAGCGCCCCGGCCGCGGAGGTGCCGGCCGGGTCGACGTGGATGCCCGCCGCGTCGGCCCACCACAGGCCCGGCAGGTCGTCGTAGGCGGCAGGGGTGCCGGTGAGCCAGTGCAGGGCGGTGAGGCTGAGCCAGCCGTGCGGGTCGGCGAGCTCGGCGTCGCGGGCGGCCGCCCAGGCGCGCCAGCCGTCGGCAGCGGTCAGGTCGTCGGTGGGGGCGGTGCTGGTCACGCGGGCTGCTCCTCGCCGGTCGCTCGGGTCCGGGCGACGGTAGCCCCGGCCTCCCGCGCCGGACCACCGGCCGGCGGGAGGTGAGACGACGTGACGGCGCCGGGCGACCCGCGGCACGTCGGCGCCCCGCCGCGCGGGCCGGGCGGACCGCCGCGATACTGACCGGCATGCCCACGATCGCCGCGCTCGCCGCCCGGGCGGAGGACCGGGTCACCTCCGCCGTCGTCCGCCTGCTCTCCCGCCGCGGCTACACGCCGCGGGTCGTCGCCTACCCGTCGTACGGCACCGTCGACCGGTCCCGGGTGCGCGCGCGGGTGCTGCTCACCGCGCCGGACGCCCCGACGCCCGGGAGCGTGGCCCGGCGCGGCTGGCGCAACCTGCTGTCCGCCGAGCTGCCCGACGCGGAGGTGCACGTCCGCGCGCAGCCCGGCGAGGGCCCCGACCTCCTGGTCGCGCGCACCGACCGGGGCGGCTACCTGGACGCCTGGCTCGACGTCCCGCTCGAGCCGGGCTGGCAGACGCTCTACCTGTCGGTCGGGGAGGACCGGGACGTCCCGGCCCCGGTGCAGGTCGTGGACCCGTCGGCGACGCACGGCATCGTCAGCGACATCGACGACACCGTGCTCGTGACGATGGTGCCGCGCCCGCACCTCGCCGCCTGGAACTTCCTGGTCCGCTCCGAGGCCCGCCGCAAGCCGGTCCCGGGCATGCCGGAGCTGTACGGGCGGCTCACGGCCACGCACCCGGACGCCCCGGTGTTCTACCTGTCCACCGGCGCCTGGAACACCGCGAGCGCCCTGGCCCGGTTCCTGCACCGCGTCGGCCTGCCGCAGGGGTCGCTGCTGCTCACGGACCTCGGCCCGACGGGTGCCGCCCTGATGCGGTCCGGGCGCGAGCACAAGGCGGCCACGCTCCGCCGGCTCGCCGACGAGCTGCCCGGCCTGCGGTGGATCCTCGTCGGCGACGACGGCCAGCACGACCCGCAGGTCTATGAGACGTTCGCGGCGGAGAACCCGGGCCGGGTCGCGGCGATCGCGGTGCGCGAGCTGTCGGTGACCGAGCAGGTGGCGCAGAACGGCCTGCCCGGGCCGACGCCGGCCACCCGGCGCGCGGTGGACGAGCTGGAGCGGTCCTCGGTGGTGACGGTGCACGCGCCGGACGGACGGGCGCTGGCGGACCAGCTCGCCGACGCGGGCGTCATCGGCTGACGTCGGCGGGCGGCGCGGCCCGCCCGGGCGTCACGACGCGGGGTCCTCCCGCCCGAACACCTGGCGCAGCGCGCGCCGCGCGGCGTACCAGCCGGACAGCCCGTGCACGCCCGGTCCGGGCGGCGCGGAGGCCGAGCACAGGTAGACGCCCGGCGCGCCCGTGGCGAACGGGTCCAGGCGCGGGGTCGGTCGGGTGAACATCCCGACGAGCGAGATCGCGCCGCCCGCGATGTCGCCGCCGACGAGGTTGGCGTCGTGCTCGGCGAGCCGCGCCGCGGGGATGCCCTGGGACGCCACGACGGTGTCCCGGAACCCGGGGGCGAACCGCTCGATCTGGCGCACGACGGCCTCGGTGGGGTCGACGTCCGACCCGGCGGGCACGTGCGCGTACGCCCACACGGGCCGCACGCCGCGGGACACCCGGCCGTGGTCGAGGGCCGCGGGGTCCGACAGCAGGGTGAGCGGCTGCTCGGCGTGCCGGCCGCGGCCGACCTCGCGCTCGGCGGCGACCACCTGGTCCCGGTTGCCGCCCAGGTGCACGGTGCCGGCGCGGTGCACCTCGGGGTGAGCCCACGGGATCGGGCCGTCCACGACCAGGTCGACCTTGGCGGCCGCGTTCCCGTACCGGAAGCCCGCGTACGCCCGGACCAGGTGCGGCGGCATCGCGTCGCCGAACACCTGCGCCACCAGCCGCGGCCCCGTGTCGAACAGGTAGGTGCGCGCGGGCGGGAGGTCGGCGCGCCGGGCGACCGGGTGACCGGTGACGACGCGCCCGCCGAGCCGCACCAGGTCCGCGAGCAGGGCCTCGACGATCGCCTGGGAGCCGCCGCGGACCACCGGCCAGCCGTGGCCCGCGTGCGCCAGCGTGGTGAGCAGCACGGCCGTGCCCGCCGCGGCCAGGGACGGCAGCGGCGTGATGGCGTGCCCGGCGACCCCCGTGAGCAGCGCGGCGCCCTCCTCGGTCCGCAGCGCGGACGGCACCACGGACTGCCCGTTGCGCAGCACCGCGAGCGCGAACCGCGCCGCGGTCACCGCGGACCGGGGCGTGGCACCCGCGGGCACGCTGCGGTGGTCGCCGAGCGCCAGCGCGACGACGTCCTCCCACTGGTCGGCGAGCGGCCCGAACGTGGCCCGCCACGCGGCACCGTCCGCGCCGAGCCCGTCGGCGGTGCGCGCCAGGTCCCGGTAGGCGACGGCGGCGCGGCCCCCGTCCAGCGGCTGCGCGAACGACGCCGTCGGGGTGAGCAGGTCCAGGCGCTCGTGCAGCCGCAGCGACCGGAAGAACGGCGACGCCCAGGCCATCGGGTGCACCGCCGAGCAGATGTCGTGCACCACTCCCGGGGCGAGGCCGAGGTCGAGGGTGCGGGAGCCGCCGCCCACGGTGTCCTGGGCCTCGAGCACGACGACCTCCAGCCCGGCGCGCGCGAGGGTCACCGCGGCGGCGAGGCCGTTCGGGCCGGCGCCGACCACGACGGCGTCCACCTCGTGGGCGCCCGGACGGCCGCCGGCAGGACGGGTGCCGGTCGCGGTCCGGCCGGGCGCGGGCACCGTTCCGGTGCGCCGGCGGCGGGCGCCGTGCCGGGCGGGTCGCCCGCGGTCGTCGGGTCGGTCGGCGCGGTCGGCGGAGGACGAGGTCACGCCCTCGACCGTAGGCGGGATGCCGCGCGCGCGCACCGGCTCGTCGCCGGCGCGCGGCCGGGTCCGCCGCCGAGTGTCCACCGAACCGGTCCGATTCGCCCGGGGATGTCCGCCGGGTTCTGGGCACTCGGCGCGGGTGCGGCTCAGGCCGGTCCGGCCGCGCGCGCGAGCCGGACCGCCTCGGCCGCCCCGCCCGTCCACGGCTCGCCGTGGCCGGGCAGCACCAGGTCCGCGCCGGTGGCCGCCAGCGCGTCCAGCGACGCGAGGTTCAGCGCGCTGTCCGCCGTCGCCGCGCCCGCCACGATGCGCGGCCCGGTGCGGCCGGTGTACGGGTCGAGCGTGACCAGCGCGTCGCCGGACAGCAGCACGCCGCGGTCGGGCAGGTGCAGCGCGACGTGGCCGTCGGTGTGGCCGGGGCAGGCGACGACCTCGGGGCGGCCGGGCACCTTCAGCCGCGTGCCGGGCACGAGCGACCGGACGACCTTCACCCCGCGCACCCGGGCGGCGCCCGCCGCGACCATCGCGCCGAGGATCGGCACCGCCCGCGGGTGCCGGATCGGGTACGCGGCGCGGGGGTTCTCGTGCACGTACCGGTAGGGGTGCGCCGCGAGCCGGGCGTCGGCCGGGTGCACCCACACGTCGACGTGCAGGTCGCGCATCGCCTGCCGGGCGAAGCCGACGTGGTCGAAGTGCGCGTGCGTGAGCACGACGGCGCGGACGTCCGCGGGCGTGCGGTCGACCGCCGCGAGCAGCCGGGGGAGCGCGCGCCACATCCGGGGCAGGCCCGCGTCGACGACGGTGACCCCGCGGTCGCCGGCGATCGCGTAGCAGTTGACGTACGCGTGCTCCAGGCGGGCCACGCCGGGGGCGGGGACGGAGATCCTCATGACGCGTCCCGCCGCGGTGCGGGCGCCGCGCCGGGCGCCGGGACCGGCTCCGGCGGGCGGGGCACCTCGTCGTCGGTGCGGAAGCCGATCGCCTTGTGCGAGCCGTCGCAGAACGGCTTGATCCCGGACGCGCCGCACCGGCACAGCGCGACGGTGGCGCGGCGGCGCGGGACGACGCGTCCGGCGGCGTCGCGGATCTCGACGTCCCCGCGCACGAGGATCGGCCCGTCGGGGCAGGGGGTGAGGACGACCGGTGCGGTCTCGGC
This sequence comes from Cellulomonas sp. IC4_254, assembly GCF_011603975.1. Classification (GTDB taxonomy): domain Bacteria; phylum Actinomycetota; class Actinomycetes; order Actinomycetales; family Cellulomonadaceae; genus Cellulomonas. The sequence goes on along the minus strand of NZ_JAANNB010000135.1, from coordinate 17 downwards.
GGTCATGCGGTCTCCAG
>NZ_JAANNB010000134.1 GCF_011603975.1 Cellulomonas sp. IC4_254 | reverse complement strand
GGAGATGCCGGGGTGGCGGTCGGGGTCAGGACAGGGCGGACTGGGCCTCGCGGAGCCGGTCGACGAGGCGGCCCTCCGGGAGCCGGACGTCGTCGTACGTCAGGGTCGCGTCCTTCGGGACGTCCCGGACGAGGACGCAGCCCTCGGCGACGCCGACCGGGAGCAGCCGCTCGTCCCGCGTGACCGCGGCCTTCTCGGCCTGGCCGTAGTAGTTGTAGCCGCCGAGCGCGTCCAGCACGGTGCCGGCGGCCAGGTCGGTCTTGGCCGTGGTGACGACCTCCACGCTCGGCGCCCCGAGCGGCCGGATCGTCGCGTCGCCGAGCAGCGCGGCCCGGGCGATCGTCGTCGGCACCTCGAAGTGGCACAGGTGGTACGGCTGGTAGAACGAGTAGAGCGGCCCGGTGCCCAGCTTGTAGAGCTCCAGGTAGTGCCGCTGCTTCGGGTCGTCGTGGGTCGCCAGGATGTAGACCCCCGGCCCGGGGCGCGCCCCGACCACGTAGTCCACCGCGCCGCCGAGCGCGCGCAGCTCGTCCACGTCGTACCGCGTGGTGAGCTCGTCGACGTGCCCGTCGTGGTCCATGCCGAGCATGCCGCGCCGGTGCACGGACATGCCGGTGGCGTTGGCGACCAGCGCCTGCTCGACGGACACCTTGGTGCCGTCCGCGAACGACGTGACCATGTGCGGGTCCTGGCCCCAGCGCTCGGCGAACGCCTTCTGCGTCGTCGGCGTGCGGTACTCGTCCTGCAGGCCCTTGATGTTGCCGGCGACCAGCGGGGTCAGCCCGAGCCCGGTGACGAACCGGTGCAGGTTCATCTGCACGCCGGGCTGGTCGCCGTCGCAGCCGGTGTAGACGACGCCGGCCTTGTCGGCCAGGCGGGCGAGCTCGCCACCGACCGTGGCGTCGACCTCGGCGTTCATCAGCACGAGGTGCTTGCCGTGCTCGAAGCACGCCAGCGCCACGTGCGCGCCGAACTCCACCGCGCCGGTCACGTCCACCACCACGTCGACCGCGTCTGACGCGACCGCGACCCGGTAGTCCGCGGTGACGGCCGGCGTCCCCGACGCGGCGGCGCGGGCCAGCGCGGCGGGGGAGTCGACCTCGACGACGCCGGACAGGCCCGCCTCGGTGTACGCCCGGACGCCCTGCTCGGGGTGCCGCGCCGCGATGGCGACGACGTCCATGCCGGGCACGGAGTTGACGATCTGGTTCACCAGGCCGCGGCCCATGAACCCGGCGCCGACCAGCGCCACCCGGATCGGCTTCCCGTCGGCCTGGCGCGCCTTCAGCAGCGAGTCGACGATGATCACGGGGCGGCCACCTCGGCGTCGGCGGAGACCAGCGGCCAGGCCGCGTCCTTGTCCGAGATCACCGTGACGGGCACGGGCCACGCGATGCCGAACGCGGCGTCGTCGTACCGGAAGCCCTGCTCGCCGCCGGGGGCGTACGGGCCGCTGACCTGGTAGACCACCTCGGCGCCGTCGGTCAGCGTCTGGTAGCCGTGCGCCACGTACGGCGGGATGAACAGCGCGCGCCGGTTGGCGGCGGTCAGCTCGACCATCACGTGCTGCCCGTAGGTCGGGGAGTCGGGCCGGACGTCCACGGCCACGTCGACGATCGCGCCCGCGGTGCACCGGACGAGCTTGCCCTCGGCGTGCGGCGGCACCTGGCGGTGCAGGCCGCGCAACGTGCCGGCCTTGTGGTTGTACGACAGGTTCGCCTGCGCGACGGTCGTGTCCAGGCCGTGGGCGGCGAACTCGGTCACGTCGAAGGTGCGGGCGAAGAAGCCGCGGTCGTCGCCGCGCTCCTCGAGGTCGACGATCATGACGCCGTCGACGGCGGTCGGCGTGTACTTCACGGGTTCACCGTCCAGAAGAGCTGCGGGTCCACCTGGCCGGTCTTGAGCAGGTGCTCGATCTGCGCCAGGCGGGTGTGCCCGCGCCCGGTGAAGGTCTCGGTGTCGAGCTGGATCTGCTCGAACACCCGGTGCAGCTGGGCGGCGCCGGCGGCGGCGTCCCAGTCGGTCTCGAAGCCGGGCAGCACCTCGCGGATCTTCGCGAACGACACCCGGTAGGAGCGGTTGTCCGCGCTCGGCTCGCCGAACGACACCTCGCAGCCGGGGAACTCCGCCCCGACGGTCTCGGCGATCTCGCGCACCGTGTAGTTGTTGGAGTCCGCGCCCACGTTCAGGACCTGCGCGTGCACGTCCTGGCGCGGGGCGTCGAGCACCGCGCGGATCGCCTTGGCGATGTCCAGGCCGTGCACCAGCGGCCGCCACGGCGTGCCGTCGGAGGTCATCGCGATCCGGTGCGTCGTCCACGCCAGGCCGGCGAGGTTGTTCAGCACGATGTCGAACCGCTGCCGCGGCGAGGCGCCGAACGCCGTCGCGTTGCGCAGGAAGGTGGGGGAGAAGTCGTCGTCGGCGAGCGCCGTGACGTCCCGCTCGACCAGCGCCTTGCACCGGGCGTAGGCGGTCTGCGGGTCGGTCGGGCTGGTCTCGTCGACCGTGCCGTCGGCGACGCCGTAGACCGAGCAGGACGACATGTAGACGAACCGCGGCACCCCGGCGCGCTTGGCCGCGGAGGCCAGCGCCACCGAGCCGTGGTGGTTGATGTCGTACGTGACGTCGCCGATGCGGTCGCCGATCGGGTCGTTCGACAGCTCGGCCATGTGCACGACGGCGTCGTAGCCGACCAGGTCGTCCGGCGTGACGTGCCGGATGTCCTTGACCAGCGTGTGCGGGGTCTCGTGGACGCCGTTGTAGAGCCAGCCGTTCTTGTAGTAGCCGGTGTCGAGGCCGGTGACCTCGTCGCCGCGGCCCAGCAGCGTCGGTGCGAGCAGGCTGCCGAGGTAGCCCTCGGTGCCGGTGACCAGGATGCGCACGCGCTCAGTCCTCCCAGATCTTCCAGGGGGCGCGACCTGCGTCCCACAGTCCGTTCAGCTCCGTCCAGTCACGGAACGTGTCCATGCCCATCCAGAAGCCCTCGTGCTCGAACACGGAGAGCTGGCGGTCCCGGGCGAGCTGCTGCAGCGGTGCGCTCTCGAGCATCACCGCCGGGTCGTCGTCCAGGTACTTGTCGACGAACTCGCGCTCGAACACGAAGAACCCGCCGTTGACCCAGCCGTCGGCCAGGGTCGGCTTCTCGTTGAACTCGACGACCGTGTCGCCCTCGACCCGCATCTCGCCGTAGCGGCTGGACGGGTGCACGCCGGTGAGCGTCCCGAGGAGCCCCTGCTCGACGTGGTGCCGCAGGGCGCCGGTGATGTCGACGTCGCCGATGCCGTCGCCGTACGTGAGGGCGAACCGGTCGGCGTCGAGGTGCTGGGCGACCCGGCGGATGCGCGCGGCGGTGGCCGTGGTCAGCCCGGTCTCGACGAACGTGATCTCCCAGTCCTCCTTGGCGGCGGTGCCGTGGAAGACCGGCTCGGACTCCGCGCCGTCCGCACCGAGGTGCAGCGTGAAGTCGGACGTCAGGTGCCGGTAGTCCAGGAAGTACTGCTTGATCAGGTCGCTCTTGTACCCGAGCGCCAGCACGAACCGGCGGAAGCCGTGCTCGCTGTACGTCTTCATGATGTGCCAGAGGATCGGCCGGCCGCCGATGTCCACGAGCGGCTTGGGGAGCTTCTCGCTCGCCTCGCGGAGGCGCGTCCCCATGCCCCCGCACAGGATCACCACCGGGATGTCGGCGGGCGACAGGTCGCCTGCGGTCATGGCTCCTCCTCGGACGGGGGGTGTGGGATGGCGCCGCGATCGCCACGCGGCAGCCCCGAGGCTAGTCCGGGCATTTCGGCCCAGACAGGTACTAACGGGTGAAAATCGGACATATCACCCCAAGGGGGCGGCGGGCGGGTGACGGGCCCCGTCCGGCCGAGCCGGCGCGTCGCCGCGACCCCCCGGAGGGACGCTCGGGCGAAACCTGTCGAGCGTTCGGGTGAAAACCCCCAAAACGGACAAACCGGGCTGGTTGCCGCGGGCACACTGGCGTCCGGCGGGCCGGTTGCGCGTCCCGCCGGCCGGATGCGAGGGGGAGGTCGATGGTCGTCGAGAAGCCGGCGCTGCACCGTGGCACCCGCCGCGCGCCGCACGGCCCGGGGGAGATCCTGGTGCTGCGGCGCGACCTGGGCGAGTTCGGTGCACCTGCGCCACGTCCGCTGCCGGACCGGGCGGCGCTGCGTCTCGCCCGGCCGCTGCTGCGGGGGCTCGCGCCCACCGCCTGCGTGCACACCGCGGACGCGGTCGCCGCCCTGACCTACGACGACGGCCCGCACCCCGCCCACACGCCGGGGCTGCTGGACCTGCTCGCCGACCGCGGCCTGCACGCCACGTTCTTCGTGCTCGCCGACGCGGCCGAGGCGCACCCCGACCTGGTGCGCCGCCTCGTCGCCGAGGGCCACGAGCTCGCGCTGCACGGCCCCGACCACGGCCGGCTCAACCGGCTGCAGGACGCCGAGGCGGTCCGCGTGGTCGCCGACGCCCGGCGCCGCGTCGAGGCCGTCGCCGGCGTGCCCGTCACGCTGTTCCGCCCGCCGTACGGCGCGCACCGGCCCCGGTCGCTGCGCGGCTGGACCCGGTCCGGGCTGGACGTCGTCATCTGGTCCGGGTGGGCCGAGGACTGGGTCGACGCCCCGGTGGCGGACGTCGCCGCCCGCGCCCGCGCGGCGCTGCACCCCGGCGCCATCCTGCTGCTGCACGACACCCGCGCCGACCCCGAGACCCTCGCGCCCGGCGAGCGGCTGCCGGCGTTCGACCGCGCGGCCGTCACCGCTGCTCTCGTCGACCCGCTGCTGGCGCAGGGGTGGTCGTTCGACACCGTCGGCGGCCTGCTCGGGCGGTACCCGCGGGTCCGCTCCGTGTTCCGCGAGCTGATGTCGTGAGCGGCCTGAGGGACGGCGTCGCGCGGCCCGCGGGCGTCGAGCTCACCGTCGTCATCGCGGCGTTCGACGCCGAGGCCACGCTCGGCGCGCAGCTCGACGCCCTCGCGGCGCAGTGCGTGCCGTTCGCGTGGGAGCTCGTCGTCGCGGACAACGGCTCGACCGACGGGACCGTCGCGCTGGCCCGCTCCTACGCGGACCGGCTTCCGGTCCGCGTCGTCGACGCCTCGGCCACCCGCGGCGCCGGCGCGGCCCGCAACGTGGGCGTCTCGGTCGCGCGCGCCCCGCTGGTCGCGTTCTGCGACGCGGACGACGTCGTCGGCGACGGCTGGGTCGCCGCCATGCGGGCCGCGCTGCGCACGCACGCGTTCGTCGCCGGGCGGTTCGAGGGCGAGCGGCTCAACGGCCCCCGGGTGCTCCGGTCGCGGACCATCCCGCAGACGGCGGGGCTCCAGGAGTCGACCCGGCTGCCCGGGCTGCACGCCGCCGGCGCGGGGAACATGGGCATCCGCGCCGACGTGTTCCGCGCGGTCGGCGGGTTCGACCCGGGCTGCCTGTTCCTCGAGGACACGGACCTGTGCTGGCGGGTGCAGCTCGCCGGCGTGCCGCTGACCTGGGTGCCCGAGGCCGTGCTGCACGTGCGGCTGCGCGGGACGCTCCGGTCCACCCTGCAGCAGGGGTACCACTACGGGTCCGGCGAGCACTGGCTCGCGCTGCGGTACCGGGAGCAGGAGGAGCGGCTGCGGTCGATCGCGGAGGCCGGCGCGGGTGCGGCTCCGGTCGTGCCCGCGACCGGTGGCGCGACCCCGCGCCCGGCCGCGCGTGCGGCTGCCGGGGCTGCCGGGGCCGCCGGGGCCGACCAGCACGTCGGCTGGCGGCGCGCGGTGCACCGGCTCCGGCTCACCGCGGGCGACCTCGCGCGCGTGCGCTCCGTCGCGGAGTTCCGGGCCTGGTGCTGGGACCTCGGGTTCGGGCTGGGCTTCGCGTTCGCGCGCCTCGACACCCCGAGCCCGGTGTCGGTGACCCGGGTGGCGCCCGGGACCGCGGCCGCGGCGACGCTGCCACCGGTGGACCGCACGGTCCCCGCCTGATCTGCGGCGCCGGGCCCGCGCCCCCCTCGCGGCCCGGCGCCGCTGCCGCGCGCCTGCCGCCGCCTCCGGGCGGACGCGGGCGGTCGCCATCCGCGTGCGCCCGCGGGCATGCTGCCGCCGGCGTGCGACCCGCGGCAGGCCGGCCCCCGCGCGACCGTCAGGCCGCGCGCGCCGCCGGCACGGCCGCGTCGAGCTGCTGCACGATGTGCCGCGCGATCTCCAGCGAGGCGGTGGCGGCGGGGGACGGCGCGTTCAGCACGTGCACCTGGCGCCCCTCGTGCTGCAGCAGGAAGTCGTCGACCAGCCCGCCGTCGCGGCGCAGCGCCTGCGCGCGCACCCCGGCGGGGGCGGGCACCAGGTCGCCGGCCGAGATGCCCGGGACCAGCCGGGAGAGGCTGCGCGCGAACGCCTTCCGGGACAGCGAACGGCCGACCTCGGCCGCGCCGGGCACGAGGTTGCGCGCCGCGAGCCGCCACAGGCCGGGCCACGCCAGGCTGTCGGCGAGGTCGCGCGGCGAGACGTCGGTCCAGGTGTAGCCCTCGCGGGCGAGCGCGAGCACCGCGTTCGGCCCGGCGTGGACGTGCCCCTCGATCCCGCGGGTGAGGTGCACGCCGAGGAACGGGAACCGGGGGTCGGGCACGGGGTAGATGAGCCCGTGCACCTGGGCGCCGGCCTCGGGGGTCAGCTCGAAGTACTCGCCGCGGAACGGCACGATCCGGGCCTCGGGGTCGAGCCCGCAGGCGCGCGCGACCCGGTCGGCGTGCAGCCCGGCGCACACCACGAGCGCGTCGGCCTCGCGGTCCGCGCGCGAGGTGCGGATCTCGACGCGGCCCGGGGCGCCGGGGGCGTCCGGGACGGTGCGGGCGGCGAGCACCTCCTCGCCGAACAGGATCCGGCCACCCGCGGCCTCGATGTCCGCCGCCAGCGCCCGGCACACCCTGGGGTAGTCGACGATGCCGGTGCTCTCGACCCGCAGCGCCGCGACGGCGCGGACGTGCGGCTCGTACTCGCGGGCCTCGGTGGGGGTGAGCCGGCGCGCGGGCACCCCGTTGGCCTCCGCGCGGCCGGCGAGCTTCTCCAGCTGCGGCAGCTCGGCGTCCGACGTGGCGACGACGAGCTTCCCGCACACCTCCACCGGGACGCCCCTGGCACGGGCGTACTCGACCATCGAGCGGGCGCCGGCCGCGGCCATCGTCGCCTTGAGGCTGCCCGGCGCGTAGTACAGGCCCGAGTGGATGACGCCCGAGTTCCGGCCCGTCTGGTGCAGCGCCAGGCCGTCCTCCTTCTCCAGGACGGTCACCTCGTCGCCGCGCTCGGCGAGCCGGGCGGCGACCGCCAGCCCGACGATGCCGGATCCGACGACGACGACGTGGCTCATGGCGCGCTCCTCGGTGCTGGGCCCCGTCCGGGGCGGTGCGGACGGCCCGGGATGGCTCGTCCGCACGGCGAGGCTAGCCGTCGGATCTGTCCCCTATGTCGCGTTTCATCCCAATTCACCCTTCGGGCGGTGCCCCCGGCGGGGGACGCCGACCTACGCTCGGGGCCATGACCCCCCCGAGCACGGTGAGTGCCGTCGTGTACTCCCGCAACGAGGCCGACCAGCTGCGCGACTGCCTACCGCTGCTGACCGGCTTCGACGAGGTGCTCGTCTGCGACATGGGGTCGACCGACGACACCCGCGAGGTCGCCGCCGCGCACGGCGCCCGGGTCGTGCCGGTGCCGGACGCCCCCGTCGTCGAGGAGGTCCGCCAGCGCGGCCTCGACGCCGCGACCAGCGACTGGGTGCTGTTCGTCGACGCCGACGAGCACCTGCCCGCCGGGTTCCGCACCGCCCTGCAGCCCGTCCTCGACCGGCCCGACGTCGCCGGCGTGCGGCTGCGGTACGACAACGTCGCCTACGGCCGGATGCTGGAGCACTCCCTGCAGGGCAGCGCCAAGTACGCGCTGCTCCGGCGCGGGCGCGCCCGCTACGCCGAGCCCGCGCTCGCGCACGTGCCGCCGGTCCTCGACGGCCCGGGGGTCGACGCGCCCGCGTCGGTGCCCGCGATCGCGCACCTCAACTTCCGCTCGGTGGGCCAGACCACCGAGAAGGTCCTGCGCTACGCCGCCAACAACCCCGGGCGGTTCACCCGGCTGGACGACCCCGTCCGGCTGATCCGGGAGCTGCTGCGCTCGACGGTGTTCAGCGGGGCGTGGCGGGACGGGCGCGCGGGGTTCGCCGTCGCGGCGCTGCACACGTTCGGGCACCTGTACGGCTCGCTGCTCGAGGCCGAGCGCGCGGGCACCCTCGCCCAGGACGTCCCGGCGCGGGACGCCCGGCTGCTCGGCGCCGCCGAGGGCGTGCAGCGCGCCGGGGTCGCCGCCCGCGACCGGGTGCGCCGGGCCGCGCGGGGGCGGCGGTGACGGTGGCCGAGGGCGTCGAGACCGGGACCGGCGCGTCGGCGGGCGGGGCGCCCGCGCGGTTCGTGCACGTCACCCGGCTGCCCCCGAGCCCCAGCGGCGTCGCCGCGTACGCCGCGGCGTTCCGCCCGGTGCTCGACGCCCTGGGCCCCACCGGCACCGAGCTGCTGCCGCCCGCGCCCGAGGCGTCCCAGTCCGCCGTCCTCGCCGTCCGCCTCGCGCGCCGGCTGACCCGGCACGACCCGGCCGCGGTGCTCGTCGTCGAGCAGGCCGGCCGCGGGCTCGCCGAGTTCTGGGCGGCGTGGTGGGCCGCGCGCCGCGGGCGCCGCGTCTGGCTGATGGTGCACGACGTCCCGGAGCTGTCCGGCGGCGCGTTCTTCACCACCCTCCTCGACCGCCGGGGCGGCCGCCGGGTCGCCGCCGCGCTGTCCGGCACCCTCGGTCGGCGCGCCGAGCGCGACCTGCTGCGCCGGGCCGAGCGGGTGCTCTGCCTGTCGCCGTCCGGCGCCGCGGCGCTCGCGGCCGCCCACCGGCTGGACCGGCCCGTCGAGGCCCTGCCGCACGTCGGCGCGGCGACCGACGACCCCGTCGCCGGGCGGACCGAGGTGCTGGTGCCCGGGTACGTCGCCGCGGCCGAGGACGTGCTGCCCCTGGTGCGCGCCGCCGCCGACCTGCCGGACGGCTGGGTCCTGTCGGTCGGCGCGTGCGGCGAGGGCACGGCCCGCGCGATCGAGGCCGCCGTGGCGGACGCCGGCACCGGGGACCGGGTGCGCCTGCTCGGCTTCCTGCCCGAGGCCGGCGTGCGGGCGGTGTTCGCCCGGGCGGCGGTCGTGGTGCGCTGGCGGCGCGACGGCTGGGGCGGCGGCGGCGCGCACGCGGTCAGCGGCCCGCTCGTGGCCGCGCTGGGCAACGGCTGCGCGGTCGTCACCAACGACTCCCGGGGTGCCGGGCACCTGTTCGAGGAGGCCCGGGTGGTCGTCGTCGGCGACCGCGACGCCGGCGAGCGCGCGCTGCTCGACGCCGTGCGGGCACTCGTGGCCGACCCCGCCGACCGGCGGGCGCGCGGCGAGGCGGGCCGGGCGCTGGTCCGGCGGGAGCACACCGTGGCGGCGCTCGCGGCGCGGCTGCGCGGCGGGGCGGACGTCCCCGCGCACGAGCACGCGGGCGCGGCCCGCGGGGAGGACGGCTGACGTGGGTCGACGGGGCGAGCTCGTCTTCAACCGGGCGCTGACGCACGTGCCCAGCAACGAGCTGCGGATCCGCACGCTCCGGCGGCTGGGCGCGGACCTCGGCGAGCACGTGTACCTGTTCGGCGGGTCGGAGGTGCTCGAGCCGGGCAACCTGCGGATCGCGGGCCGCTGCCACGTGGGGCGGTTCTGCCAGATCGACGCGCGCGGCGGCATCGACATCGGCTACGACGTCGTCATCGCGAGCCACGTGCTGCTCGTGACCGCCGACCACGACCTGCGCGACCCCGGGTTCGCCGGCCGGCTCGGGCCCATCACCATCGGCGACCGGGCCTGGCTGGCGAGCCGGTCGACGGTCGTGCGGGGCGTGACGATCGGCGAGGGTGCCGTGGTGGCCGCCGGGGCGGTCGTCACCCAGGACGTCGACCCGTGGACGATCGTCGGCGGCGTGCCCGCCCGGCCCGTCGGGGAGCGGCCGCGGGAGCAGCACTACCGCATCGACTACGGGCCCGAGCGCTACTGAGCCGGTTCGCGCGGCACGCCCCGCTGTGGTCTGCTACGGGTGATTTGTCCCGTTCTGGGCCAGGCAGGGGGAGCCATGACCGCAGCACGCCCGACCGCCGACGGACCACTCGGCGCCGGACCCGACGGGACCCGTGAGCCGGACCTCGACGTGTCCGTGGTGATCGCCGCCCACGACGCCGAGGCCACCCTGCCCGCCCAGCTCGACGCGCTCGCCGCCCAGGCGCCGGCCTGCACCTGGGAGGTGCTGGTCGCCGACAACGGCTCGACCGACGGCACCCGCGAGGTCGTGCTCGACGCCGCCCGCCGCACCCGGACCGTGCGCCTGGTGGACGCGTCCGCGATCCGCGGCGCCGGTGCGGCCCGGAACGCCGCCGCCCGGCTCGCGCGCGGCCGGGTCCTGCTGTTCTGCGACGCCGACGACGTGGTCGCACCCGGCTGGGTCGACGCCCTGCACCGCGCGCTCGACGGCGCCGACGTCGTCGCCGGGCGCCTGGAGTGGGAGCGCCTCAACAGCGACGCCGCGCAGCGGTCCCGGGCGCTGCCGCAGGTCGACGGCCTGCAGCACACCGAGCCGCTGCCCGGGCTCGGGTGCGCGAGCTCCAGCAACCTCGGCATCCGGCGGCCGCTGTTCGACCGGCTCGGCGGGTTCGACGTGCGTGCCCGCTACCTCCAGGACACCGACCTGTGCTGGCGGGCCCAGCTCGCCGGCGGCACGCTCGCGTTCGAGCCCGCCGCCCTGGTGCACATGCGGCTGCGGGAGAGCGTCCTCGGGGCGTGGCGCCAGGGGCGCGGCAGCGGGATGGGGCAGCGCTGGCTCGCCGCGCGGTACGTGGAGGTGGCGGCGCACGCGGCGGAGGACGCCCGGGCGGCGGG
>NZ_JAANNB010000133.1 GCF_011603975.1 Cellulomonas sp. IC4_254 | reverse complement strand
AACCTGCACGGGTCGTCGGCCGTCGTCCACGGGCCCGAGAACGACCCCTACACTCGGGGCGCTCGCCCCGCCACCCGGCCGCCCCGGCGGCCCCGTCCCCCGAGGAACCCGCATGGACCTGCTCGTCGTCGGCGCCGGGCTGTTCGGCCTGACGGTCGCCGAGCGCGCGGCCGAGGCCGGCCTGTCGGTCACGGTCATCGACCGGCGCGACCACCTGGGCGGGAACGCCTGGAGCAGCGTCGACGCGGAGACGGGCATCGAGGTGCACCGCTACGGGTCGCACATCTTCCACACCTCGAACGAGCGGGTCTGGGACTACGTCCGCCGGTTCACCGCCTTCACCGGCTACCGGCACCGGGTCTACTCCACCCACGGCGGCACGGTGTACCCGCTGCCGATCAACCTCGGCACGCTGAACCAGTTCTTCGGCACCGCGATGGGCCCGGAGGCCGCCCGGGCGCTGGTCGCCGGGCAGGCCGCCGAGGGCCTGGCCGGCGGCGAGCCGACGAACCTCGAGGACAAGGCGATCTCCCTGATCGGGCGCCCGCTGTACGAGGCGTTCATCCGGGACTACACCGCGAAGCAGTGGCAGACCGATCCCCGCGAGCTGCCCGCCTCGGTCATCGCGCGGCTGCCCGTCCGCTACACCTACGAGAACCGGTACTTCGCCGACACCCACGAGGGGCTGCCCACCCGCGGCTACGGGCCGTGGTTCGAGGCGATGGCCGCGCACCCCCGCATCGACGTGCGGCTCGGGACGGACTTCTTCGACGCGTCGCAGCCGTTCAGCCGCGCGGCCGTCCGCGGCCAGGTGCCCGTGGTCTACACCGGGCCCGTCGACCGGTACTTCGACGAGCACGCCGGCCCGCTCGGCTGGCGCACCCTCGACCTGGAGACCGAGGTGCTGCCGGTCCGCGACTTCCAGGGCACCAGCGTCATGAACTACGCCGACCTCGACGTGCCGTACACCCGGGTGCACGAGTTCCGGCACTACCACCCGGAGCGCGAGGACCGGCACGCCCAGGACCGCACCGTGGTCATGCGCGAGCGGTCCCGGTTCGCGCTGCCCGGCGACGAGCCGTACTACCCCGTCGCCACCCCGCAGGACCGGGAGCGGCTGCGCGCCTACCGCGCGCTCGCCGAGGACGAGCCGGACGTGCACTTCGGCGGGCGGCTCGGGTCGTACCTGTACCTGGACATGCACATGGCGATCGCCTCGGCGCTGTCGCTGTGGACCAGCGGGGCGGTGCTGGAGCGGTCGGCGCCGGCGCTGGCGGCGCGGGCGGCGCTGGGCTGAGGCCGCGCGGCGCCCGGCGGGCTCAGGGCGTCAGGGCCTCCGGGCGGCTGCTCGCCGGGACCGGCAGCAGGATGCGCAGCGCGAACCAGCTGTCCTCCGCGCTGACCGTCATCGAGCCGCCGTACTTCTCGGCGGTGTGCCGGATCGACTTCAGCCCGTACCCGTGCCGGTCCCGGTCGGCGCGCCGGGTCACGATGTCGCCGTCCTCGGTCTTCAGCGTGCCGTCGAAGTAGTTCTCGAAGGTCGCCAGCACGAAGCCGCCGGTGGCGTACAGCGCGACCTTGATCAGCCGCTTCTCCGGCTCCGGGACCGCCATCACCGCGTCGATCGCGTTGTCGAGCGCGTTGCCGAACACCGCCGAGACGTCCATCGCCGACATGAAGTCGATCGTCGCGCCGTCCGCGACGTACGTGAGGTCGACGCCCTTCTCCGCGCACTCCAGGCTCTTCGACGTGAGGATGACGTCCAGCACCCCGTTGCCGGTGCGCGCCTGGGCGGCGTAGCCGGAGACGCTCGCCTCCAGGTCGTCCAGGTAGGACGCGCGCTTGCCCTCGTCGCCCTCCGCCCGGATCACCGCGATCTGGTGCTTGAGGTCGTGGTACTTGCGGTCGACGACCTCGATGCTGCGCTTGGACTGCAGGTACTGCTCGTGCTGCCGGCGCAGCATCTCGTCGACCGCCTTGACGTCCGCGCGCGCCCGGAGCTGGAGCCGCTGCCCCTGCTGCGCGTACAGCGCGACGAACCCGCACAGGTCCACCAGCGTGCGGATGTAGAAGATCTCCAGCCCGAGCCGGCCGCTGAACGGGGTGTTCGCGTTGAGGAAGCTGATGTTGCTCATGAAGAACGTGACCAGCGCGATCGCGACCGCGGACGCCAGCTCGCCCCACGTCACCTCGAGCGGCTGCGCCGGGCGGAAGTGCCGGGTCTCGATGAGGTACACCACCGCGAACGACGCCGCGTACATCACGACGCCGAAGGCGACCTGCCACCCGAGACCGGGCCGGCCCTCGGGCAGGAAGAAGAAGCAGTGCATCTGCCAGTGCAGCGCCGCCACGAGCTCCGCGAGCACGAGCGCCCGGGCGGCGAAGTACCCCGCGTCCCGCGCCGACACCCGCGCCGCCGTGACGATGAAGGCGTACATCGCGGCGACCGCGGCCGCCATGCCCAGCGACCACAGCGCGAGCGGCAGCTGGTCGGCGAGCTCCTGGACCGCGACGAGCACCCCGAGCGCGGCCACGGCGACCAGCACCAGCCGCCGCACCGGCAGCCGCTGCCGGCGCAGCAGCACGTACACCAGGCACGCCGCCCACTCCGCGATGCCCGTGAGGACCCGGGGGATGTCCGGGAGCGTCTCCATGATCACGCGTGCCGCGCCCCGAGGTAGTCGGTGAGCGCCGCGAGGAACGCCTTCTTGCGGGGTCGGCTGATCAGCAGGTCGTGCCCGCCGACCATGAGCGCGCTGCTGCCCTGCACGCCGAGCACGTGCCGCAGGTTCACCACGTAGCCGCTGTTGCTCCGGAAGAAGCTCTTGCCCTCGAGCTCGGCCTCCAGTGACTTCAGCGGACCGACGACCGAGTACCGGCCGTCGACGGTGTGCACCGTGGTGCGGTGCTTCGCCGACTCCAGGAACACGATGTCGTCCGTGGCGACCCGCACCAGCCCGCCGTCGACCGTGAGCAGCAGGTAGTCCGACGAGCGACGGCGCAGCCGGGCGATCGAGCGCTTGATCTCCTGCGAGAACGCGAAGTACGGCACCGGCTTGAGCACGTAGGACAGCGCGTCGACCTCGTAGCCCTTGATCGCGTACTGCGTCATGTTCGTGATGAACACGATGACGACGTCCCGGTCCACCTGGCGGATCTTCTCCGCGGCGCTGAACCCGTCCAGCTCCGGCATCTCGACGTCCAGCAGCAGGATGTCGAACACCGGCCGGTAGCCGGCGACCACCTGCGCGCCGTCCGCGAACCGGGTGACGTCGAACTGCTCGCCGTGGTCGCGCTCGTAGCGCCGGAGGTGGTCGCGGAGCAGCGCGGCGCTCGCCGCGTCGTCCTCGACGATGCCGATCCTGATCACGGTGCCGTTCTCCGGGGTCCGCCTGCCTCGCCCGCGGCGACGCGGGCCGGTCCGCCCGCCCCGGAGCGGCGTGGCGTGCCGCGGTCCCCTGTCGCGGCCCGCGGCTCCGGCGGGTCGCGGCCGATGGTAGGTGACGCGCGCCTGACATGTCATCCACGCAGGCGGGAGGGTGGGTCAGGCCGGCCAGGCGCCGAGCAGGTCGTCGGCGGTCCAGCAGGCCGCCAGCGGCGTCCCCGGCTCGGCGCCCGCGGGGCACACGCCGACGAGCGGGGTCGCGGCGGTGACCCCGGGGACGGCGACGGCGTCGGCGGCGAGGGCGGCCACCTCGGCCGCCCGCAGCGGGGTGCCTGCCCGCCACTTCACGGTGCCGACCAGCCGGACGGGGCCGGGCGCGCCCGCCGTCCCCACGAGGTCGATCTCCGGCACGTTGTTCCGGGGCCACCACCCGCCGACGGCCGCGACGTCGGCGAAGCCCGCGTCGGGGAGCAGCCGGTGCAGCGCGGCCCGCACCACCGGCTCCACCGCGCGTCCTCGCCAGGCCGCGAAGCCCCGGTCGATCCGGGTCAGCGCGAGGTCGGGCCGCGCGCGGTCCACCTCGCCGAGCGCAGGCTCGACGAACGCGAGCCAGAACCGGAGGGCCGGGTCGGCGATCCGGTACCGGCGGTTCTTGGGCGCGGCCGCGGACGAGAGCGGCTCGTCGACGGCCACCACGCGCTTCTCGACGAGCGCCCGCAGCGTGGCGGTGAGGCTGGCGGCGTTCATCGGGCCGCCCCGGGAGGCGCCCTGGATGCCGCCGAAGGTGCGCTCGCCGCGCCCCCCGATCGCGGTGAGGACCTGGCGCGCCAGTGACACCTCCCCGAACTCGGCGTCCAGGACGCGGGTGCCGGAGACCACGAGCGCGCTGGTCGACGACCCCAGCGACGCGCGCAGGAAATCGGCTGCCTGCTCGCCCGGCTCCCACTCCTGCGCGACGAGCGGGAGGCCCCCGGTGATCAGGTAGGCGTCGAACGCCGCTCCGCCCCCGAGCCCGGTCATCGCCGCGACCTCGCCGGGGCTGAGCGGGTCGAGGACGAGCTCGGTGCCCCGCGCGTAGAACGGCTGGTCCGGAGCGGTGAGCCGTTCCATCATCGCCAGGTCCGAGCCCACGAGCAGGAGCAGGACGGGCTTGCGGGACAGGCGGGCGTCCCAGACGCGCTGCAGCTCCCCGGCACCCCCGTCGACCTGCTCCAGCAGCCACGGGATCTCGTCGAGCACCACCACGCTCGGCGCGTCGTCAGGCAGGGCCGCCGCGAGCAGCGTGAGCGCGGCGGTGAGCGTCGTCGGCGTCGACCCGCGCGCGACGTCGGCGCCGGGGAGGTCGGAGTCGGCGACGGCCTCGGCGAGCAGCGCGAGCTCCTGCGCCAGCGGCGCGCCGCGCGCGGCCTGGAACGTGACCGACGGCAGTCCCGAGCGCTCGACGAGCTCTGCCACCAGCCGGGACTTGCCGACGCGCCGGCGCCCGCGGACGAGGACGGCCACGCCGGCGTCGGCACGTGTGCCGGCACGGACGACCGCGAGCTGCCGCTCGAGCTCACCCAGCTCGCGATCCCGGCCGATGAAGCCCACGACCCGACCCCTGACTATGGTCAACTTTACTATGGTGCACTTTACTAAAGTCGACCATAGCAAACTCAGGTCGGGACGGCCATGGCCTCCTCGGCGTCGGCCTCACCCTGCACGGCCGCGACCACGGCGGCCGCGAGGTCGTCCGGGCGGCTCAGCTGGGGCCAGTGCCCGGTCGGCAGCTCGACGATCGTGACGTCCCGGATGCGCCCGAGCTCGCGGACGTACGGGTGGTCCTTCGCGATGAGGTCGCGGAGCACCGACTCCGGCATGGTCGAGGTGATGACCGTGACCGGGACCTCGTACCGGCGCTCGTCGTGCAGGCGCTGCGGGCCGTTCGCGACCAGCGGCGGCACCGACACCGCGCGGGCGCGGAAGTCGGCGCGGATCTCGTCCGTGAGGCCGTCCAGCTCCTCCTCCTCGAACACGCCCCAGTCCGGCAGCGGCACCACGCCGTCGACCACGGGGAGCTCGTCGTTGACGACGCCGCCCTCGCCGAGCGGGCCGCTGTCGACGTAGATCACCTGCTCGACCCGGTCGGGGCGCAGGTCCGCCACGGCGTGCGCGACGGCGCCGCCGCCGCTGTGCCCGACGACCACGAACGGGCCGTCCATGCCGTCGATCAGCTCGGCGACCGCCGCCGCCTGGTCGGCCAGCGTGATGCCGGCGACCTCGTCCGCCGCACCGCCGGCGCCCAGGGGCGTCACGGGGTGCGGGGTGTGCCCGGCGGCCTCCAGGGCCGCAGAGACCGGCGCCCACGAGGACGCGTCGAGCCAGAAACCCGGGATCAGGACGACGTTCATGGTCCGACGGTAGACGTGACCTCCGACACACGCGACGGCCGCGGCCACCGCGGCCAAAGCCGACCGGATGGTAGTTGACACTTCAAGCGTATGGTGGATGCATCTACCACGCACCCGGGTCCGCCCGGAGGAAGAAGTCGCCACCATGAAGGCCCTGCAGTACCGCGAGATCGGCGCCCGCCCCGAGCTGGTCGAGGTCGCCAAGCCCACCCCCGGCCCGTCGGAGGTGCTGCTGCGCGTCACCGCCGCCGGCGCCTGCCACTCCGACGAGTTCATCATGGGCGCGTCCGCGGAGGACTACTCCTTCAAGCCGCTGCCGCTCACGCTCGGCCACGAGGTCGCGGGTGTCGTCGAGGAGGTCGGTGCCGGCGTGCACGGCGTCGAGGTCGGCGAGAGCGTGCTGGTCTACGGCCCGTGGGGCTGCGGCCGCTGCTACGCCTGCGCGTCCGGCGAGGAGCAGAACTGCGAGCAGGGCATGCGCGCGCCCGGCATCTTCACCGACGGCGGCATGGCCGAGTACATGGTCGTCGACGACGCCCGGCACCTCGTCCCACTCGGCGACCTGGACCCGGTGCGCAACGTGTCGCTCACCGACGCCGGCCTCACCCCGTACCGCGCCGTGAAGTCCGCGCTCCCTCGCCTCACCCCGGGCAGCACCGCCGTCGTCATCGGCTCGGGCGGCCTCGGCCACGTCGCCATCCAGATCCTCAAGGCGCTGACGCAGAGCACCGTCGTCGTGCTGGACGTCTCCGAGGACAAGCTCGAGTTCGCCCGCGAGGTCGGTGCCGACCACGCCTTCCTGTCGGACCCCGACGCGATCGAGTCCGTGAAGGGCCTGACCCGCGGCCTGGGCGCCGACGTGGTGCTCGACTTCGTCGGCATCCAGCCGACCGCCGACCTGGCCGGCGCCATGGTGCGCGTCGGCGGTGACGTCGTGGTCGTGGGCGTCGCGTCCGGCGCGGTGCGCATCGGCCAGACGACGGTGCCGCTGGACGTCAACGGCCGCGCGATCAACTGGGGCTCCCGCACCGAGCTGATGGAGGTCGTCGAGCTCGCGAAGCGCGGCGCCCTGACCATCCACGTCGAGGAGTACACGCTGGACCAGGCGCCGGAGGCCTACCAGCGGCTGCACGCCGGCCAGGTCCGCGGCCGCGCCGTGATCGTCCCGGGCGCCTGACGGCCGGTCGCGGACGTCAGCCGGCGATCGTGAAGCCCGTCGCGCCCTCCGGGGCCGCGTCGTGCTCCTCGACCCGGTCGACGTCCGCGAACCGCGGGCCCTCGCGCGCCCAGGCCGCGAGCGCCGCCACAGCGTCGTCGGGCCCCTCGGCCAGCGCCTCGACGGTGCCGTCGGCGCGGTTGCGCACCCAGCCGGCGACGCCGAGCCGCCGGGCCTCGGCGGCCATCGACGCCCGGTAGCCGACCCCCTGGACCTGTCCGTGCACCACCCAGCGCCGTGCGGTCATCGCCCCAGTGTGGCCCGGGTGCCCGCGGGCGCGCACCCGGCGAGGATGGGCCGGTGACCCGCAGTCTGCCGACCGCCGCCCCCCGCCGCCTCGGCACCGGCGCCCGCGTCGTCGCCGCGGCCTTCCTCGTCTCCGGCGTGGTCCACCTGGTGCGCCCCGGGGTGTTCGAGCCGGCGGTGCCGCGCGCCCTCCCCCGCCCGCGCGACCTCGTGCTGCTGTCCGGGGTCGCGGAGCTGGCGTGCGCGGCCGGGCTGGCGGTGCCCGCGACCCGGCGCGCGGCCGGGCCCGCGAGCGCCGCGCTGCTCGCCGCGGTGTTCCCGGCGAACGTGCAGATGGCGGTCGACGGCGTCCGCGGCCTCGCGACGCACCGGGCCCGGGGGCCGGCGGTGCGCGCCGCCGTGACGGTCGCCCGGCTGCCGCTGCAGTGGCCGCTGATCCGCTGGGCGTGGTCGGCGGGGCGCTGACCACAGCGCGGCCGTCCGGGCACGGACTCGCGGGCCGGCCCGCCCCCCCTGCGAGGGACCGGCCCGCGCGTCGTGCGCGTCAGGCGTCGACCGGGCGGTTCCCCCGGAACGTCCCCGCGGGGTCGACCGCGGCCTTGACCGCCCGCAGCCGGTCGACCGTGGCGGCCGGGTAGGCGCGCCGGATCGACTCGTCCCGGTCGAGGAACGTGAGCGGCGCCGTCCCGGTGCTCCACGGGGCGAACGTCGTGAACAGCTGGTCGAGCGCCGCCGAGACCAGCGGTGCCAGGTCCGGGCTCGGCACGATCGTGAGCCCGGTCAGCAGGTAGGGCTCGTCGGCGGTGCCGGCCGCGGCGGGCACCCGCTCCCGGGCGAGTGCCCCGCCCACGTGCCGGAGCTGGACCTGGAGCAGCGGCGTGCCGCTGCCGGCGCCGGCGACCCGGAGCAGCTCGGCGGCCGCGTCGTCGTCGAAGCCGTGCAGCCGGGTGCCCGCGAGGACGGCCGGCACCGGGTCGACCGGCTCCTCGGCGAGCAGCCCGACCTCCCCCGGCGCGACGGCCCGGAACGTGTCCCGGAGCACCGGACCGGCGGCGCGGAGCGGGGCGAGCAGCCGCTCGCCCGCCTCGGCGTCGCCCAGGTAGGTGGCCGTGACCACCGCGAGGGACTGCCCGCGCAGCTCCGCGGGGATGAACGGCGCGTCCGGGAGGTGCATGAGCGTGAACCAGGCGGTGAGCTCCTCCGGCGCGGACCGGGTGACCTCGAGGAACGCGCGCAGCACCGGCGCGGCGGCCTCGGCCGGGTAGCCGAGCAGCCCGCCGTAGATCCGCGGCGCCGGGTGCAGCTCGAGCTCGAGCGCGGTGACGAGCGCGAACTCGCCGCCGCCCCCGCGCAGGGCCCACAGCAGGTCCGCGTCGGCCGGGTCGTCCGACCGGACCCAGCGCAGCGCCCCGGTCGCGTCGACCACCTCGGCCGCGCGGATCGACGCGGCGCCGGGGCCGTACGCGCGGCTGAACCAGGACAGCCCGCCGCTGAGGCTGTAGCCGACGACGGTGACGTCGGGGTTCGACCCGATCAGCGCGGTCAGGCCGGTGCCGTCGAGGGCGGTCTGCAGGTCGCCCCACTTCACGCCGGCGCCGACGCGGGCCACGCGGGCGTCCGCGTCGACCCAGATGTCGTCGAGGGCGGCGGTCCGCACGACGACGGTGCCGTCGAGGGCCGCGCTGGCGCCGTGCCCGTTGGGCTGCGCGCTGACGGTGACGCCGTTGCGGACGGCCCAGCGGACGGTCGCGGCGACGTCGCCGGCGTCCGCGGCCACGACGAGGGCGAGGGGGCGTTGGTCGACCAGCCGGTTCCACGGCAGGCGTGCGACGTCCCACTCGGGGTCGCCGGGGTCGAGCACCGCGCCGGTGACGGCGGCGCGGAGCTCGTCGAGGAGCGTGGTGCCGAGCGGCTCGGGGGCCGCGATCTGCGTGACCATGCCGACGAGCGTCCCGGCGCCGCCGCGGCCGCGGTATCCCAGGAACCTGGGTGGTCGCGGTCCGCTGCTCCCACGCACCGCGCCACGCGGCGAAAGGGGCTTTCCGGACGATCCGGACAGGAGCACCATCGGGAGCATGGTGACGCTCCGGACGGAGCCCGTGCAGCGCGGGCTCGACGCGCTGGCCCGGCAGGGCCTGGAGTGGCACGCGTTCGTCGAGGGCGCGACCGAGCTGCTCGGCACGGCGGTGCCGTACGACGCCGCGTGCATCGGGCCGATCGACCCCGACACGGGGCTGCTCACCGGGTCGGTGAAGCGGAACCTCGGCGACGAGATGGACGCGGAGTTCCTCCGGCACGAGTACGTGACCGACGAGGTCAACCTGTTCCTCGCGCTCGCGCGGCGGGAGCGGCCCGTCGGCATCCTCGCGGACGACACCGGCGGCGACCCGCGGCGCAGCAGCCGGCACCGCGACGTGTTCGTCCCGCACTGGGCGCTGGACCACGAGATGCGCGCGATCGCGCTCGCCGACGGCACGCCGTGGGCCGCGGTCGCCCTGTACCGCAGCGGCGCGGCGGGCGGGTTCAGCCCGGCCGAGGCCGACTTCCTGGGACGGGTGTCACGGACCATCGCGCTCGGGGTGCGCGCGGGCCTGGTGACGGCGGTCGCGGCGTCCGCCGCCGGCGGACCGGGCACCCCGGCGACCGGGCCGGCCGTGCTCGTGGTCGAGGCCGACGACGCCGTCAGCCGGCTCAGCCCCGCCGCCGAGGCACGGCTCGCCGAGCTCGGCGGGTCCGGCTGGGGCGCCCTGCCGAACCCCGTCGCCGCCATCACCGCCGCCGCCCGCGCGCTCGGCGCCGGCCGGCTCGGCACGGTGCCGCGGCTGCGGGTCCGCACCCCCGCCGGCGAGTGGCTGGTGGTGCACGCGGCGCCGCTCACCGGGCCGGACGGCCGTGCGTGCCAGGTCGTGGTGACGATCGAGGAGGCGCGCCCGCCGGAGATCGTCCCGCTGGTCGTGGCCGCGTTCGGGCTCACCGGCCGGGAGCAGGAGGTCGTCGCGGCCGTGCTGCAGGGCGAGAGCACCCAGGAGATCGGCCGCGCGCTGCACCTGTCGCCGTGGACCGTGCAGGACCACCTCAAGGCGGTGTTCGAGAAGGCGGGCGTCGGCAGCCGGAGAGAGCTGGTGGCGCGGGTGTTCTTCGACCACTACGCCCCGCGGCTCAGCGACCGGATCGCCCCGGGCGGGTTCTTCGCGGGGGCGTGAGGCGCCCGGGCGCGGGCGGTGAGCGGCGTGGGGCGCGGCGTCAGGTCAGGTGCCGTCGCGGCGCAGCGGCACCCCGAGGATCGTCGGCTGCGGCTCCGGCAGGGTGTCCAGGCCGTCGGGCACCGGCGGCAGACCGCCGTCCGGCTCCGGCCCGACCCACACCCGCCACAGCCCGTCCTCGCGCACGACCCGGCCCGGCGCCCCGACGTGCGCCCGCCGGCCGGCCGACCGCACCTGGTCGCGGAGCCCGGCGACGTGCGGGTCGGGCACGAAGCCGACGACCCGGTTGCGGCACAGCACGACGACCGCGCCGTCCCGGCCCGCCTCGAGCACCACGTCGACCGGTACCGGCCGGCCGGCGGCGCGCTCGACGGCCGACAGCACGCCCGTCAGCGTGACCTGGAGCGCGCGGGCCTCGGCGGCGTGGAAGCCGGCGGGCAGGTCGGCGGCGACCGTGGGGCGGCGGAGTCTCACCCGCCCAGCGTCCCACGCGGGCTCCCGCGGGCGGGCGCGGCGGCGGGGTGCGGCGGGGTGCGGCGGGGTGCGGCGGGGTGCGGCGGCC
>NZ_JAANNB010000132.1 GCF_011603975.1 Cellulomonas sp. IC4_254 | reverse complement strand
GCGCTCCCCCGGCCCGTCCGGTCCCGGCGCGTGAGCGCACCCGCACCCCGCCGGACCCCAGGAGCCTGAAGTGCCGCAGCACACCCGCGTCGACGTCCTCCCCATCCAGGAGGTCGTCGCCTCCGCCTCCCCCAGCGCCTGGCGCGACGGCCTCGTCGTCGAGCAGGGCGCCGCCCAGGTGACGGTCGCCCTGCTCGACGGCGGGCTGCGCGTGCTCACGACGCGCGCGACGCCGCAGCCCGGCGAGCCGGTGGCGGTGCACCCGGTCGCCGAGCTGCTGGCGGTGGGCGGCGTCTGGTACGCCGCGCGCCCGTCGGTCTAGCGGTCCGACCCCCGGCGGGTCAGGCCATCGACGACATCATCGAGCGGCACGCGTCGACCATCGCCCGGCAGGCCTGCGCGCAGATCCGGCAGTGCTCGGACATGGACGCGTGCATCTCGCACTCCGCCGCGCACGCCTCGCCCATGGCGACGCAGGCCTGCATCATCGCCGACATCGCGGCCATGTCGTAGCCCGCGGGCCGCATCATCATCCGCATCGTCGTGGTCGCGACGTCCGCCGTGCTCGCGCACATGGACGCACATCGGGCCATGTTCTCCCCGGCGTCCGCGTCGGCACACATGGTGGCGGCCATCGCCGCGGCCGAGCAGGCCTCGATGCAGGGCTGCATCGACGTCATGTCCATCCCCGTCGTGCCCGCCGGCATCGACTTCATCATGTCCATCATCATGCTCACGGCAGTTCCACCTCTCGTGCGATCGGCTGGTGCTCCGGCACCGTCGACGCTACGCCGGGGGCGCGCGGAGCCACCAGGGGTCGACGCGCGCTCAGCCGAGGTCGTCGAGGGCCCCGAGGTGGACGACCTCGACCGTGACCACCGTCCCGCCTGCAGCGGGCGGAGCGAACCCGCGGGCGCGGGCGTCGGGACCGCCCTCGGGGACCGAGACGTCGTCCCCGGCCAGCACCACCACGGCGATGTCGTCGACGAACCCGGTGGCGATCGGACGCCCGTCGAAGTCCGCGGTGCGCAGGCCGTACCGCGCGCCGTACGCGTCGACCCACGCCCGTATCGCCGCGTCGGGTGCCAGGTCGACCTCGTAGGCGAACCGGGCGAGCCCGTGCTGGTCGCGCGCCCCGAACAGGCCGTGCCGGGGATCGAGGTGCTCGCGACCGAGCGCCACGGCAGCCATGGGCGCGGCGACCGCGGGTTCGCGCGCGAGCTCAGCCCCGCTCGGTCCGGGACCGCTGCGCTGCCAGACGAGCACCCCGACGACCAGCAGCAGCACGACGGTGAGGGCTGCGAGCAGGACGGCGGGGCGCGCTCCACGGGTCGGCACATCGCGACGGTAGGCGCCGGGCGCCGTCCCCCGCGGGCGGTTCCACCCGCATCACCCGATCGCCGGACGCGGCCACCCGGAACCGCACGACGCGCCCGCCGCGCGCGCGGCGGACGACGGGCCTACCGTGACGCGATGAGCCTCGCCGCCACCGCCGCCGATCGCCTCATCCGCGTCTACCAGCGCCGGATCTCGCCCCGGAAGGGCTACTCCTGCGCGCACCGCGTCGCGCACGGCGGGACGTCCTGCTCCGAGGACATCCGCCGGACCGTCGTCGCCCGCGGCGTGCTGCGGGGGGTGCGCCCGACCGTCGCCCGGTTCGTCGCCTGCTACCAGGCCGCGGGGATGCTGGCGCAGTCGGACGTGCGCGGGGTGTGCTGCTGCGGCGGCATCCCGATCCCGTTCCGGTTCTGACCGCCCGGGTCAGCCGCCTGCGACCCCGGCCAGGACCTCCCGCGCGTGGGCGAGGTCCGGCTCGACCGCCTCCGCCTGGGCCGCCCCGAGCGGCAGCCCCTCGGCCTCCGCGAGCGTGGCGGCGGCGTCCTGGACCCGGCCCAGCCGCACGAGCAGCTCCGCGCGGTACGCGAGCGCCCGGGCCCGGTCGTCGGCCGGCGCGTCCGGGTGCCGGGTCAGCCCCGCGTCGAGCGCCACCAGGGCCTGGGCGTCGTCGCCGCGCGCGTCGCCCTGCCGGGCCGCGACCTCGACGGCGCGCGCCAGCCCGGTCGCCGCGGGCTCCTGCGCCTCGACGTCGGCCTCGCGGTAGAACCGGAGCCAGTTCCCCCCGGGGTCCACCACCGTGAACCCGGTCGTCGTGCCCTGCTTGCGCCGCGGCCGCAGGAGGCGCGGGACGCCCGCGACCGGCAGCCGGCCGAGCCGCGCGCGCAGCCCGGCCGCGAACTGCTGGTACAGCGCCTCGGCGTCGGGCACCACGACGATCACGCTGGCGTAGGACCCCTCCGGGTCGAAGCCGTCGATGCCCGCGAGGTGGATCTGGATGTCCTCGCACCGCACGACCGCGTGCGGGTTCGGCCGGCGCTGCCGGTACGTCGGGTGGAACCCCAGCGCCTCGTAGAACGCGACCGCGTCGTCGACGTCGGGGCAGGGCAGGATCGCGTACGTCCGTTCGCCGGCCATCCGACCAGCATCCCCGGTGGCGCCGGGCCCGGGCAACGCCGGTTCGCCGGGCCCCTACTCGTCCGCGGGCTCGTTCTTGCTGCGGATCACCAGCAGCGGGTCCGGCCGGCCGACGACCTCCGGGTCCTTGCCCTCGTAGTCGAACTGGCCGAGGAAGAACCGCATCGCGTTGATCCGCGCCCGCTTCTTGTCGTTGGACCGGATGATCGTCCAGCGCGCGTGCCGCTTGTCCGTGCGGCGGAACATCTCCTCCTTGGCCTCGGTGTACTCCTCCCACCGGTCCAGCGAGGCGAGGTCCATCGGCGACAGCTTCCACCGGCGCACCGGGTCGAGCTGGCGGATCGCGAACCGGGTGCGCTGCTCCTTGCGGGACACCGAGAACCACAGCTTGGTGACGTGGATGCCGGAGTCGACCAGCATCTTCTCGAACACCGGGGCCTGGGCCATGAACGCCTGGTACTCGTCCTCGGTGCAGAAGCCCATGACGCGCTCGACGCCGGCGCGGTTGTACCAGGACCGGTCGAACATGACGATCTCGCCCGCCGTGGGCAGGTGCTGCACGTAGCGCTGGAAGTACCACTGGCCGCGCTCGCGGTCGCTCGGCTTCGACAGCGCCACCACCCGCGAGGTCCGCGGGTTCAGGTGCTCGGTGAACCGCTTGATGGTGCCGCCCTTGCCGGCCGCGTCGCGGCCCTCGAACAGGACGATCGCCCGCTTGTCGTTGTCCTCGAGCCAGTACTGGAACTTCAGGAGCTCGACCTGGAGCCGGTACTTCTCCAGCTCGTAGGCGTCGCGGTCCATCAGGTCGGGGTACGGGTACCCCTCCTGCCAGGTCCAGACCGGGTTGCCCTGGGGGTCGATGAGGTCCGGGTCCGGCGTGTGGCCGTCCCGGACCGTGTAGCCGCTGTCTCGGAGGAACTCGATGTACTCGCGCAGGTCGCGAGGCGGGTTCACGACGGTCATGCGACCACTCTCGGGGCACCCGGGCCGGCGCGCCAGTGCGTCCGCCGGCCCGGGTGCCGCCGGGGCTCAGACCTCCAGGACGAAGGTGTTCAGCGAGTCGGCGGGCAGCACGGGCGAGACGACCTGGTCGCCGACGAGCACCGAGACCGGCATCTCCTCGGAGGTGTCGTTCTGCATGACGACGACGAGCGAGCCGTCGGGGTTGCGGAACGCCACCTGGTTCTCGTAGCCGGCGTAGCTCAGCGTCGGCACCAGGCGCGCACCGGGCCGCACGAAGTGGCTCACGTGCTTGAGCACGTAGTACTCGTGGGTGTACTCGAACGACCGCGCCTCGGGGTCCACCACGACGAGCGAGTTCTGCGACCAGCCCCAGCGGCTGACGCCCCCGCGCTCCAGCGACAGGTTCCAGTACTGGTAGGCGTTCGCGCCGTCGTTCAGGAAGTCCCGCATCAGCCGCCACGCGTAGCGGGCGTACCGCCAGTCGTTCTTGCCGTCGCCGCACTCCTGCTCGGTCTGGTACAGCCGCAGGCCGGGGTGGTCCTTCTTGAGGAACGGCACGATCGACTTGCCGTGCCACTGCACGCCGATGCCGGAGACGGCCTCCGCGGCGGCCGGGTCGGCCAGCACCTCGTCGACCAGGGCCTCGTCCGGCCGCTCGACGGTGCCGAGGAACACCTCGACGCCGCGCTCGCGCATCTCCGGGCCGAGGTGCCGCAGGAACGCGGCCAGGCCGGCGGGGGTCCAGGTGCAGCTCGGGTACGGCTGCGCGGAGTTGAACTCGTTCTGCGGCATGACCATGCCGATCTCGATGCCGAGGTCGCGGTACGCGTCGACGAACCTGCCGAAGTACGCCGCGTACGTCGCGAGGTGCCGCTCGTCCTGGGTGAACGAGTCCGTGCCCTCGGCCTGGACCTGGTCCGGGCGCAGGCCGTTCTCGACGCCGTTGACCCACGGCTGCACCGAGGCGTAGTGGCCGTTGGTCTTCATCCACTGCGGCGGCACCCACGGGGACGCCCACAGCTTCAGCGACCCCTGGTGCTCCAGCGCGGACCGGATGTACGGGACCAGGATCTCGTGGTCGTTCGCGATGCTGAAGTGCTCGAGGTCGAAGTCGCCGGGGACGTCGTCGTAGGAGTAGTAGTCGCGGGCGAAGTCGTTCGCGCCGATCGGCATCCGGCCGATCGTGAAGCCCGCCCCGACGCCCGGGGCGAACAGCTCGCGGAAGATCTCGGCGCGCTGCTCGTCGGACAGGTGCGCCAGCGAGGTCCAGCCGAGCTCGTTGAACGTGGCGCCGAAGCCCTCGATCTCCTGGCGCTCGTCGTCCAGCTGCACGAACACGTCCGGGATCCGGTCGACCGTTCCGGGATCGACGGCCCCGAGGTCGGTCCAGCGCTCGTGCTCGGTCGTGCTGGTCCAGCTCGCGATCCGCATCGCACACTCCCCTTCGTCGTCCCCGGGGACCACGGCGGCCCCGGGCGCGGCGGGCGCGGGCGCCGGGGCGCGGCCGCTACCTACCGCTTACTAGGTAGTGCGAGGCTACCCCTTCCCGACCACGCGGAAGGCATTGGCGACGGCGATCGCCCGGGACGCACGAGAGCCCCGCCGGACACCGGCGGGGCTCTCGTCGAGCGGTAGCGGTGGGATTTGAACCCACGGTGGACTTTCACCCACACACGCTTTCGAGGCGTGCTCCTTAGGCCGCTCGGACACGCTACCTCGGGCCAGAACAGTACCGGATCCCAGGCGGATCTCCCGCATCGGGAGTCGTACCGTGGTGCACGTGACACCCCCGCGCCTGCCGATCCCCCTCCACGACGCCGTCCGGCCGAACCCGGGGACGGTCGACGACGCGGTCCGGCTGCTCCGCGGCAGCCGCCTGACGGTGCTCACCGGGGCGGGCCTGTCGACCGACTCCGGCATCCCCGACTACCGGTCGCCGGACTCCCCGCCGCGCAACCCGATGACGTACCAGCAGTTCGTCGGGGACGAGGGGTTCCGCCGGCACTACTGGGCGCGGAACCACGTGGGCTGGCGGTACGTGCACCGCACGCACCCGAACGCGGGGCACCGGGCGCTGGCGTCGATGGAGGCGCACGGCGTCGTGCTGGGGATCATCACGCAGAACGTGGACCTGCTGCACGAGCAGGCCGGGTCGCGCCGGGTCATCGACCTGCACGGCCGGTACGACCGGGTGATCTGCCTGCGCTGCCACCGCACGGTGACGCGCGCCGAGCTCGCGGAGCGGCTGGAGGCAGCCAACCCCGGGTTCGCCGAGGAGGTCGGGGCGGTCGGCGACGTGGAGATCGCGCCCGACGCGGACGCGGTCATCGAGCAGACGTCGCACTTCCGGGTCGTCGACTGCTGGCTGCCCGACCCCGACGGCGGCGACGGGCCGTGCGGCGGGATGCTGAAGCCGGACATCGTGTACTTCGGCGAGACGGTGCCCGGGCCGCGGGTCGCGGACGCGTACGCGTTGGTGGACGAGGCGGACGCGCTGCTGGTCGCCGGGTCGTCGCTGACGGTGCAGTCGGGGCTGCGGTTCGTCCGGCACGCCGCGGAGGAGGGCAAGCCCGTCGTCATCCTCAACCGGGGGGCGACCCGCGGGGACCCGCTGGCCACGCTGACCCTGGACGCGGGGGCGTCCGAGACGCTGACGGAGCTCGCCGACCGCCTCTGACCCGGGCGGCGGCACGCCGGGCGCCCCGGAGGCGGGCGAGCCCGGACCGTGCCACGCTCCGGACATATCGCCCGTGCAGGAGAGTCGCGGGCACCGCGGGAGCCTTGCGGCGGCCGCACCCGACACCTATAGTCGCGGCATGTGGCATCGTTGCCACACCGTCGGGCGAGGGAGCTGGGCAGGCCTCCCCGCCGGCGTCCACGGTCGACTGGAGGCCTCGATGACGCAGCTGAGAGCCGACGCCGCTCCGGCCGTCGCACCCTCGTCCCGCGCCGCGCGCAAGCGCCGCACGCCCAAGGTGCCCTACAACCGGCGCGAGGCGCTCACGGGGTACCTGTTCATCTCGCCCTGGATCGTCGGGTTCCTGGTCTTCACGGCCGGGGCGATGGTCTACAGCCTGGTGATCTCGTTCAGCCACTACAACCTGGCGACGAACACCGCCCGCCCCGCGGGCCTCGACAACTACGCCCAGCTGTTCAGCGACCCGCGGGTCGCGACCTCGCTGGCGAACACGCTGTTCTACGCGGTGCTCGCCGTGCCCCTCGAGATCCTCGTGGCGCTCGGCCTCGCGTCGCTGCTCAACCAGGCGGGCCGCGGAGCCGGGTTCTTCCGGACGGTCTACTACCTGCCCAAGATGACGCCCGCGGTCGCGACGGCGGCGGTGTTCTTCCTGCTGCTCAACGGCAACAGCGGCGCGATCAACCAGTTCCTGCGCATCTTCGGCATCGAGGGGCCGCAGTGGCTGGTCGACCCGGCCTGGATCAAGCCGTCGATCGTGCTCATGACCCTGTGGGGCGTCTCCGGCACGATGGTGATCTTCCTGGCCGCCCTGAAGAACGTCCCGCGCGAGCTCTACGAGGTCGCGGAGCTCGACGGCGCCGGCGTCTGGCAGCGGTTCCGGAACATCACGCTGCCGATGATCTCCAGCGCCATCTTCTTCAACGTGATCGTGCTGTCGATCGCGGCGTTCCAGGTCTTCGACCAGGCGTACCTGCTGTTCTGGCGCGACCAGTCGAACGCCTCCCCCGAGGCCTCGCTGTTCTACGCGATCTACCTGTTCCAGCAGGCGTTCCGGCAGTTCAACTTCGGGTTCGCCGCCGCGATGGCGTGGCTGCTGTTCATCATCATCATGATCATCACGGCCATCCAGATGAAGTTCGGCAACCGGTTCGTCTACTACGAGGGGGGCAAGGACTGATGGCCAGCACCGGCACCGCCAGCACGCCCGTCCGCCAGGTCCCCGGCCTGCCGGAGGACGCCACGGGCCAGGGCGACCGCCCGATCGACCCGAACCGGCCGCCGCTCGACGAGAACCGCCCCGGCGGCCGCACCGGGCGCCGCGTGCGCCGCGGCCTCGTCCTCACGGCGCTGGTCGTGATCTCGCTCGTCTTCCTGTACCCGTTCGCCTGGCTGCTCGCCGCGAGCCTCAAGGGCCGCGGCCAGGTGTTCGACAACTCTTTGTGGCCGACCGAGTTCCACTGGGACAACTACCTGCGCGTGTTCGACGAGCTCCCGCTCGGGAGCTGGATGGTCAACAGCGTCGGCATCGCGGTGCTCGCGGCGGTCTCCGTCGCGGTGTCGTCGTCGCTCGTCGCGTGGGGCTTCGCGCACTTCCGGTTCCCGCTGCGCGGGTTCCTGTTCGGGCTCGTGCTGGCCACGATGATGCTGCCCGGCGCGGTCACGATGATCCCGATCTACCTGATCTGGAAGGAGCTCGGGTTCCTCGGCACCTGGGTCCCGCTGTTCGGCGCGAACCTGTTCGGGTCGGCGTTCTACATCTTCCTGCAGCGGCAGTTCTACCTCGGCCTGCCGCGGGAGCTGTTCGAGGCCGCGCGCATCGACGGCGCGAACCAGTGGCGGACGTACTGGCGGATCGTGTTCCCGCTGTCGCTGCCGTCGTTCATCATCGTGCTCCTGTTCGAGTTCCAGGCGTCCTGGAACAACCTGCAGGCCGCGCTGATCTACCTGAACGCGGGCAGCCCGGAGGAGTTCACGGCGCCGCTCGGCATCGCCTACGCGATGACCAAGTACAGCCCCACCGCCGGCGGCCAGGGCGACTACCAGTACGTGATGGTGGCCTCCCTGCTGGTGACGCTGCCGATGCTCGCGCTGTTCGCGTTCGGGCAGCGGTACTTCATCGAGGGTGTCGCGACCCAGGGCCGCAAGGGCTGACGACGGGCGAGGGGCCGGGCCGCGTGATGCGGTCCGGCCCCTCGCGCGTGCAGCGCCGTCAGACCGGGTCGGGCAGGAGCGACGGGTCGGCGAGCACCTGCTCGCAGGCCAGCAGCAGGGCGCCGCCGGTCCAGGCGTGGCTCAGCGTGAGCAGCATGCCCTTCGGCTGGAAGCAGGCCGTCTGGTAGTACCGCTCCGAGGTCATGCCCCGGTAGGCGTTGAAGTCGCCGTCGAACCGCGCGACCAGCTGCCGGAAGCACGCGAGGGTCTCCGCGGCGCGGTCGGCGTAGTGCGGGTCGCCGGTGGCGGCGGACAGCTCGGCGAGCTCCCGGGTGCACACCAGGCCGTACGCGTGCAGGTGCTGGTTGGACGGCGAGGCGTTGTCGGCCCCCCGGGTCGCGAACCGGTACACGTCCAGCGGGGTCCCCTCGGGGAACCGGGTGTTGTACGAGTACCGGAAGGTGAGCATCCAGTCCGCGGCGCGCCGGGCCAGGTCGAGCCACCGCGGGTCCCCGGTGCGCCGGTGCAGCGCGACGTAGGACATGACCGCGACGTACCCGTCCTCGGAGGTCGGGGCGAGGTCGACGTCCTCGGGGGCGCCGTGCAGGAACTCCCGGTCGACGAACGCCGCGTAGTGCTTCCCGGCCCGCACCGCGGCCGCGAGGTAGGCGCCGTCCGCGCCGTCGGGGCCGTCCCAGCGCTCCGCCTCGGCGAGCGCGGCCACCCAGGTCAGCCCGGCGGCCCCGTGCCAGGACAGCACCTCGCCCGTCTCGGCGTGGTGGGTGGAGCCGAGGTTGCCGTCGGCGCGCTGCCGGCGGACGACCGCGTCGAGGTTCGACCGCAGCGCCGCCGTCCAGCCCGGGTGCGCGGCCCGGAGGTCCTCGCCGAGCTCGAGCGACCGGGCCAGGAACAGCGTCGCCTCGGCGAGCGTGCGGGAGTGCAGCGCACCGGGGGTGCGCGACCAGCTCGACGACCAGCCGTGCTCGGCGTACCAGACGCCCCAGAAGGTGCCCGAGGGCGACAGGTGGTCGCAGATGAAGTCGATGACCCGGGCGGCGTCGGCCCCGGCGCGCTCGGAGCCGCGGCGGCGGGCGTGCGCGAGCAGCGCGTGCGCCCACGGGATGCCGCTGACCCAGCCGACGTGCATGGCCTGCCGGTCGACGGTCAGGCCGTCGCGCCCGGACACCTCGCGGTCGAAGCCGACGGTCTCGAGCAGGACGCCCGGCTCCGCGTAGTGCCAGCGGTGCAGGCCCTCGGCGGCCAGGTCGGCGGCCTCGGCCACCCCGACCCAGGGCCGCAGCGGCGACCCGGCGCGGACCCGCTCGTGCTCCTCGCGCAGGATCGCCGCGTAGGCGTGCCGGTCCGGGCCGGTGGCGTACACGGCGAACCGGACCGTGACCCGCTCGTCCGGCGCCCAGCGGTACGTCGTCGTCTCCGGGGGCCGCGGCGTCGCCGAGCCGTAGTAGGTGACCGGGCCCTCGCGGAACGGGAACGTCAGGTGCACGCTGCCGGCGCCGGTGGCGGCGTCGTGCGCCAGGCCGAGGCCGGTCATCCCCAGCGCCGTCGACTCCGGGGCGACGAGCGCGACCCCGCCCGGGCCGGCCCAGGCGAGCACCGCCGGGGTGGCGGCACGGTCGGCCCGGAGCTCCCACCGGTCGCTCACCATCCCTGCCGGGTCGTCCGCCCCCACCTCGAACCGCGGGAACGGCCGGTCGCAGTCCGCGGGCCGGTTCTCGCCGTAGAACGCACCCGGGATCAGCCACCAGGGCGCCTCCGGCGCGGGCGGCAGGTGCACCCGGAACCGCAGGCACGCCTCGGTCGCGGCGTCGCCGCGGTGCTCGACGTCGAGGCGCACGTCGACCCGACCGGACGCGGTCGGCGCGGCCCAGGTGGCGACGACGCGGAACGGCCCGGCCTCGCCGGCGACCGCGCCGGGCCCGGCCGGGGTCGCCGGCGCGGGGAGCACCGTGCCGTCCGGGAGCACCACCTCGACGACGTGCGGCACGCGGCCCACGACGGGGCCCTCGCCGCCCGACCACGCGGACCCCGCCGGCCGGAGCGACCCGGTCGGTCGCAGCAGGACGCCCTCGTCCACAGATCCACCCTCCGCCGTCGCGGTCGTCGCAGGTCGGGCCGTTTCCCGGCCCGTCAGGCCGTGGGCGGCTCGCCGGCCGCCCACGCGTCCACCATCTCGCTGATCACGTGCAGCACCAGGGTGTGCATCTCCTGGATCCGCGGCGTCGCCGCCGACGGCACCAGCAGCAGGTGGTCGGCGTGCTCGCGCGCGGGGCCGCCGTCGCCCCCGGCCAGCAGCAGCGTGGTCGCGCCGTTCGCGCGCGCCGCCGCCAGCGCGCGGACGACGTTCGGGGACCGGCCGCTCGTGGTGAAGGCGACGACCAGGTCCCCCGGACGCGCGAGCGCCTCGACCTGCCGGGCGAACACGTCCTCGTAGGCGTAGTCGTTCGCGATGCAGGTCATCGACGTCGGGTCGGTGCTCAGCGTGACGGCGGGCAGCGGACGGCGGTCGCGCTTGTAGTGGCCGACCAGCTCCCCGGTCAGGTGCTGGGCGTCCGCGGCGCTGCCGCCGTTGCCGAACGTGTAGAGGGTGCCGCCGCGCGCGAAGGTGTCCCGGACGAGCTCGCCGGCGGCGCGGATCCGGTCGGCGAGGCCGACCATGGCACCCGCGACGTCCGCGTGGGCGGCGAGGTGGGCGTGCAGCCA
>NZ_JAANNB010000131.1 GCF_011603975.1 Cellulomonas sp. IC4_254 | reverse complement strand
GCACCCCGGGCGGCCCACCCGGACGGAGAGCACGCATGACCGCACCCGCACCCGACACCTCGACCCCGCCCCTGTCGCCCGCCGCGGCCGTCGCCGCCGCGCGCCCGGGCCGGGTCCGCCCGCGCCGGCTGCGCGGCACCGCCGCCCTGCGCCGTTCGGTCAGCGAGGTGCGGCTGCACCCGGCCGACCTGGTGCTGCCGATGTTCGTGAAGGAGGGCCTGGAGGAGCCGGCGCCGATCGCGTCGATGCCCGGCGTCGTCCAGCACACCCGCGACTCGCTGCGCCGCGCCGCGGCGGAGGCGGCCGCGGCCGGGATCTCGGCGGTCAACCTGTTCGGCGTCCCGCTGACCCGCGACGCGGTCGGCTCGGGCGCGACCGACCCCGACGGCGTGCTCAACCGCGCCATCGCGGACGTGCGCGCCGAGGTCGGCGACGCGCTCGTGATCCAGGCGGACCTCTGCCTGGACGAGTTCACCGACCACGGCCACTGCGGCGTGCTGACGGCGGACGGCCGCGTCGACAACGACGCGACGCTCGAGCGGTACGCGGAGATGGCGCTGGTGCAGGCCGAGGCCGGGGCCCACATGGTCGCCCCGAGCGGCATGATGGACGGCCAGGTCGGCGTGATCCGGGACGTCCTCGACGCCGCCGGCCGGGACGACGTCGCGGTCCTCGCGTACGCCGCCAAGTTCGCGAGCGTGCTCTACGGGCCGTTCCGCGACGCGGTCGAGTCGACGCTGGAGGGCGACCGCCGGACGTACCAGATGGACCCCGCGAACCGCCGCGAGGCGCTGCGCGAGATCGCCCTCGACATCGAGGAGGGCGCCGACCTCGTCATGGTGAAGCCCGCGGGCGCGTTCCTGGACGTGCTGGCCGAGGTCGCCGCCGTGAGCACCGTGCCGGTCGCGGCGTACCAGGTGTCCGGCGAGTACGCGATGGTGGAGGCCGCCGCCGCGCAGGGCTGGCTGGACCGCCGCCGCGCGATCACGGAGTCCGTGCTCGGCATCCGCCGCGCGGGCGCCGACCAGGTGCTGACGTACTGGGCCGTCGAGCTGGCCCACTGGCTGCGGGAGGAGTGGCGGTGACGGACGCGACCAGCACGAACGAGGGGCTGTTCGACCGGGCGCGGGGCGTCGTGCCCGGCGGCGTGAACTCGCCGGTCCGCGCGTTCGGCTCGGTCGGCGGCGCCCCCCGGTTCCTCGCGAGCGCGCGCGGCGCGTACGTGACGGACGTCGAGGGCCGCGAGTACGTGGACCTGGTCGGCTCCTGGGGCCCGGCGCTCCTCGGGCACGCGCACCCGGAGGTCGTCGAGGCCGTCCGCGACGCCGCGGGCCGGGGCCTGAGCTTCGGTGCGCCCACGCTGGCCGAGGTCGAGCTCGCCGAGGCGGTCCGGACCCGGGTGCCCGCCGTCGAGCGGCTGCGCCTCGTGTCCACCGGCACCGAGGCGACCATGACGGCGATCCGGCTGGCGCGCGGCGTGACCGGGCGGGACACGGTCGTGAAGTTCGCCGGGCTGTACCACGGGCACTCGGACGGCCTGCTGGCCGCCGCGGGCTCGGGCCTGGCGACGTTCGCGCTGCCCGGGTCGGCGGGCGTCCCCGCGGCGATCGCCGCCGAGACCATCGTGCTGCCGTACAACGACGTCGCCGCCGTCGAGGCCGCGTTCGCCGAGCACGGCCCGCGGATCGCCGCGGTCATCACCGAGGCCGCGCCCGCCAACATGGGCGTCGTCCCCCCGGAGCCCGGCTTCAACGCCGCGCTGTCCCGGATCACCCGCGAGCACGGCGCCCTGCTCATCCAGGACGAGGTGCTGACCGGGTTCCGGGTCGGGCCCGCCGGCTGGTGGGGCCTCGAGGCGGCGCGCGAGGGCTGGTCGCCGGACCTGCTGACGTTCGGCAAGGTCGTCGGCGGCGGGATGCCGGTCGCCGCGCTCGGCGGCCGCGCCGAGGTGATGGACGCGCTGGCCCCCGTCGGGCCGGTCTACCAGGCGGGCACCCTGTCCGGGAACCCGGTGGCCGTGGCGGCCGGCCTGGCGACGCTGCGGCTCGCCGACGACGCGGTGTACGCGGCCGTGGACCGGGCGTCGGCGACGCTGCGGGCCGCGGTGGACGAGGCGCTGACCGCCGCCGGGCTGCCGCACGCCGTGCAGAACGCGAGCAACCTGTTCAGCACGGTGCTCGGGACGGACGCCGGCGCGCGGGACTACGCGCAGATGCTCGCCACCGAGTCGTGGCGGTACCCGGCGTTCTTCCACAGCCTGCTGCGCGACGGGGTGTACGCACCGCCGTCGGCCTTCGAGGCGTGGTTCGTGTCCGCGGCGCACGACGACGCGGCGCTGGGCCGGGTCGTCGAGGCGCTGCCGGCGGCGGCCCGCGCGGCGGCCGAGGCGGTGCAGCCGGCCGCCTGACCGGCACGGATGAACGGGAGGGCCGACCAGGCCCGGGAGGGTCCGTACACCTACCGCCCGGTCGGCTCTTCCGCATCGTGACCTCGCCGAAACCGGGGTGTAACACCTGGGTGCTGGAACGGGCGCCGACCTGTGCTTTCCTATGAGCCACGTCACGGGTCTCAGGCCGCGGACGCATCGTCTCGCAGCAGGAGACGCGGGTTCACCGTGGCACCTGCCTGCCACGGGCGCTCCCCCGAGCCCTCACTTCTGGGAAGAGGTACACGCATGACTGCGATCCCCCACCACCGGCGGCGCGCTGCCGCGACGGGCGCCGGCCTCGTCGCCACCGCCCTGGTCCTCGCCGCGTGCGGCGGCGGCTCCGGCGGCGACGACACGTCCGACGGCGGCGGCTCCGGCGGCGGCTCGCTGCTGATCGGCACCACCGACAAGATCACGACGATCGACCCCGCGGGCTCCTACGACAACGGCTCGTTCGCCGTGATGAACCAGGTGTACCCGTTCCTCATGAACACCCCGTACGGCAGCCCGGACGTCGAGCCGGACATCGCCGAGTCGGCCGAGTTCACCTCGCCGACCGAGTACACGGTCACCCTCAAGCCGGGCCTGACGTTCGCGAACGGCAACGACCTCACGTCGTCCGACGTGAAGTTCACGTTCGACCGCCAGCTCGCCATCTTCGAGTCCGGCGCCGACGAGGGCAACGGCCCCGGCTCGCTGCTCTACAACCTGGACAGCGTCGCGGCGCCCGACGACACCACCGTCGTGTTCACCCTGAAGTCCCCGGACGACCAGGTGTTCCCGCAGATCCTGTCGAGCCCCGCCGGCCCGATCGTCGACGAGGAGGTCTTCGCCCCCGACGCGCTGACCCCCGACGACGAGATCGTCGACGGCCAGGCGTTCGCCGGCCCGTACACGATCACCGGCTACAGCCAGAACGACCTGGTGTCGTACGAGGCCAACCCGGACTACCAGGGCCTGCTCGGCGAGGCGAAGACCCCCGAGGTCTCCGTCACGTACTACGCCGAGGCGTCCAACCTGAAGCTGGCCGTGCAGCAGGGCGACGTCGACGTGGCGTTCCGCTCGCTGTCCGCGACCGACATCGAGGACCTGCGCGGCGACGACAGCGTGAAGGTCGTCGACGGCCCCGGCGGCGAGATCCGCTACATCACGTTCAACTTCAACACGCAGCCGTACGGCGCGACCACGCCGGAGGCCGACCCGGCCAAGGCGCTCGCCGTGCGTCAGGCGGTGGCCGACCTGATCGACCGCGAGGAGATCGCGGACCAGGTCTACAAGGGCACCTACACGCCCCTGTACTCCTACGTCCCCGAGGGCCTGACCGGCGCCACCGACTCGCTCAAGGGCCTGTACGGCGACGGCGAGGGCGGCCCGGACGCCGACAAGGCCGCCGCCGCGCTCGAGGCCGCGGGCGTCGAGACCCCGGTCCAGCTGTCGCTGCAGTACAGCAACGACCACTACGGCCCGTCCTCCAGCGAGGAGTACGCGCTGATCAAGGACCAGCTCGAGTCCACCGGCCTGTTCGCGGTCGACCTGCAGACCACCGAGTGGGTGC
Organism: Cellulomonas sp. IC4_254; assembly: GCF_011603975.1. Taxonomy (GTDB): domain Bacteria; phylum Actinomycetota; class Actinomycetes; order Actinomycetales; family Cellulomonadaceae; genus Cellulomonas. The sequence goes on along the minus strand of NZ_JAANNB010000131.1, from coordinate 7,137 downwards.
AGTACGCCAAGGACCGCACCTCGGACGTGTACCCGGCCTACCAGCTCGGCTGGTTCCCGGACTACTCGGACGCGGACAACTACCTGACGCCGTTCTTCCTGACGGAGAACTTCCTGGGCAACCACTACGACAACCAGGAGGTGAACGACCTGATCCTCCAGCAGGCCGTCACCGCCGACGCCGGTGAGCGCACCGCGCTCATCGAGCAGATCCAGGACGCGGTCGCCGCGGACCTGTCCACGGTGCCGTACCTCCAGGGCGCCCAGGTGGCCGTCGTGGGCGCGGACGTGACCGGCGCCGAGGACACCCTCGACGCCTCGTTCAAGTTCCGCTACGGCGCACTCGCCATCGGCTGAACCACCGACACGACGCCCGGCGCGGGCCGCTCCGACCGAGCGGCCCGCGCCTCGCGCGTCACCGGGAAGAAGAGATGACCTCCACCTCCACCACCGGTCCGCTGCAGCCCACGGGCGCCGCGGACGCGACCGCCACCGGGGGCGACGCGACACCCGGCCGCAAGGAGCCCCGCACGCGCGGCTCCGGCGGCGGGCTCGGCCGCTACCTGCTCGTGCGGTTCCTGCTCATCATCCCGACCGTGTTCATCCTGGTCACCGTCGTGTTCGTGCTGATGCGCGCGACCGGCGACCCGATCACGGCCGCCCAGGGCGGGCGCCTGCCCGCCGACCAGCTCGCCGAGCGGATCCACCAGGCCGGCTACGACCGGCCGATCCTCGTCCAGTACGGCGAGTACCTCGGCAACATCCTGCAGGGCGACTTCGGCACCACGCTCAGCGACAGCCGGCCCGTGACCGAGGTGCTCACCACCTTCGGCTCCGCGACCCTCGAGCTCGCGTGCTACGCCCTGCTCGTCGCGTTCGTGGTCGGCATCCCGCTCGGCCTCGTCGCCGCGTACTTCCGCGACCGCACCCACGACGCGCTGCTGCGGGTGTTCGCGATCGCCTGCTACGCCACGCCGGTGTTCTTCGCCGGCCTGCTGCTCAAGCTGGTGTTCGCGGTGCAGCTCGACTGGCTGCCGGTGTCCGGGCGCGCGTCGACCCGCTCCGAGATCGCGATGCGGCAGCTCGACGACCCCACGGGCATCTACCTGATCGACGCGATCCGGACCGGCAACGGCGAGGTCGTCTCGGACGTCCTGCAGCACGCCGTGCTCCCGGCGATCGCGCTCGGCCTGCTCACCGCCGGCGTGTTCCTGCGCCTCGTGCGCACGAACGTCATCGGCACGCTCGGCTCCGGCTACGTCGACGCGGCCCGCTCGCGCGGCGTCCGCGAGTCCCGGCTGCTGCGCAAGCACGCGTACAAGCCCGCGCTCATCCCGATCATCACCGTGGTCGGCATGCAGGTCGCGATGCTGCTCGTGGGCGCCGTGCTGACCGAGACGACGTTCGAGTGGCGCGGCCTCGGCTTCCAGCTGTCGCAGTACCTGCAGGCCCGCGACTTCGTGGCCGTCCAGGGCATCGTCGTGCTGCTCGCCGTGATCGTCGCCGTGACGAACTTCCTCGTCGACGTCATCGCCGCGCTCATCGACCCGAGGGTGAGGTACTGACATGGCGACCACCCCCGCCACGACCCCCCGGCGCGGCTGGCGCCGGCTGCCCGTCGTGCACCAGCTCCGGCAGAGCGTCGGCCTCCAGCGCGGCATGCTGATCGCCGGCCTGGTGCTCACCGGCCTGCTGGTCCTCACCGCCCTGATCGCGCCGCTGCTCGCGCCCTACGGGTACAACCAGCTCCGCGACGCCGACGGCCCGTTCGGCGCCCAGCAGCCGCCCTCGGCCGAGCACTGGCTCGGCACCACCGTCGGCGGCTTCGACGTGCTGTCCCGGGTGATCTACGGGTCGCGCACCGCGCTGCTCGTCATGGTCATCGCGATCGCGGCCTCGCTGGTCATCGGCGTGCTGCTCGGCCTCGTGTCCGGCTACTTCGGCGGCTGGCTCGACCGGGTGCTCGTCGTGGCGGCCGACGCGATCTACGCCTTCCCGTCCCTGCTGCTCGCCATCGTGCTGGCCATCGTGATCAGCGGCGGGCAGTCCAGCATGTGGGGCGGCGTCCTCGCGGCGGCGCTCTCGATCACCGTCGTGTTCACCCCGCAGTACCTGCGGGTCGTGCGCGCGGAGACCATCCGGATCAAGTCCGAGGCCTTCGTCGAGTCGGCCCGGGTCATCGGCGCGAGCAACGGCCGGATCATGACCAAGCACGTGCTGCGCAACGCGACCCGCACGCTGCCGCTGATCATCACGTTGAACGCGTCGGAGGCCGTGCTGACCCTGGCGGGCCTCGGCTTCCTCGGGTTCGGCATCGAGCCGACCAAGGCCGCGGAGTGGGGCTACGACCTCAACCGCGCCATCGCCGACGTCACGTCCGGAATCTGGTGGACCTCGGTGTTCCCGGGCGTCGCCATCGTGCTCTCCGTCCTGGGCATCACCCTGGTCGGCGAGTCCCTGAACGACCTCGCGGACCCGCGGCTGCGCACCCGCCGCGCGTCGGCCGACGTGCAGGGCGACGTCGCCGCGACCTCGGTCGTGCCCGGCGGCGCGCTGACCGTGCCCGGCGGCCTGGAGGGCCTCGAGCCCGGGACGGAGGCGGCCCGATGACCGCACGCACGGACACCATGCCGCACCGCGGCGCGACCGCCGAGCCGGTCGTCGAGATCACCGACCTGTCGGTGTCGTTCGCGACCGACGCGGGCAACGTCCGCGCCGTCGACGGCGTCTCCCTCACCGTGGCGGCCGGCGAGGTGCTGGCCGTCGTCGGCGAGTCCGGGTCCGGCAAGTCGGTGACGGCCAAGACCCTGCTGGGCCTGCTGCCGTCCACCGCGACCACCCGGGGCGCCGTCGTGCTGTCCTCGCGGGACGGCGCGGTGCGCAGCGACGTCGTCGCGCTCGACCGGTCCGCGCTCCGGGAGGTCCGGGGCCGGGACGCCGCGATGGTGTTCCAGGAGCCGTCCACCGCGCTCAACCCGGTGTACCCGATCGGCTGGCAGATCATCGAGGGGCTGCGGTCCCACCAGAAGATCAGCCGGTCCGACGCCCGGGCCAAGGCCGTCGACATCCTGCGCCGGGTCGGCATCCCCGACCCCGAGCGCCGGATCGACCACTACCCGCACCAGTTCTCCGGCGGGCAGAAGCAGCGCATCGTCATCGCCCAGGCGCTGGTGCTCGACCCCGGCGTGATCATCGCCGACGAGCCGACCACCGCCCTCGACGTGACCGTGCAGGCCGAGATCCTGGACCTGCTCCGGCGCTGCCGGGACGAGTTCGGCGCGGCCATCGTGCTCATCACGCACAACATGGGCGTGGTCGCCGACCTCGCCGACCGCGTGGCCGTGATGTACCAGGGGAAGATCGTCGAGCAGGCCCCCGTCCGGGACCTGTTCGGCGCCCCCCAGCACGAGTACACCCGGTCGCTGCTGGACGCCGTGCCGCGGATCGGCAGCGGGGGCGCGCACGCCCGCGCCCGCGCCGCCGCGCGCCCCGCCGGCTGGGCCGAGCAGACGCCGGTGGTCGAGGCGAAGGACCTCGAGATCGTCTACCCCGGGCGGCTCCGGCAGCCCGGGTTCCGGGCGGTCGACAAGGTCTCGCTCGCGATCCGGCCCGGCGAGGTCGTCGGCCTCGTCGGCGAGTCGGGCTCCGGCAAGACCACCATCGGGCGGGCCATCGCCGGGCTCACCCGGGTCACCGGCGGCTCGCTCCAGGTGCTGGGCCTCGAGATGAACGGCGTGCGCGAGCGCGCGCTGCGGCCCGTCCGGCCGCGGATCGGGTTCGTGTTCCAGGACCCGGCGACGTCGTTCAACCCGCTGCTCACCATCGCCGAGTGCGTGGCCGAGCCGCTGGTCGTGCACGGCCGGGCGCGGGACGCCCGGGCCGCCCGGGCGCGGGTCGACGAGCTGCTGGAGTCCGCGCAGCTGCCGAGGTCCTACGGCGACCGGTTCCCGCACGAGCTGTCCGGCGGTCAGCGGCAGCGCGCGTCGCTCGCCCGGGCGCTCGCGCTCGACCCGGAGCTGCTCATCGCCGACGAGCCCACCTCGGCGCTCGACGTGTCGGTGCAGGCCCGGGTGCTGGAGCTGTTCTCCGAGCTGCAGGAGCAGCTCGGGTTCGCCTGCCTGTTCATCAGCCACGACCTGGCCGTCGTCGACCTGCTCGCCGACCGGATCGCGGTGCTGCACCGCGGCCGGCTCGTCGAGGAGGGCACCGGCGAGCAGGTGCTCGGCAGCCCGCGCGAGGAGTACACCCAGCGGCTGCTGGCCAGCCTGCCCGTGCCGGACCCGGACGAGCAGGCCCGGCGGCGCGAGGCGTGGCGGGCCCTGGCCTGACACCCGCGGTACCCGCACGACCCGCACGACCCGCAGGGGCGCGCTCCCGGACACCCGGAGGACGCGCCCCTGCGGCGCGTCGGGGGGAGGTGGTGCCCGTCCGGGGTCAGGCGTCCTCGCGCAGGCACAGGAAGCCGCTGTCGTCCGCCTCGACGTACCAGGCGGCCTCGACCGGGCAGGAGTCCGCCACGGCGACCTGCTCGACCGCCAGGTCCGGTGCCGCCGTTCCGCTCAGCACCGGGGTCCGACGTGTCGATAGGACCCCTGTGGAGCAGGGGATCGGCACCGAGCCCGTCGCGCGGCGCACCCGCCGCCGAGGCCTGTGGCGGACGGCGACGCGCCGGGCGTCCGGCGTGCCCTCGGCGCGCCCCGAGGCCGACCGCTCCGACGACTGGTTCGACAGCTGGCTGACCGACGCCGCCGAGTCGGTCGGCTCCCGCCGCGCGCTCGCCGAGGCGGAGGCCGCGGGCTGGACCGTGCTGCACGACCTGCACCGGCCCGGCAGCACCGACGCGACCGTCGAGCACGTCGCCGTGGGACCCGGGGGCGTCGTGGTCGTCGAGACGCTGCGCTGGACCGGTGAGGTGACGGTGCACGACGGCACGCTGCGGCACCGCGGCTACGGCCGGACGGCCGACGTCGCCGCGCTGGCCGACGCCGCCGGCGCCGTCACCGCCCTCCTGGCGCCGCCGCACCGGCGGGCCGTCCTCGCGGTGGTGTCCCTCGCAGGCCGGGACCTGGACGCCGCCGCGGTGCGGGGCGGCGCGACCGTCGTGGGCGAGCCGCAGCTCGCCGCGCACCTGACCGGCCTCCCCCGGCTGTTCACGCCCGAGGACGTGACGCTGGTGGCCGAGTACCTGGCGGCCGAGCTCGGCGGGGCCGCGAGCCCGGAGCAGCTGACCGTGGACGACGTGTTCCGGCCCGCGGCCGTGTGGCGCGCGGACGGCACGGGGCCGGGCACCGCTGCGCGCGACGCCGCCGCGCCCGGGGCCGAGGTCGCGCCGTCGCCCGCCCTGGACGACGCCCCACCGACCGCCGGACCCCGCTACGCGCAGCCCGCCAACCGCGAGGTCGCCGGCCTGCACGCGGGCCAGCACGAGGACCCGGCCGCCCGCTCCGGGCCGACCGCCCGGCGGGCCACCGGCGACGGGATGCTCCGGGTCGGGCTGCTGGTCCTCGCGCTGCTCACCGCCGGCAACGTCCTGCTGGCCTGGCTCGACGTCGCGGGCTGACCGGCACCGCACGAGTGTGACCTGCGTCACCCGCGCGTGGCGGCGGGATGACGTGGCCCGCGGCCGCGGTTCGATCCTCACGTGAGCCTCCTGATGAGCCCCCTGACGCTGCGCGGCACCACCTTCCGCAACCGGGCCTGGCTGGCGCCCATGTGCCAGTACTCCGCGGCCGGTGACGGCGTGCCCACCGACTGGCACCTCGCGCACCTCGGCGCCCGCGCGGTCGGCGGGTTCGGCCTGGTGCTGACCGAGGCGACCGCGGTGGTCCCCGAGGGCCGGATCTCCCCGCAGGACGTCGGGATCTGGGGCGACGAGCACGTCGTCGCGTGGCGCCGCATCACCGACTTCGTCCGCAGCCGCGGGGCCGTCGTCGGCGTGCAGCTCGCGCACGCGGGCCGCAAGGCCTCGACGTACCGCGGGTTCGGCGAGGGCGCCGGCACCGTCCCCGCCGCGGCCGGCGGCTGGGACACGGTCGCCCCGTCCGCCGTCGCGTTCCCGGGCTACGAGGCGCCCCGGGAGATGACCGCCGAGGAGGTCGCCGCGGTGCCGGAGCAGTTCGCCGCCGCCACCCGCCGCGCGCTGGACGCCGGCTTCGACCTGGTGGAGGTGCACGCCGCGCACGGCTACCTGCTGCACCAGTTCCTCTCCCCGCTGTCGAACCACCGCGACGACGCCTGGGGCGGCGACCTCGCCGGCCGTGCGCGCCTGCTGCTCGACACCGTGGACGCCGTCCGCGCCGTGCTGCCCGAGGACCGCCCGCTCCTGGTGCGCGTCTCCGCGACCGACTGGACCGACGGCGGCCTCACCGTCGACGACGTCGCGCGGGTCGCCGGCTGGCTCCGCGAGCACGGCGTCGACCTGGTCGACGTGTCGACCGGCGGCAACGTGCACGCGAGCATCCCCGTCGGACCCGGCTACCAGGTCCCGGCCGCCCGGACGATCCGCGAGACCGCGGGGGTCGCCACCGCCGCCGTCGGCCTCATCACGACGCCCGAGCAGGCGGAGCAGGTGCTCGCCGAGGGCGCCGCGGACGTCGTGATGCTCGGGCGCCCGGCGCTGTTCGACCCGCACTGGCCGCTGCGCGCGGCGCACGCGCTGGACGACAAGACGCCCACGCTCGAGCACGCCGGCGACGCCGCCGCGACCGTGCTCCCCGGGCAGCCGACGGGCTGGCCGGTGCAGTACGCGCGGGGCTCCTGGGGCTGACGCGCGGGCGGGGCGCGGCCGCCGGCGGGACCGCGCTCAGGCGGTCAGGACGCCCGAGGCGAGCAGGTACGCGAGCAGCGCCGTGGCGGCGGTGCCCACGACGACGGCGAACACCGCGCGGCCGCGGCCGTGGCCGCCGGTGCCGCCCTTGCGGATCCCCCACAGCCCGAACCACACCGCGAACGGCCCGAGCGGCCAGATGAGCAGCGCGAGCAGGCCGACGTAGCCCGCGACGATCGACTGCCAGGACCGGCCGGTCGGCAGCAGCCAGTGCACGGGGTCGCGCGGTCCGGCACCGACGCGGGCGCGCTCCGGCTGGGGGTACCAGGCGGCCGCGGCGGCGTAGGCCGGGGCCGCCTGGTACCCCCAGCC
>NZ_JAANNB010000130.1 GCF_011603975.1 Cellulomonas sp. IC4_254 | reverse complement strand
CCGAGCCGTCCCCCGAGCTCCGGGAGGCGCTCGGCGCGGTCCGGGCCGAGGTCGGGCGTGCCGTCGTCGGCCAGGACGCCGCGGTCACCGGCCTGGTGATCGCGCTGCTGTGCCGCGGCCACGTGCTGCTGGAGGGCGTGCCGGGCGTCGCCAAGACGCTGCTCGTGCGCACGCTGTCGACCGCCCTGGACCTGGACACCAAGCGCGTGCAGTTCACGCCGGACCTCATGCCCGGCGACGTCACCGGCTCGCTGGTGTACGACGCCCGGACCGCCGAGTTCTCGTTCCGCGAGGGCCCGGTGTTCACCAACCTCATGCTCGCCGACGAGATCAACCGCACGCCGCCGAAGACCCAGGCGTCGCTGCTGGAGGCCATGGAGGAGCGCCAGGTGTCCGTCGACGGCACCCCGCGCCCGCTGCCGTCGCCGTTCGTCGTCATCGCGACCCAGAACCCCGTCGAGTACGAGGGCACGTACCCGCTGCCCGAGGCCCAGCTCGACCGGTTCCTGCTCAAGCTCACGCTCCCGCTGCCCGAGCGGCACGAGGAGATCGAGGTGCTGGCCCGGCACGCGGCCGGGTTCGACCCGCGCGACCTGGTCAAGGCAGGCGTGCGGCCGGTCGCGGGCAAGGACGTGCTGGAGCGCGCCCGCGAGGAGGTCGCCCGGGTGCAGGTCGCGCCCGAGGTGCTCGGCTACGTCGTCGACGTCGTGCGCGGCACCCGGCAGTCGCCGTCGCTGTCCCTCGGCGTCTCCCCCCGTGGCGCCACCGCGCTGCTGGCGACGGCGCGGGCCTGGGCCTGGCTGCAGGGCCGGTCGTACGTGACCCCGGACGACGTGAAGGCGCTCGCGCACCCGACGCTGCGGCACCGGGTGCAGCTGCGCGCCGAGGCGGAGCTCGAGGGCGTGACGGCGGAGTCGGTGCTCGACACCGTGCTCGCGTCCGTCCCGGTCCCCCGCTGAGGCGCCCGGCGTGGCGATCACCTGGCGCGCGGTCGCGCTGACCGCGGTCGGCGCGCTGCCGGTGCTGCTCTGGCCCGTGCCCGGCACGGTGCTGGCCTGGGCGGTGCTGGTCGTGCTGCTGTGCGCGGTCGACGTCGCCCTGGCCGCGTCCCCGCGCGCCGTGGCGATCCGCCGCGAGGTCACCGGCGCGGTCCGGCTGCACGAGCCCGCCCGGTCCCGGCTGACCCTCACGCACACCGGTGCCCGCCGGCTGCGCGCGCTGGTCCGGGACGCCTGGCAGCCGTCGGCCGGGGCCGAGCAGAACCGGCACCGGGTCGACCTGCCGCCCGGCGAGTCCCGTCGCGTCGACACCGCGCTGCGTCCCAGTCGGCGCGGCGACCTGCGCGCCGACCGGGTCACGATCCGGTGCGCGGGGCCGCTCGGGCTCGCGGCCCGGCAGGCGTCGATCGACGTCCCGGGGACCCAGCGCGTGCTCCCGGAGTTCGCGTCCCGCCGGCACCTGCCCAGCCGGCTCGCGCGGCTGCGCGAGATGGACGGCCGCGCCGCGGTGCAGGTCCGCGGGCAGGGCACCGAGTTCGACTCGCTGCGGGAGTACGTGATCGGCGACGACGTGCGCTCGATCGACTGGCGGGCGAGCGCCCGGCGCAACGACGTCGTGGTCCGCACCTGGCGCCCCGAGCGGGACCGCCGGGTGCTGATCGTGCTCGACACCTCGCGCACCAGCGCCGCGCGCACCGGCGAGGAGCCGCGGCTGGAGCCGTCCGTCGAGGCCGCGCTGCTGCTCGCCGCGCTCGCCTCCCGGGCCGGCGACCGGGTCGAGCTGCTCGCCTACGACCGCACCGTGCGGGCCCGGGTGGCCGGTGCCTCCGGGCCGCGGCTGATGCCGGCGATCGCCGACGCGCTCGCCGACGTCGAGCCGTCGCTGGTCGAGGCGGACTGGCCGGGGGTCGTCGCGCAGGTGCAGGAGCGGCTGTCCCAGCGGGCGCTGGTCGTGCTGCTGTCCGCGCTGGAGCCGGCGGCCGTCGAGAACGGGCTGCTCCGCGTCGTCGGCCAGCTGGCGTCCCGGCACCAGGTGGTGCTCGCGTCGGTGCGGGACCCCGAGGTGGAGCGGCTGCGGACCGGGCGCCAGGACGTCGCCGCGCTGTTCGACGCCGCGGCGGCGGAGCGGACCGAGCTCGAGCGCCTGGCGGTCGCGCAGCGGCTGCGCAGCCACGGGGTCGAGGTCGTCGACGCGCTCCCGGACGACCTGGCCCCGCGCCTGGCGGACGCCTACCTGGCGCTCAAGGCCGCAGGCCGCCTCTAGGACCCCTGAGTGGAGCGTCCTGCCCGACACGCACCGGCGTGTCGGGCCAAACGCTCCACCGATGTCCACCGACGTGTCGGACGCCGCGCGTAGCGTCGGGACCGTGACGGACGACCTCGCGGGCGGCGGCAGCATCACCACGCGCGGGCTGGGGCGCGCCCTGCTCGCCCGGCAGCACCTGCTCGACCGGACGGACGCGCCGGCGGTCGACGTCGTGCGGCACCTGGTCGCGCTGCAGTCGCAGAACCCGTCGTCGGCCTACCTGGCGCTGCACGCGCGCGTGGCGGGCCTCGCGCACGCCGACCTCGCCGACGCCATGACGGACCGCCGCGTCGGGCGGCTCGCGCTGCTCCGGGATACGGTGCACCTGGTCACCGCCGAGGACGCGCTCGCGCTCTGGCCGCTGCTGGCGCCGATGCTGCGCCGCCGCCTGCTCGGCAACGTGACCGCGGCGCCCACGCTGCGGCAGGTCGACCTGGACGACCTGCGGTCCGCCGCGCTCGACGCCCTGGCCGACGGGCCGCTGACCGCCCGCGACCTCGGCGCGCGGCTGGCCGCGACCTGGCCGGACCTCGACCCCGCCGCGCTCGCGATGGGTGCGCGCGGGACGCTGCCGCTCGTGCAGGTCACGCCGCGCGGGGTGTGGGGCCGGAGCATGGCGACCACCTGGACGACGGCGTGGGCCTGGTTCGGCGCCGACGCGCCGGCGCTGCGCCGGTCCGACGACGCGGCGGCCGACCCGGTCGCGGACCCGGCCGACGACGAGCGCGACGCCGCCCTCGCCGACCTGGTCCGCCGGTACCTCGCCGCGTACGGCCCGGCGACCGTCGCCGACGTGCAGCAGTGGTCCGGTCTGACCCGGCTCGCCCCGGTGGTCGACCGGCTGCGGCCCGGGCTGGTCGAGGTCCTGCACGTCGACCCGCCGTCGGGCCGGCCGCGGGTGCTGCTCGACCTGCCGGACGCCCCGCGGCCGCCCGAGGACGCGCCGGCGCCCGCCCGGGTCCTGCCCGACTTCGAGAACCTGCTGCTCGGGCACGACGACCGCAGCCGGGTGATCCCGCCGGAGATCCGCCCGGCGCTCGCCAGCCGCAACGGGATGCCGCCGGGGACGGTGCTGCTCGACGGGTCCGTCGCCGGGTCCTGGGTGGTCCGGCGCGAGCGCCTCCCCCGGCCGGCCGGTGCGCCGCGGACCCGGCGCGAGCGCGCGACGCTCACCGTCACCCCGCTGCGCCGCTGGACCCGGGCGGACCGGCGCGCGGTGCTGCCCGAGGCGGAGCGGCTGGTGCGGTTCGTCGCCGACGACGCCGCCGAGCACGCCGTGGTGGTGGCCGAGCCCTGACGCCCGGTCTTGTCCCGCGCCGGCACGCCGCCTACGGTCGAAGGCCGGACCGTCGCCGCAGACGCTCCTGACGCCGACGCCCGACCCGACGCCGACCCCCCAGGAGTGCTCCGTGCCCCGTCCCGCCGTCACGCTCACGCTGTCCGGTGCCGCCGGCCAGATCGGCTACTCGCTGCTGTTCCGCGTCGCGAGCGGGGAGCTGCTCGGCCCGGACACGCCGGTGCGGGTGCGGATGCTGGAGCGCCCCGAGGCGCTGCACGCCGCGCACGGCGTGGCGCTGGAGCTGCAGGACGTGGCGTCCCCGCTGCTGGCGGACGTGGACGTCACGGCCGACCCGCGCGTCGCGTTCGACGGGGCCGACCTCGCGATCCTGGTCGGCGCGCAGCCCCGGACCGCCGGCATGGAGCGCGCCGACCTGCTGGAGGCCAACGCCGGCATCTTCCGGGCCCAGGGCGCCGCGATCAACGACGGGGCCGCGGACGACGTGCGGGTGCTGGTCATCGGCAACCCGGCGAACACCAACACGATGATCGCCGCCGCCCACGCGCCCGACGTGCCGGCCGACCGGTTCACCGCCCTGACCCGCCTGGACCACAACCGGGCGCTGGCCCAGCTGGCGCTGCGCGCCCGGGTGAACCCGCGGGACATCACCCGGGTGACCGTGTGGGGCAACCACTCGCGGACCCAGTACCCCGACCTGCGGCACGCGCTGGTCGCGGGGCGCCCGGCGCTCGACGTCGTCGGGCGGGAGTGGGCCGAGGGCGAGTTCGTCGACACGGTCGCGCAGCGCGGGTCCGCGATCATCGCCGCCCGGGGCGGGTCGTCGGTGGCCTCGACCGTCAGCGCGATCGTCGACCACGTCCGCCTGCGCCGCGACGGCACCCCGGCCGGCGACTGGTCGTCCGCCGGGCGGATCTCCGACGGGTCGTACGGCGTGCCGGAGGGGCTGGTCTGCTCGTTCCCCGTGACCGCCGTCGACGGCCGGTGGCAGGTCGTGCCGGGCCTCGAGGTCGACGCGTTCTCCCGGGCCCGGATCGACGCGTCGGTCGCGGAGCTCGCCGAGGAGCGGGACGCGGTGCGGCACCTCGGGCTCATCTGAGCGCCGCGGGCGCCGCCCGGCCCCCGTCCCGGCGTCAGCGCGCCGTGGCGTACTGCGTCTCGTACAGCTCCGCGTACAGCCCGCCCGCGGCGAGCAGCTCGGCGTGCGTGCCCTGCTCGGCCACCCGGCCGCCGTCGAGCACCACGATCGAGTCGGCCTCGCGGATCGTCGACAGCCGGTGCGCGATCACGATCGCGGTCCGGCCGACCAGCGCCTCGGCGAGCGCCCGCTGCACCGCGGCCTCCGACTCGGAGTCCAGGTGCGCGGTCGCCTCGTCCAGCACCACGATCGGCGGGGCCTTGAGCAGCAGCCGGGCGATCGCCAGGCGCTGCCGCTCGCCGCCGCTGAGCCGGTAGCCCCGGTCCCCTACGACGGTGTCGACGCCGTCCGGCAGCCGGTGCACCAGGTCCCAGATCTGCGCGCGGCGCAGCGCCTGCTCCAGCTCCGCGTCGGTCGCGCCGGGCCGGGCGTACAGCAGGTTGGCGCGGATGGTGTCGTGGAACAGGTGCGCGTCCTGGGACACGATGCCGATGGCGTCCCGCAGGCTCTCCTGGGTGACCTCCCGGACGTCCTGCCCCGCGACCCGCACGGTCCCGTCGGTGACGTCGTAGAGCCGGGCGACCAGCGCGGAGACCGTCGTCTTGCCCGCGCCGGACGGCCCGACCAGGGCGACCAGGTGCCCGTGCGGCACCGTGAACGACACGTGCTCCAGCGTCGTGCCGGGCACCTCGGTCTGCAGCCGGGCGACCGACTCCAGGGACGCGAGGGAGACCTCGGACGCGGCCGGGTACCGGAACGACACGTCGTCCAGCTCCACGCTCGCGGAGCCCGCCACGTCGGCGGGCAGCGGCCGGGCGTCCGGGGCGTCGGCGACGGTGGGCTTCAGGTCGAGCACCTCGATGACCCGCTCGAACGACACCAGCGTGGTCATGACGTCGACCTGCACGTTGGACAGCGCCGTGATCGGCCCGTACAGCCGGGTCAGGTACGACGTCAGCGCGACGACCACGCCGACCGTCAGCGAGCCCTGGATCGCGAGCACGCCACCCAGCCCGTAGACGATCGCGACCGCGACCGCGGCGATCAGCGTCAGACCGATCCGGAACACCGCGGCGTACATGGCGGACGTGATGCCGATGTCCCGCACCCGCGAGGCGCGCGCGGCGAACTCCGCGGTCTCGTCCTCGGGGCGGCCGTACAGCTTGACCAGCTGCGCGCCGGCGACGTTGAACCGCTCGGTCATCGTCTGGCCCATCGCGGCGTTCAGCGTGTACGACTCCTGCGTCACGCCGGCCAGCCGGCGGCCCATCGCGCGCACCGGCAGCACGAACGCGGGCAGCAGCACCAGGGACAGCAGCGTGATCTGCCAGGACAGGGACAGCATCGCGGCGATGACCAGCACCACCGTCAGCACGTTGGACACGACGTTGGACAGCGTGGACGTGAACGCCTGCTGCGCGCCGAGCACGTCGCCGTTCAGCCGCTGCACCAGCGCGCCGGTCTGGGTGCGGGAGAAGAACGCCAGCGGCATCCGCTGGACGTGGTCGAACACCTGCGTGCGCAGGTCGAGGATCAGCCCTTCGCCGATCCGCGCGGAGAACCAGCGGGACGCGAGGGTCAGCCCGGCCGAGGCGATCGCGAGCAGCGCGACCACGCCGGCGAGACCGAGCACCAGCCCGGTGCGGCCCTGCGCGATGCCGTGGTCGATGATCTGCCGGAAGATCAGCGGGGTGACCGCGCCGATCGCGGCGTCGAGCGCGACGACGACCAGGAAGACGGTGAGCAGCCCGCGGTAGGGGCGGGCGAAGGACAGGATGCGCCGCAGCACGTCGCGGGTGATGCGACGCCGGGCGACGGACGGGTCGTGACGGAACGACCGGTACATGGCCGGTCCGCCGCCTCCTCCGTGCATGGACATGGGGCCTCCAGGGGGACGATTCCGATAGAGAGGTTACCTCTCTATGTGCGGAACTCGCTATCGTGAGGGCCATGACGCCCGTCACCCCGGCCTCCGCGCAGCACCACCCGGCCCCCGGCAACCCTGGCGACGAGCTGTTCTGGCTGCTCCGCCGCGCGCTGCACACCATGCGCCGCGACGTGCGGGAGCGGGTCGACCTCACCCCGTCGCGGCACCGGCTGCTGCGGGTCGTGGCGCGCGAGGAGCCGCAGCGGCAGACCGCGCTCGCCGCGGCGCTCGACGTGGTGCCGCGGTCGATCACGTCGCTGGTGGACGACCTGGAGCGGGCCGGGCTGGTCGAGCGGCGCCCCGACCCGACCGACCGGCGCGCCACCCTCGTCGCGGCGACGGACGAGGGCCGCGCGGTGCTCGCCGAGGCGGACCGGGAGCGGCGCCGGCACGCCGAGGAGCTGCTGGCACGGATGGCGCCCGCGGAGCAGGACGAGCTGCTGCGCCTCCTGCACCGCCTGGTCGACGACCCGGACGGCGCGCCCGCGGAGTGCGCGCGGGACTGAGCCCGCGCGCACGTCGGGTCAGACGACGCCGAGGGCCAGCATCGCGTCGGCGACCTTGAGGAAGCCCGCCACGTTCGCGCCCAGGACGTAGTCCCCGGGAGCGCCGTACTCGTCCGCCGTGGTGGCGCACCGGTCGTGGATGTCGCGCATGATCGCCGCGAGCCGCTGCTCGGTGTACTCGAACGACCAGGAGTCCCGGCTCGCGTTCTGCTGCATCTCCAGGGCGGAGGTCGCGACGCCGCCGGCGTTCGCCGCCTTGCCGGGGCCGAACAGCACGCCGGCCTCGCGCAGCACGGCGACCGCCTCGGGCGTCGTCGGCATGTTCGCGCCCTCGGCCACGGCCACCAGGCCGGAGTCGACCAGCGCGCGGGCGTCGGCCGCGTCGAGCTCGTTCTGCGTCGCGCACGGCAGCGCCACCGTCGCCCCGACCTCCCAGACGCGCCGGCCGGGCACGTACCGGGCCGAGCCGCCGCGGCGCTCCGCGTAGTCGCCGAGGGACCCGCGCTCGACCGTCTTCACCTGCTGCAGCAGCGGCAGGTCGAGGCCCTGGTCGTCGACGACGTAGCCGCGCGAGTCCGAGCACGCGACGACGTGCGCGCCGAGCTGCTGGGCCTTCTCGACCGCGTACAGCGCGACGTTGCCCGAGCCGGACACCACGACGCGCTGGCCGTCGAGCGACCGGTTGGCCGTGCGGAGCATCTCCTGGACGAACAGCACGGCGCCGTACCCGGTGGCCTCGGTCCGGACCAGGGAGCCGCCCCAGGTCACGCCCTTGCCGGTCAGCACGCCCGACTCGTACCGGCCGGTCATCCGCTTGTACTGGCCGAACAGGTAGCCGATCTCCCGGCCGCCGACGCCGATGTCCCCGGCCGGCACGTCGACGTACTCGCCGATGTGCCGGGCCAGCTCCGTCATGAACGACTGGCAGAACCGCATGACCTCGCCGTCCGAGCGGCCGCGCGGGTCGAAGTCCGAGCCGCCCTTGCCACCGCCGATCGGCATGCCGGTGAGCGAGTTCTTGAAGACCTGCTCGAAGCCGAGGAACTTCACGATGCCGAGGTTCACCGACGGGTGGAACCGCAGGCCGCCCTTCGACGGACCGAGCGTGGTGCTGAACTGCACGCGGAAGCCGCGGTTGATCCGCACCCGGCCCGCGTCGTCCACCCACGGCACCCGGAACACGATCTGCCGCTCCGGCTCGCACAGCCGTTCCAGCACGGCCGCGTCGACGTACCGGGGGTGCCGCTCCAGCACGGGCCCCAGGCTGCCGAACACCTCCCGCACCGCCTGGTGGAACTCGGGCTCCCCCGGGTTCCGCGCCAGCACCTGGTCGAGCACCGCTCCGAGCTGGTCCTGCACTACCTCACCCCGTCGTGTCCGCGCCGGCTGCTCCCGGCAGCCGACACCGTACGAGGGGCGCCGACGCGGTCGCCAGGGCGTCCACGACGTGGTTCAGCGGGCCGGGTCGGGCACCCCGTGCGGCAGCCGGTGCAGCGTGACGGCCTCCGCGGCGGACCGCTGCGCCGCGCGCGTGGACGCCACGTACTCGCGGTCCCGGCGGGTGGCCAGCACCGCCGCCAGGAACGCCTCCGGGTGGGTGCCGGCGGGCGGGCCCGGCGAGACGTACCGGGCGACCTCGGCCGCCAGCTGCTGCCCGAGCGCGTACCGGGAGCCGGGGTGCAGCCGGGGCGCGCGGCCCAGGAACTGCCGCACGGACAGCGCGAGGCCGTCCGGCAGCCGCGCCACGTCGGCCTGCTGCGCCCACGGCGCGAGGAACGGCGGCATGACCACGACGGCGCGGGTCTCCGTGCGGCCGCGCACCCGGACGGCGTAGGTCCCCGCCAGGACGTCGCCGAGCCGCTTGCCCTGCGGGTTCACCAGCGACGTGATGAGGGCGACCGACCCGAGCGTCAGCCACAGCTCCAGGATGCCGACCAGCGCCCGGACGAACGCCTGCCGGAACCGGATCGGGCCGCCGTCGTCGCGCACCACCCGGATGCCGACGGCGAGCTTGCCGAGCGACCGGCCCCGGGTCAGCGTGTCGACCGTCGTCGGGATCACGACCAGCACGGTCACCATCACCACGACGAACGTGATCTGCAGGACGTCCTGGCTCGGCGAGACGACCACGAACCGGGTCAGCAGCCAGGCCACGGCGATCGCCACCAGCCCGAGCGCGATCAGGTCGATCACCGCGCCCGCCACCCGGCTCGCGAACGACGTCGGGCGCGCGTCCAGCAGGACGCCCTCGCCGATGACGATGCCCTCGTCCTGCACGCCCCACCTCCGCCGACGTCCCGTCCCAGGTCACCCGGTCGGGACCGGGCCTCGTGTGGCAGGGTATCGGGCGTGGACCTGGACGCCTTCTCCGCCGTGCGCGAGCCCGCCTGGGCGCGCCTGGACGAGCTGTCCCGGCGGCGGGGCCTGGACGGCGCCGAGGCCGACGAGCTGGTCCGGCTCTACCAGGCCGCCGCGACCGACCTGTCGACGATCCGGTCCTCGGCCCCCGACCCGGACGCGGTCGCGCGGCTGTCGCAGCTGCTCGCCCGCGCGCGGTCCCGGATCGCCGGCGCGCACGAGCCCGCCTGGCGGGACGTCCGCCGGTTCCTCGTGCTGTCGCTGCCCGCCGCGCTGTACCGGCTCCGCTGGTGGACCGTCGGCGTGATGGTCGCGTGCCTCGCGGTCGCGACCGTCGCCGGCTGGTGGGTCGCGACGAACCCCGACGCGCTCGCCGCGATGGGCACGCCGAGCGAGCGCCAGCAGTACGTCGACGAGGCGTTCGCCTCCTACTACGACCCGGGCGCCGGCTTCGCGGCCGTGGTGTGGACGAACAACGCCTGGGTCGCCGCGCTGAGCGTCGCGCTCGGCATCTCCGGGATCGGCACCCTCTACGTGCTCGCCAACAACGCGGTGAACGTCGGCGCGACCGGCGGGATGATGGCCGCGCACGACAGCCTGGGCATCTTCTTCCAGCTCATCACGCCGCACGGCCTGCTGGAGCTGACCTCGATCTTCGTCGCCGGCGCCGCGGGCCTCCGGCTGTTCTGGGCCTGGATCGACCCCCAGGGCCGGCCGCGGTCGCGCGCGCTGGCCGAGGAGGGCCGCGCGCTCATCACCGTCGTGATCGGGCTCGCCGGTGCGCTGCTGCTGTCCGGCGTCATCGAGGGCTTCGTCACCGGGTCGACGCTGCCGTGGTGGCTGAAGATCGTCATCGGGGCGATCGCGCTGGCCGCGTTCTGGACGTACACGATCGTGCTCGGCCGCCGCGCGGTGGCCGAGGGCGAGACCGGCGACCTCGAGGAGGACGCCGCGGGCTACGCGGTCGCGATCGCGGCCTGAGCCCGGGCGGCTCCGCCCGCGGTCGCGCCCGGTGCGGCGGCGCCGGCGCGCAGCGCGCCGAGCCACAGCGACGCGGCGCCCAGCGGGGTGGTCGCCACCTCCGCGAACCCGAGCGCCCGCAGGTCTGCGACCTGCGCGGGGTCGACGGTCACCGCCAGGACGTCCCGGCCCGCGGCGCCCTGCTCCGCGGCGACCGGCGCGAGGAGGTCGGCGAGCAGCGCCGCCCGCGGGCCCGCGGCCGCGCGGCCGTCGTCGGCGAGGAGCACCAGCACCCGCTCCGCGCCGGACTCCCGCACGAGCGCGAGCGTGCGCGCCGTGGCCTCCGCGATCGCGCGCAGCGGCGCGCGGGCCGGCTCGGGGTGCGGGTCGAGCCGGACCCCCAGCTCCCGGGTCACGACACGCTGGAGGTCCGTGCCGAGGCGGTCGGCGTCGGGCGGGAGCCACACCGCGACGGCGGCCAGGTCGGCGGGACGGTCGGGGTCCGCGACGCCCGCGGCGTCGGCGAGCCACACCTCGCCGTGCTCCATCGCCCCGAGGCTCAGCATCAGCCGGGTCGCCGGTCCCGCCTGCTCCGGGTCCGGCCCGGGGTCGGGCTCGCCGTCGCCGTCCAGGTCGACGAACGGCCGGTGCGCGGCGATCATCCGGGCCAGCGGGTTCACGTCGAGCAGCCCGGCGCGGCGGACGCGCCACGGCCGGCGACCGCCGCCGTCCTCGACCGGGGTGGGCAGGGCGGTGATCCGGCGTCGGGTCGGCTCGTGCA
>NZ_JAANNB010000012.1 GCF_011603975.1 Cellulomonas sp. IC4_254 | reverse complement strand
ACGGCCACCCGCGTGTCGCGGCCGCGCGCGGCGGGCAGGGCGGCGTCCGCCCGGGTCACCAGCGCGTCGGCGGTGGCCGGCCGTCCGCCCGCCACGGCCACGCCGACCACCGGCTGCACGGTGAGGTCGAGCCCGCCGACCGCCAGCGGCGGGGTCAGCCGGCCGACCAGCCGCGTCGCCGCGCGCTCCGCCTCGGGCACGTCGGCGACGTCCAGCCCGACCGCGAACACGTCCCGCGCGAGCCGGGCCGGGGTCCGGCCGTCCTCGGCCTCGCGGGCGACGACGGTGCCGACCGCGAGCAGCAGGTCGTCCGCCACGGCGTGCCCGAGCGTCTGCGCGACGTCGCGGTAGCCGTCGAGCGCCACCAGCAGGACCGCTGGGACGCTGCCCGCGGAGGCGTCGTCGGGCGCCGCCTCCAGCCGGCGCGCCAGCCCGGTCGCGTTCGCGAGCCCGGTCAGGTGGTCGGTCACGGCCAGGTGCTCGAGGTGCCGGTGCTGGCGCCGCATGGCCCGCAGCAGGCCGCCGAACCGGAGCAGGAACGCGGAGATCACCACCGTGGCGGCGGTGCACACCTCCGACAGGTGCACCGGGCCGCCCCGGAACGCCTCCACCGCGAGCGTGCCCGGCAGCACGCACACCGACGCGCCGAGCAGCACCAGGTAGCCGGTGCTGAGGTCGCCGTCGGCGCGCGGGGGCGCGGCCCGGCCGGCGGACGCGTGCCGGGCGGCGCACGCCAGGAGCACGTACCCGGACAGCCACAGGGAGTCGAGCAGGTGCACGCGCGCGTCCAGCGCGGGCCAGCCCGGGGCCAGGAGGAACAGCTCGTCCGCGACCAGGATGGCCAGCACGCCCCACGTGGTCAGCCGGAGGGCGCGGGGCTGGTCGCCGGTGGCCGTGGAGGCGCGCGCGAGGAGCAGGAGCAGCAGCGCGTCGCCGGCGGGGTAGGCCGCGCCGACGGCCGTCCCCAGCGGGTCGGCGGGCCAGCCGGAGAGGGTCGGCTCGAGGACCAGCAGCCACAGGACCAGCAGCGGGCCGCTCGTCACCAGCAGCGCGTCGAGCAGCCAGGTCGGCCGTCGGCCCCGGGGCGCGGGGAACGCCCGGACCAGCCCCGCGGCCAGCAAGGGGTAGGACGCGACGTACGCCACGTCGGCCACGGACGGGAACGGCTCGACCCCGAGCCCGCGCTCCAGCAGCGTCCACACCGCGTCGCCCAGGACCCAGGCGGCGAGCCCGAGCGCCAGCAGCCGCCACGCGCGCCGCTGCGGGCCCGGGATCCGGCCCGCCGCCCGGTGGGTCCGCACCGCGCACACGGCGCCGACGGCCACGTACAGCAGGTCCCGCAGGGTGCCCGCGGGCAGCAGGGCGTGGAGCGCGAGCGCGGCGACGGCGACCGCGAGCGGGGGGACGGGGACTCGCTGCAGCACGGTTGCTTGATCGGCACCCGGCGGTCCTGCTTGACCCGTCAGGCGGGTGGTCTCGGCAGGCCGCGCCCGCGCTGCAGGTCACGGGTCCTGTGGGTAGGGTCACGCCGGGGGTGAGGCATGGGCGAGACCGCACGGGACGACGTCGACGAGGCACGACGCGTCGCCGCGCTGCGCGAGCTGGACGTGCTCGACACGCCCTCGGAGGAGCGGTTCGACCGCGTGACCCGGCTGGCCCAGCAGCTGTTCGACGTCCAGATGGCGTTCGTCTCCCTGGTGGACGCCGACCGGCTGTTCCTCAAGTCGCGGCAGGGCACCGCGGCCCGCGAGACGCCCCGCGACGGGATGTTCTGCGCCGTCGCCATCGAGCAGCCGACGACCCTCGTCGTCCGGGACGCGGCGCGCGACCCGCGGTTCACCGCGGCCCCGTTCGTGACCGGCGAGCCGCACATCCGGTTCTACGCGGGGCGCCCCCTGGCGACCGCAGGCGGCGAGCGCGTCGGCACGCTGTGCCTGATGGACCGCCGGCCCCGGGAGTTCACCGCCGAGGACGAGGCGCTGCTGTCCGACCTCGCGGCCTGGGTGGAGAAGGAGCTCTCCGCCGACGCCGAGCTCGGCCGGGCCGCGGAGGTCCAGCGCGGGCTGCTGCCGACGACCGCCCCCGAGGTCCCGGGGTGGGACCTCGCCGGCGCCTGCCTGCCCGCGCGCGGGGTCGGCGGCGACTTCTACGACTGGCAGGTCGCCCCGGGCCGCCTGCTGCTCACCCTGGCCGACGTCATGGACCGCGGGCTGGGCGCGGCGATCATCGCCGCGACCGTCCGGTCGGTGCTGCGCGGCGTCGGCCGGCACGAGGACGTCGCGGCTGCGGTGGCGCTCGCGGAGCAGGTGCTCGAGCCCGACCTGGACCGCGCCGGGGCGTTCGTCACCGCGTTCCACGCCGCGCTCGACCCGGCGACCGGGGTGCTGCGGTACACCGACGCGGGCCACGGGCTCGCGGTGGTGCGCTCGGCCGACGGCACGCTGCGGAGGCTGCCCGCGCAGGGCCCGCCGCTCGGCGTCGTCGTGGGGGAGCCGCGCGCCGCCGCGGAGGTCGCGCTGGCCCCGGGCGACACCCTGGCCGTCGTCAGCGACGGCCTGCTCGAGCGCGGCGACCGGGCGCTGGACCCGGAGGACGTGCTGGCGGCACCGCTCGGTGCCGCCACGTCGGCGGCGGACGCCGTGGCCCGCGTGCTCGCGGCCGCCGGCACCGCCACGGACCGCCCCGACGACGTGACCGTCGTGGTGCTGCGGAGGGAGAACGGATGAGGCAGCAGCTCGTGCTGCGGGTCGTCGTGGTGCTCACGCTCGTGCTGGGCGTGAACTACATCGCCTGGCGCTGGCTCGACTCGGTCAACTGGTCGGCGTGGTGGATCGCCGTGCCGCTGGTGATCGCGGAGACCTACTCGCTGATCGACGTCGCGCTGTTCGGCATGACGATGTGGAAGGCGCGGCGGCGGGACGACCCGCCCGCGCCCGCCCCGGGCCTCACGGTCGACGTGTTCGTCACCACGTACAACGAGCCCGTCGAGCTCGTGATGCGGACCGCCGAGGCCGCGCGCGACATCAGCTACCCGCACCGGACCTGGGTGCTCGACGACGGCTCCCGGCCCGACCTGGCCGCCGCCGCGCGCGCCGCGGGCGTCGGGTACATCGAGCGCTCCGAGGACTGGACCGACCGGCCGCGGCACGCCAAGGCGGGCAACCTGAACAACGCCCTGTTCCAGACCGACGGCGAGTTCCTGCTGATCCTGGACGCGGACCAGATCCCCGAGCCGGAGATCCTCGACCGCGTGCTCGGGCACTTCGACGACCCCGCGGTGGCGCTCGTGCAGACGCCCCAGTTCTTCACCAACGTCACGTCCGCCGACCCGCTCGGCAGCCAGGCGCCGCTGTTCTACGGCCCGATCCAGCAGGGCAAGGACGGCTGGAACGCCGCGTTCTTCTGCGGCTCCAACGCGGTGCTGCGCCGGGACGCGCTCATGCAGCTCGGCCTGGTCGGCTACGTGCGGGAGACCGAGCGCTCGGTCCGCGAGGCCCTGCACGCGTCCCGCCGGCTGCTCGACCGCGCCCAGCGCGACGCCCCGGACGCCGTCCAGGCGGCGGTGCTGCACGAGGTGCAGGAGGCCGCCGCGCGGGCGCTCGGCTCGCTCGACGCCGGCGAGCCGCTGTCCGACGTCACGTACGGCTTCCAGCGGGAGGTCGACGCCATCTCCGCCCAGGTCGTGGCCCGGGACGTCGCGAGCATCCAGGAGGACCTCGCCGCGATCGCCGCGCTGCCGATCGCGCGGGACGACGAGATCGGCGCCGTCGTGGTCGACGAGCCCGCGCTCGCCCGGCTCGCGGACCGCGAGTGGTCGCCGCTCGGCGCGATCGAGTCGGTGCAGGCCCTGGTGCGGGCGGTCGACGTCGACCGCGGTTCGGAGGCGCAGGCGGTCATGCCCGTCGCCACGCTGTCGGTCACCGAGGACATGGCGACGGCCATGCGGCTGCACTCGCTCGGCTGGAAGACCGTCTACCACCACGAGAGCCTGGCGCACGGGCTCGCGCCCGAGGACCTGGGCACGATGATGACCCAGCGGCTGCGCTGGGCGCAGGGCACCATGCAGGTGATGCTCAAGGAGAACCCGCTGGGTGTCCGGGGCCTCACGGTCGGCCAGCGGCTCATGTACTTCGCGACCATGTGGTCCTACCTGTCCGGCTTCGCCGCGCTGGTGTACCTGGCCGCGCCGATCATCTTCCTGTGCTTCGGCGTGCTGCCGGTGACCGCCTGGACGGTGGACTTCTTCGCGCGGTTCATCCCGTTCTTCCTGGCGAGCCAGCTGCTGTTCGTGGTGGCGGCGCGGGGCGTGAAGACCTGGCGCGGGCAGCAGTACGCGCTCGCCCTGTTCCCGGTGTGGATCAAGGCCGTCTGGACCGCCGTCGCGAACGTGTGGTTCGGCCGGCCGCTCGGCTTCGCCGTGACCCCCAAGGTCCGGCCGGACGGCACGCCCAGCCAGTGGCGGCTCGTCTGGCCGCAGCTGCTGGCCATGGTGCTGCTGGTGGTCGCGGCCGTCATCGGGATCGTCCGGGCCTCGCTCGGGCTGTCCCTGTGGGTGGGCACGACCGTGAACCTGCTGTGGGTGGGGTACGACCTGGTGGTGCTCAGCGTGGTGGTGCAGGCGCTGCGCTACCGCGGGTTCACCGGCCCGGAGGCGAGCCCGCCGTCCAGCGCGCGGCGCCGGGGCATCGCATGACGACGACGACGAGGAGGACCCGATGGAGCTGACGACCGACCGGAGCGAGGGCACGGCGGTGCTGCGCGTGCAGGGGCGGCTGACCATGGCCGCCGCGGGTGAGCTCAAGGCCGCCGTGGACCGCGAGGTGGCGGACGGGCGCACGCTCGTCGTCGTCGACCTGAGCGGCACGGCGTTCCTGGACTCGTCCGGGCTGGGCGCCCTGGTCGGCGGCCTGCGCAGCGCGCGTGCCGCCGGGGGCGACCTGCGGATCGCGGGCGTCGGGCAGCAGGTCCGGACGGTCCTCGAGCTCACCACGATGGACCGCGTGCTCCGCCCGTACGCGACGGTCGAGGAGGCGGTCGGTGCCGGGCGCTGACGGGGCCGCGGAGCTCCGCGTCGACGGCCCCGCGGAGCCCGCCTGGCTCGACGAGGTGCACGACGGCCTGGCGCGCCTGTGGGAGGCCGCGCCCGAGGTGCCGGACCTCGACCGGCTGCGGTTCGAGACCGCGGTGATCGAGATCGCGACCAACGTCGTGCGGCACACCGTCCCGGTCGGCGACGGCCCGGTGCGGGCGAGCGTCCTGCTGCGGGCCGACCGGGGCCGGCTCGAGGCCGAGCTCACCGACGACGGCGCGCCCGTCCGGGTCGACCTCGACCCGGGCCCGGTGGACGACTTCGCCGAGAGCGGGCGGGGGATCGCCCTGGTGCTCCGGGCGGTCGACAGCCTGAGCCTGGCGCGGGAGGGCGACCGGAACACCTGGCGGCTGGCCCGCGACGCGTCGGCGTGACGTACGGTCGTGCCGATGGCTCCTGACACCCTGCACCTGGAAGACGACCGCGTCGCCGCCCTGCACCGCCTCGGCGTGCTCGACACGCCCCCGGAGGACCGGTTCGACCGCGTGGTCCGGCTCGCCCGGCAGCTGTTCGGCGTCTCGACCGCGATCGTCTCGCTCGTCGACCGCCAGGTCGTCGTGCACAAGGCGATGGCGGGCTTCGACGAGCCGGTCGTGCCCCGCGAGGACTCGTTCTGCGGCACGACCGTGCTGGAGGACCGGATGCTCGTCGTGCCCGACGCGGCCGAGGACGAGCGGTTCCGGGACAAGCCGTTCGTCGTGGGCGAGGGCGGCCTCCGGTTCTACGCCGGCCAGCCGCTCGTCGCCCCCGGCGGCTACCGCGTCGGCACGCTGTGCATCGCCGACCAGCGGCCCCGCCAGTTCGACGCGGACAGCGCCGCCCTGCTGCGCGACCTCGCCGCCTGGGTCGAGAAGGAGCTCGTCATCGACTCCGAGCTCGAGCGCGCGGCCCAGGTGCAGGCCGGGCTGCTGCCCCGGTCCGCGCCGGTGGTGCCGGGGTACGAGGTCGCGGGCGCGTGCCTGCCGAGCCGGGCCGTGGGCGGCGACTTCTACGACTGGTCGGCGACGGACGGCGGCGTCGTGCTGAGCCTGGTCGACGTCATGGGCAAGGGCGCCGGCGCCGGGATCATGGCCGCCTCGATCCGCGCCGTGCTCCGCGGCTCCGCCCACGGGGCCGACGTCGCGCAGTCCCTGCTGTACGCGGGCGCGATCCTGCACTCCGACCTGTCCGGCGCCGGGGTGTTCGCCACGGCGTTCCACGCCGCGCTCGACGCGGCGTCCGGGGACGTCCGCTACGCCGACGCCGGCCACGGCCTCACCGTCGTCGTCCGCGCCGACGGCACCGACGAGCGGCTGCCCGCGACCGGCCTCCCGCTCGGGGTGCTGGACGAGGAGGCGCGCGAGCAGCGCACGGTGCACCTCGGGCCGGGGGACCTGCTGGTGACCTTCTCGGACGGCCTGCTCGACCTGGTCGACGGCACGCTCGCGGGGGTGCGGCCGGTCGTCGAGGCGGTGCGCGGCGTCGGGTCGGCGGACGCCGCCGTGGACGCGGTGCTGCGGCTCGCGGCCGGCGCGGCGGAGCGGCCGGACGACATCACGGTCGTGGCGGTCCGCCGGGCGGGCTGACCCGCGTCGCCTCGGCCGCGCCGCCTCAGGCGCGCGGCGGGACGGCGTGCAGCACGACGTCGTGCAGCGCGCCGCCCTCGGCCCGGGCGGTCAGGTAGGTCCCGGCCGGCTGCCGGCGCCGGTCCGTCGGCGACCCGGGGTTGAGCAGCCGCAGGCCGCCGGGGGCGACCGTGTCCCACGGGATGTGGCTGTGGCCGAACACCAGCACGTCCGTGCCCGGGTACGCCGCCGCGCAGCGCGCCTCCCGGCCGGCGGCCTGCCCGGTCTCGTGCACCACCGCGAACCGCAGCCCGCCGAGGTCGACGCGGGCGACCTCGGGCAGCCGCGTACGCAGGTCGGGCCCGTCGTTGTTGCCCCAGCAGCCGACCAGGCGCCGGGCGCGGGCCTCCAGCGCGTCGAGCAGCGCCACGTCGACCCAGTCGCCCGCGTGCAGCACGACGTCCGCCGCGTCGACGGCGTCCCAGACCACCGGGGGCAGGTCCCGAGCCCGGCGCGGGACGTGGGTGTCGGCGAGGAGCAGCAGGTGCACGGGGGGCCTCCGGGAGAGCGGGCGGGGGGCGCGTCAGGCGGCCCGGCGCAGGGTGACCACCGTCAGGTCGTCCTCGGGGTGCCGGGGGTCGACCAGCGACAGCACGGCGTCGGCGGCCTGCTCGGCGGTGCGGGTGCCGCGGACCACGCGGCCCACCTGGTCGAGGTCGCCCAGCGAGCCGCCGAGCGCGTCGAGCACGCCGTCGGAGAAGGTCACCAGCAGCTCCCCGGGGCCGAGGCGGGCGCGGGCCGTGACGCGGTCCGGGCCGGGCGCGATCCCGAGCGGCAGCCCGGTGGCCGACAGCCGCCGCGTGCTGCCGTCCTCGCCGACGATCAGCGACAGCCCGTGGCCCGCGTCGGTGTACGACACCTGGCCGTCCGCCGCGTCCACGTAGGCGCGGAACATCGTGACGAAGGCGCCGGCGTTCGCGAGGTCGGCGGTCATCGCCCGCTCCGTCGCGTCCAGCGTGCCGGCCACGTCGTGCAGCTCGCCCTGCGCGTGCAGCACCGAGCGGGTGGTCGCGGCCAGGATCGCCGCCGCGGGGCCCTTGCCCATCACGTCGGCGAGCGTCAGCACCAGGCCGTCGGCCACCTGCTGCCAGTCGTAGAAGTCCCCGCCGACCGAGCCCGCGGGCACGAACCGCGCCGCGAGGTCCAGCCCCGGCACGTCCAGCGCCCGCGACGGCAGCAGGCTCGCCT
The DNA here is from genome assembly GCF_011603975.1 of Cellulomonas sp. IC4_254. GTDB lineage: Bacteria > Actinomycetota > Actinomycetes > Actinomycetales > Cellulomonadaceae > Cellulomonas. The sequence continues at coordinate 27,781 of NZ_JAANNB010000012.1, read as the reverse complement.
GCACCTGGGCGGCGCGGCGCAGCTCGGTGCGCTCGGCCGTGACGTCGCGGAGCACCGTCACGGCGCCGCCGCCCGCCGCGGCCGGCAGGGGCGAGGCCGAGAACGTCACGATCCGCGGGTCCGTCGCGCCGGGCACCCGCACCAGGAGGTCGGCGTCGCGCACCTGCTCGCCGGCGAGCGCCCGCCGGAACGGCAGCTCCGCCTCCGGCACCGGCGTGCCGTCCAGCCGGGCCAGGTGCGCCAGGTCGGAGTCGCCCTCGGCGTCGGGCGCGGTGCGGCCGGTGAGCAGCAGGCCCGCCGTGGGGTTGCGCACCACCACCCGGCCGGTCGCGTCCACCACCCGCACGCCCTCGGACATCGTGTCGACGACCGTCGCCAGCAGCGTCGCCTGCTCCTGGGCGCGGTCCCGGGCGGTCTGCAGGTCCGCGACCAGCCGCAGCCGCTCGTCCCGGGCGATCGCGAGCGCCAGGCCGATCACGGCGACCAGGCCCACGTACAGCTGGGCGATCGCGACCTGGGCGGTCGGGTCGGGCAGCTCCGCGAACGGCCCCGACCCCGCGAGGGTCAGCTGGATCGCGACGCCCCCGCAGAGGGTCGTGTGCAGGACGACCGAGCGGGTGGGCAGCCGCGACCCCGCCCACACGGTCAGGCCGATCAGCGGGAAGACGACCGCGAGCCAGTCGACCTGGACGAACCACACGACGTAGAGCAGCGGGGCGAGCAGCAGCGCGGCAAGGTAGTCCGCGCCCCTGCCCTCCGTCCACCACTCGATGCGCTCGTGGGCGGAGTGCCGCGTCGACCGGCGGTGCAGCCAGGCGCCGAGGGTGAAGCCCAGGGTGCCGATGCCGATGATCGCGACGGTGTTCCGCGCGCACCACAGCAGCGACGTGCGCCAGGACCACGGCTCGCCGCCGACGACCACCGCCAGCTCGAGCAGCGGTGCGGACACCACCGAGCTCAGCGCGGCGCCCAGCACCAGCCACCACAGGTCCTGGACCCGGCGCAGCTGCTGCGTGCCGCGCGCGGCCCACACGTGCGGCGCGCGCCGGGCGACCACCCACGCGCACACCACGGACTGCACGGTGGCGGCGAGCGCCCCGATCACCGCCGTCGTGACCGACGCGCCGGTCGCGGCGACCACGACGCCGGTGGACACGGTCAGCACCAGCGGGTCCAGCCAGGGCCACGGTCGGCGCGCACGCACGACGAGCCACAGGAACGCGACCCCGGCGGCCGGCCAGACGAGGCTCACCTCGGCGTCCGGCACCCGCGTGGACCGGCCGAGCAGGCAGGCGGCGGCGTTGAGGAGCGCGAACAGCAGGACGAGGCGGAGGTCGCCCGCGCTCGGCCGGCGGCGGGCGCGGGGGAGCCGCGGTGCCGCGGGCTCGCGCATGCCGGTCCCTGCGCCGGCCTGCGGCTCCGTCGTCACGCGCCCTCCCCGGGTGTCGTCGGTCCTCGACCTGCAGGCTACGGGGCCGCGGGCGGTGGCGCCCGCGACCGGGGCGTCGCCGGCCGGGTCGGCGGCCCGGCGCGCGGCAGGCGGGTGAGCGGCCGGCGCGCGCCGGCGCCCCGGTCACCCGCTCCCGGCGGGACCATCGTCCCGCCGATGCCGTAGCGTCGGCGCCGTGGACCCGTCCGTGCAGCGTGCGCTCGTCGTGGGGCGCCTGCTCGGCGTCGCGGCGACCGTGCTCGCGCTCGGGTCCGGCGCGCACGTCCTCGGCGGCGGCCACGCCCCGTCCGCGTCCGCGCTGGCCCTGATCGGCGCGCTGGTCCTCGTCGGCTCGGCGGCCCTCGCGCGCCGGCCCCTGACCGTCCGGGTGCTGCTGCCCGTCGCGGTGGCGGGCCAGCTGGGCGTGCACGCGGCCCTCACCTGGCTCGCGCCGGCCGGCGCCGCCGCGGTCGCCGGTGGCGCCCACGCGGGGCACGGGGTGGTCCTGCCGGTCGGCGGGTCGACCGCCTTGGCGGGGACCGCCGCCGCGCCGGGCGGCCTCGGTGCCGCGGCGGTCGCCGAGCCGCACGGCACCGGCGGGCTCATGCTCGCCGCGCACGCCGCGGCGATGGCGGCCACGGTGCTGCTGCTCGTCGCGACCGACCGCGGCGTCCTCGCGCTGGCCCGCCGCTGGGCCGCGCTGCTGCCGGTGCTCGCCGACGCCCTGCCGGGACCGGTGACGCCGCCGCGGGGTCCCGTCGCGCCGGTCGTCGCCGCGCCGCGCCCGCTCCCGGCGCTGGGCGGCGGGGTGCCGCGGCGCGGGCCGCCCGGGGTGCTCCGCCCCCGCGTGGCCTGAGCCCCGCACGCCGTTCGGCGGCGGGGCCCTGGGCCGCGCCGTCCTCGCGCGCCCCGCCGCGGCACCGCCCGGCGGCCCGGTCGCGCGCGTCGTGCCACGTCCCCAGGAGAACCACCATGTCCGCATCCCCCCGCGCCCTCGTGCGCGCCGCCGCCGGCTCCGCGCTGGCCGCCGCCCTCGTCCTCGGCTCCGCCGCCGCGACCTCCGCGCACGTCCGGGTCGTCCCCGAGACCACCGCCGCCGGCGGCTGGACCGTCCTGACGTTCCGCGTCCCCAACGAGTCGCCCACCTCCGCGACCACCCGGGTCACGGTCGACCTGCCGACCGGCACCCCGCTGACGTCCGTCTCGACGCAGCCGGTGCCCGGCTGGACCGCCACCGTCGAGCGCGGCGCGCTCCCCGAGCCGGTCGAGGTCGACGGCGCCACGATCACCGAGGCCCCGCTCAGCGTCACCTGGACCGCCGACGGCGCCGGCATCGGCGACGGCGAGTTCCAGCAGTTCGCGATCTCGGTCGGCCCGCTGCCCGCGGCCGGCACCGACCTGGTCCTGCCCGCGCACCAGGAGTACGCGGACGGCGAGGTCGTCGACTGGGACCAGGTCGCCGAGGGCGACGCCGAGCCCGACAACCCGGCGCCGGCCTTCACGACCACGGAGGCGGCGGCCGACGGGCACGGGGCGGCGGACGCCTCCGAGGACGCCGCCGAGGACGGCCCGGCGGAGGCGGCCCCGTCGTCGGACGAGGGCTCCGGCGCGCTGCCCGTCGTGCTCGGCGGCCTCGGCCTCGCGGCCGGCGTCGGCGCGCTCGTCGTCGCCCTGCTCGCCTGGCGCCGGGCCGCGGCGCGCTGACCCGCCCCGCACGCGCGACGCTCCCGCGACCGGCTCGGTCGCGGGGGCGTCGCCGTCGGACCGCGGGGGAGGGCTCAGCCCTCGACGGGGCGCTCCACGAGGTACGAGCGGCCGTCCGCGCCGACCACCCGCACGAACTCGGTGCGCAGCGCCTGGTCGCGCTCGCGGTCGGCGTCGGCGACCTCGCGGTCCGGAGCCAGAGGGTCACCGACCTGCGCCGGCCCGAACACGCTGAGCAGCGCCGCCTCGCGCCTGTCGTTCGCCCTGCCGATCTTGCCCATGGCCGCCGCCTCGTCCGTCGATGCTGAGTGCCCTCATCATATGCCCACGAACGAGGCGCGCTAGCATCGGTGACGTGACCCGTGCCGCCGCGCCCGTCCCCGCACCGGGCCCCGACGCGCCCGCGACCGACCCGCTCGCCGTCGAGGCGCAGGTCTGCCTCGCCATGTCCGCCGCGGCCCGGGCGCTCGTCGGGTTCTACCGCCCGCTGCTGGAGCCGCTCGGGCTCACCCACCCGCAGTACCTCGCGATGCTCGCGCTGTGGCAGCACGGCGACCTCACGCTGAAGGCGCTCGCCGGGCTGCTGCACCTCGAGCCCGCCACGACGTCGCCGCTGGTCCGCCGGCTGGAGGCGCTCGGGCTGGTCGAGCGTGCCCGCGACGGGGCCGACGAGCGGGCGCTGGCGATCCGGCTCACCGACGCGGGCCGCGCGCTGCGGGAGCGGGCGGTCGGCATCCCGGCCGCGATGGTCGAGGGGCTGCGGCTGGACCTGGGCCAGGTGGCGCAGGTGCGCAAGGCGGCGCAGCTGCTGCTGGCGGCGTGCGAGGACGCCGAGGCCCGGCGGGCCTGACCCGGTGCGGGGGCGCTCGCCGGGCTCAGCGCCCCAGCGCGTGCTCCACGGTGGTGCACGGGTCCCCGGTCTCGCGGTACTCGCACGCCGCGCGGCGCAGCAGCCGCCCGACCGTCGCGCGGTCCGCCGGGTCGAGCGCGCCGAAGACCGCGTCCTCCGCGACCGCCATCCGGTGCTCCAGCTCCGCGAGCAGCGCGTCGGCGTCCGGGGTCGGGTGCACGCGCCGCTGCCGGCGGTCGACCTCGGCCACCCGGCGCTCCACCAGGCCGGCTTGCTCCAGGTCGTCGATCAGGTACGTCATCACGGTGCGGTCGATGCCGAGGCTCGCGGCCAGCGCGGCCTGGCTCGGGTGCGCCCCGCGCACCACCTCGCGCAGCACCAGGAACCCGCGGAACCCGTGCGGCACCGCCTCGACCGCGGTCGTCATCGCGTGCTCGTACGCCCGCAGCAGCACGCCGAGCGACCACCCGAGGTCCGAGACCGGGTGCGTCGTCTGCTCGTCCGTCGCCGTCATGCCGGGAATCGTACGCCGAGGCCCGTGGTTGAGCCAATCATCTGTGGCACATACGATCGGGTCTGCCGACGGGTTCGTCGGCGGACCGAGACGAGGCGGACATGACGGACTACGGCCACGACCTGCTCTTCGGGTCGTTCATCACCCCGGGCAACGCGGCACCCGAGCGCGTCGTCGGGCTCGCGCAGATCTCCGAGCGGGTGGGGCTCGACCTCGCGACGTTCCAGGACCACCCGTACCAGCCGTCGTTCCTCGACACGTGGACCCTGCTGTCCTACGTCGCCGCCCGCACGGAGCACATCACCCTGGCGCCGAACGTCGCGAACCTTCCCCTGCGCCCGCCCGCCGTGCTCGCCCGCTCCGTCGCCAGCCTGGACCTGCTGTCCGGCGGCCGCGTCGAGCTCGGGCTCGGCGCGGGCGGCTTCTGGGACGCCATCGAGGCCATGGGCGGCCGCCGGCTCACGCCCGGCCAGGGCGTGGATGCGCTGCGCGAGGCGATCGCCGTCATCCGCGCCCTCTGGGACACCGGCGAGCGGGCCCGCGTGGACCTCCCCGGCGACTACTGGCCGCTCGCCGGCGCCAAGCGCGGCCCCGCGCCCGCGCACCCCGTCGGCATCTGGGTCGGCGCCTACAAGCCGCGCATGCTCCGCCTCACCGGGGAGCACGCCGACGGCTGGCTGCCGTCCCTGCCCTACCTCAGCAGCCTGCAGGACCTGGACGACGGCAACGCCCGCATCGACGACGCCGCGCAGGCGGCCGGGCGCGACCCGCGCGCCGTGCGCCGGCTGCTCAACGTCGGCGGGCAGCTGTCCGCCCGGCGCAGCCCGAACCTGCTCGCCGGCCCGCCCGAGCAGTGGGTCGAGCAGCTCGCCGTCCTCGCCCTCGAGCACGGCACCAGCGGCTTCATCGCCACCGGCGACGACCCGACGCTGCTCACCGTCCTCGGGCAGGAGATCGCGCCCGCCGTGCGTGAGCTGGTCGCCGCCGAGCGCGGCGGGTCCGCCGGGGTGGCACCCGCGGCGGTCGTGGCGGGGGAGGCGTGAGCGGCGTGGACCTCGGGCACCCCCTGCGGCTCGGCGTCCAGCTGACGCCCCGTGCGGCCGACCCGGGCGCCGCGGCGCGGCTCGCGCGGCGCGCCGAGGACCTCGGCCTGGACCTGGTGGTCGTCGCCGACGCGCCCGTCGGCGAGCCCGGGCTCGACGCGTGGACCGTCGTCGGGTCCGTCGCCGGCGCGACGGAGCGCGTCGACCTCGCGACCCGCGGCCTGCGGCTCGACGACCGGCCGCCGGCCGTGCTCGCCCGCGCCGTCGCGAGCCTGGACCTGCTGGCGGGCGGGCGCGTGACGCTCGGGCTCGCCGCCGACCCCGCCGACGGGACCGACCCCGACGAGGCGCTGGACGCGCTCGCCGAGGGCGTGGACGTCCTGCGCGGCGTGTGGGCCGCCGCGGAGCCCGGGCCGCTCGTGCACGAGGGCCGGCACCACCACGTCCCGGGCGCGCAGCGAGGCCCGGCCCCGGCGCACGACCTGGCGCTCTGGCTCGACGGGGGCGCGGACGTCGCCGGGTCCCGGGCGCTCGCGGCGCGGGTCGCCGACGGCTGGTGGCTGCCGGGCCTCGCCACGTCGGGCCGCGACGACGTGCTCCGCGAGCAGGCCGCGCTCGACGCCGACCTCGCCGCGGCGGGCCGGGACCCGCGCGAGGTGCGGCGCGGGCTCGTGCTCGACGCGGCGGCCGGGGCGGACGCGCTCGCGGCTCTCGTGCTCGACGCCGGGGTCGGCACGCTCGTCCTCGCGGTGGCCGACGAGGCCGCGCTGGCGGCGTTCGCCGCCGACGTCGCCCCGGCCCTGCGCGAGCGGGTCGCCGCCGAGCGCGCCGCCCGCGGCACCCGGGTCGGCACCGTGCGCCGCGCGGCCGTCCGGGCGGCGCGCGTGCCGGGCATCGACTACGACGCGGTCCCGGCGTCCCTGGTCGGCACCGCCGTCGAGCCCGGCGACGCGCGCTACGCCGCCGTCCGGTCCACCTACCTGCGCGGCGGCCGGCCCGGACTGGTCCTGCGGCCCGGCAGCACGGCCGAGGTGGTCGAGGCGCTGGCCTACGCCCGGGCGCAGGACGTCCCGCTCGCCGTGCGCAGCGGCGGCCACGGCATCAGCGGCCGGTCCACCAACGTGGGCGGGATCGTGCTGGACCTGTCCCGGATGCACGCGATCGAGGTGCTCGACGTCGCCACCCGCCGCGTCCGGATCCAGCCGGGCGCGCGCTGGGGCGAGGTCGCCGCGGCCCTGCACCCGTACGGCTGGGCGCTGACCTCCGGCGACTACGGCGGCGTCGGCGTGGGCGGTCTCGCCACCGCCGGCGGCATCGGGTTCCTCGTCCGCGCGCACGGCCTGACCCTCGACCACCTGCGCGCCGCCGAGGTGGTGCTCGCCGACGGCTCCGTGGTCCGGACGAGCGCCGACGAGCACCCCGACCTGTTCTGGGGCGTGCGCGGCGCCGGCGCGAACCTCGGGATCGTCACCTCCTTCGAGTTCGAGGTGGACGAGGTCGGCGACGTCGGCTTCGCCCAGCTCGTCCTCGACGCCACCGACACCGAGCAGTTCCTCGTCGACTACGGCGCGACCCTGGAGGCGGCCCCGCGGGACACCACGGCCTTCCTGATCATGGGCCCGCCCCGCGACGGGACGGTCGTCGCCCAGATCATGGCGATGGTCGACTCCGACGACCCGGAGACCATCGTCGAGCGGCTGACCCCGTTCGCCCGGATCGCGCCCCTGCTCCAGCAGCAGGTGCAGGTCGTGCCGTACCCGGCGGTCGTCTCCACCCCGCAGCGGCACTTCTCCGAGGGCGAGCCCGTCACGCGGACCGGGATGGCCGAGCACCTCACCCCGGAGCTCGCCGCCGACGCCGCCCGGCTCGTGCGCAGCGGCGCCACGCCGTTCTTCCAGATCCGGGCCGCCGGGGGAGCCGTGCACGACGTCCCGGCCGACGCCACGGCGTACGCCCACCGGTCGGCGAACTTCAGCATCGTGGCCATGGGCACCAGCCGGCGGCGGATCGACGCGATCTGGGACGCCATGGCGCACCACTTCGACGGGGCGTACCTGTCCTTCGAGACCGACCCCCGCCCCGAGCGGCTCGGGGACGTCTACCCGGGCGCGACCCTGGAGCGGCTGCGCGGGCTCAAGCGGCGGTACGACCCGGAGGACGTGTTCCGGCACAACTACTCGGTCGCCGAGCCGCCCGCCGTCGTGCTCTGACGCCGCCGCACCCGGCGCGGCGGCGTGCTCGCCTGCCGAGTGAGTACCCGACATGTCGAGCGCCTATCCGCGGGATGTCCACTCGACGTGTCGGTTGCACACTCGGCGTCGAGGTCGAGGTCGAGGTCGAGGTCGGTGTCGGCGGCCGGGTCGGCGGCGGGGCGCGGGTCGGGGTCGACCCCGAGAGGCCCCGGGGTCGCGCCTCCGTCGTGAGGAGGAGGCCGTGCGCCCCCAGGGGGACCCCGTACGCCCGACGTGGGACCCGAAGATACGGCGCAGGGCCGATCCGCCGGGCGGGGTCGGCTTGCCAGGATGGGACCCGTCAGCACGTCGAGGGCCGGGAACGAGGAGCAACGTCATGTCGCCGCAGGTGTGGATCGTCGTCGCCGGCCTCGTGGCCGTGATCGTCGTCGTCGGTCTGGGCGACCTGGTCACCCGTGCCCGGGACGCACGCCAGCGCGTGCGCCGCTGACCCGCCGCGGGCGGACGCCGGGAGGAGGGCCCGGCACCGCCCGCGAGGACGTGGCTCGCGCCACGCAGGACGACGCCCGCGCCCCCGGGGGGAGGCGCGGGCGTCGTCGCGTGCGGGGCTACTTGCCGATCTTGTCGTCGGCCTTCTTCTCGAGGTCGTCGATCTTGTCGGCGTTCCCGCCGCCCGACTTCTTCGCTGCGGTGTCCCCGGCCTTCTCGATGCCGGCGTCGCTCGCCTTCTCCGTGATGTCGTCCAGGCCCATGGCGCGGTCCTCTCCTCGGGATGTGCGGAGCGGGTCGCGGACGGCCCGCCTCCGCCAGTCTCGGACGGGGCGCTCGCGGGCGCGACCCGGGGGACGCGGGACGTGGTCAGCCGTCCGGACGACCCGCGGTGCACCGGCCGGGGTCGTCCCGCGCCGTCTAGCCCGGCGCGGTGACGAAGACGTCGAGGAGCTCCGGGTGGTGCGCGTGCACGAGGACGCCGAACACGACGAGGTCGAACAGCAGGTGGACGGCGACGACGTAGGGCAGCGAGGTGCTGCGCGCGAAGATCCACCCCTGCACCAGCGCGAACGGGACGGTGAGCAGCGGACCCCACTCCCGGTAGCCGAGCTCCCACAGGAACGACACGAACACGACGGACTGCAGCACGTTGGCGGTCCACAGCCCCAGGTGCTGCCGGAGCAGGGCGAACACGGTGCAGACGAAGAACAGCTCGTCCCAGATGCCCACCGCGTTGACGCCGACGAACAGCCGCGCGATGTCCTGCCCGCCGTCCAGGTCGGGCCAGTTCCGGTAGGCGCCGGACCCGATGAAGTAGAACGGCAGGACGAGGTACCCGACGACCACGACGACGGCCAGGTACGTCCACTGCCAGCGCGACCAGCGGCGCCCGGTGGCGACCGGGAACCGGATGGTCCGCTGCCCGAACACGTACCGGGACAGCGCCCAGGGCACGAGGACGGCGAGCGACAGGGCGACCGTGAACCGCGCCATGCCGGCGTCCGACAGGTCGGCCTTCAACGAGATCGCGGAGACGATGGCCATACCGGTGCCGACGAGGGCGAGGTCCCGCCCCAGCGCCCGGTCGACCGCGAGGCCGAGCGCGACGCCCGCGACCAGCGGCACGTACCCGAGCGGCCGGACGTGCACCGCGAAGATCAGCACGGCGGCCCCGCAGACGAGGGCGGCGGCGAGCAGGCGGGTCGGCGAGCCGATGTCCCACGGGCCTCGTGCGCTCGCCGCGGCGGCGCCGCGCGCGGCGCTCGGAGGGGTCGCGGGCGTGGCCGCGGCGGAGGGGGTCACGTCGGCACAGTGCCACGGCGCGCCCGGGGCGGCGAGGCGAGCAGGCCCGTCAGCGCCGCGGGGGTTCGCCGAGCGCGGCGGCGAGGACGGAACGCAGGGCGTCCACCTCACCCGGCGCCGCGGCCCGCTTCGGCAGCGGGAGGACGGACGTGCGCCGCCCGCGGGGGAGGGTGAGCAGGAACTGGTGCTCGGTCTCCCGGACACCGGTGAACGCGGACCACCGGTACGTCGAGGAGATGTCGCCGACGGCCAGGCGCACGCCCTCGGCGGGCACGACGTCGGCGACGTGCTCGGCCCGCAGCCGCGGATTCCGGCGCCACGACAGGCGCGCCGCGAGCCGGTGGAGCGGGAGCACGACGAGCACCACCGGCACGACGACGAACGGCAGCGCGGACCCGACGGGCAGCCCGAGCGCCCAGAGCCCCGCTCCGACCGCCAGGACGCCGGCGAGCAGGCGGACGTCCCGGCCCCGGTTGAGGCGCCGCAGGACGCGGAGCGCGTCCGCCAGCTCCGCCCGCTCGGGCCGCCACGCCAGCCGCAGCACGGGCAGGGCGGTCGCTCCGGGCACGGCGCCTCCTCGGTGGTCGACGGGGCGTCGCCCCCGGGCGCGAGTGTGGCGGTACCTGGCGACCCGCGGTGCGCGAACCCTGCCGAGGTCACCCGGACGGCCGCGGGCGGTCGCCCGGACGGTCCCGGGAGGTCACCCCGACGGCCGCGCGCGAGCACGGCGGCGTCGCCCGTCCGGGCGTCCGGCCGGCCGGTCACGTGCCCCGTCCCAGGTGACGGCGCCGGAACCCTCACATCGGACCGGGTCGCAGCCGATCGGAGGACCGGGTGGCATGCGCTTCCCCGGCGCCGCGCCGCGCCGCCCGCACGACCCCGCCCCGGAAGGACCCCCTGTGCTGCGACCGACCCGGATCCTGCTGCGCGACGGCGCGACCCGCGCCCTGCTGCGTGCGGTCGACCTGCGGGGCCACACGGTCCGCATCGAGGGCACCGGGGGGAGCCTGCGCGTCGAGGACGCGACCACGGAGACGTTGCTGGTCGACGCGCCGATGGCGCGGCTGGAGCTGATCGACGGCGAGTCGATCCACTACGAGGGCGCCGGACGGGTGCTCGACCAGCGGGAGCTGCGGCACCTGCGGATCACCCTGGAGTTCGCGGAGCCGGCGACCCGGTCGCTGCCGCGCGCGCCGCGCTGACCCGCCGGGCGCGGTCGGGGGCGCCCCGGCGGCGGGGGATGATCTCCGGGTGATGCGTCTCGGGGTCGTCGGTGCGGGTGCCATGGTGGCGGAGTTCCTGGAGAGCGCGGCGCCGCGCGTCCCGGGCCTGGAGGTCGTGGGGCTGCTGGCCCGGACGGGCTCGCTGGACCGGGCGCGCGGGCTGGCCGCGCGCACCGGGGTCGCGCTCGTGACCGACAGCCTGGACGCGCTGTGCGCCGCCGGGATCGACACGCTGTACGTGGCCGTGCCGAACGCCGCGCACGTCGCGTACGCCCGAGAGGGCCTGGAGCGCGGGCTGCACGTGGTGGTCGAGAAGCCGATGACGAGCACGGTCGACGAGGCGCTGGCGCTCCGCGCGCTCGCCGCGGAGCGCGGCCGGTTCCTGTTCGAGGCGATCACCACGATCCACCTGGCCGCGTTCCGGCAGGTGCGGGACTGGCTGCCGCGGATCGGCGACGTGAAGCTGGTGCAGAGCCAGTACAGCCAGTACTCGCGGCGCTACGACGCGTTCCGCGCGGGCGAGGTGCCGCCGGCGTTCGACCCGCAGCAGTCCGGTGGCGCGCTGATGGACCTCGGCCTGTACAACCTGCACTTCGTCCTGGGGCTGTTCGGCGAGCCGGAGCACGCGGCGTACACCCCGAACGTGCAGCGCGGGATCGACACCAGCGGCGTGCTGGTGCTGCGCTACCCGGGGTTCGTCGCCACCTGCACGCAGGCGAAGGACTCGGCCGGGCCGCAGGGCGGGCTGATCCAGGGCACCGCGGGCCGGATCACCACCTCGGCGTCGCCCAACCTGGTCGGCGCGGTGACGCTCGAGCTGGCCGACGGCACCGTGGAGACCGTCGACGACGGCCTGGCGGGGGACCGGCTCGCGACGGAGTTCCGGGCGTTCGTCCGGGCGGTCGAGGAGGACGACCGGGCGTCGGCCGCGGCGTGGCTGGACGGCAGCGTGGCGGTCAGCCGGGTGCAGACCGCGGCGCGGCTGGCGGCGGGGATCCGGTTCCCGGCGGACGGCTGACGCGCCCGGCCCGGACGACCGGGGCCCCGGGGGACGACGAAGGCCCGGTCCCTGTCGGGCCGGGCCTTCGTGCTGGTGCCCTCGATAGGATTCGAACCTACGACCTTCTGCTCCGGAGGCAGACGCTCTATCCACTGAGCTACGAGGGCGGGGTACCGCCGCACGCCCACCGGCGAACCAGCGGCGCGGTGCACGAGACTACCAGGCTCTCAGTCCTCCCCGAGCAGCCCCGACAGGTACACGCTGGTCTCGTCCACGGCGCGCACGTCGTCGCCCGCCGCGATCGCCTCGACCAGGCCGTCGTGGTTGTCGCCGTCCTGCAGGACCTGCGCGAAGTTGAACCGGATGTTGTCCGTGATCGCGTCGATCAGGTTCTCGTACAGCGACAGCAGCACGGGGTTGCGCGCGGCCCGGGCGATGGCCCGGTGCAGCGCCAGGTCGGCGGCGACCATCCGGTCCAGCGCGCCGGAGCGGTACGCCTCCGCGCGCTGGTCGCGCAGGCCGGTGATCGTCGCCACGTCGGTGGTGGTGCGGCGGCGCGCGGCGAGGCGGGCGGCCTCCACCTCCAGGCTGCGGCGCACCTCGATGACGTCGCGCTGCCGGGCGTCGGCGATCTGCCGGCTCATGCTGACCGCGAGCTCCGAGGTGGACAGCACGTAGGTGCCCGAGCCCTGCCGGCGCTCGACGAGCCCGGCGTGCACCAGGGACTGGACCGCCTCCCGGACCGTGTTGCGGCCGACGCCGAGCAGCTCGACCAGGGCGGGCTCCGGCGGGATGCGGGTGCCGACCGGCCAGTCGCCGGAGGTGATGCGCGCTCGGAGCTGCGCCACCGTCGCGTCGATGAGTCCGGTGCGTCGCGTCATGCGGAGTAGTCTCCCTGGTCAGTTGTGCCGCGATTCAACACGACCGGGGCACCCGTCCGCCAGCGCCCGCCGACGCGCGCAGTCTCCCGTGCAGAACCGAGGCCGCATGTCGTCCACCACCCCGCCCGCCGGCACCGTCGCGCCCTGGCGAGGCCGCCGCGTCGTGCTGCTCGGCGTCGTGCTGGTCGCGCTGAACCTGCGGATCGCGGTCGCCTCGGTGTCGCCGATCCTCGACCTGGTGCGCGCGGACGTGGCGCTGTCGCCGACCGAGGCGGGCCTGCTCGGCACCATCCCGGTGGCGTCGTTCGCGGCGTTCGGCTCCCTGACCCCGGTGCTGGCCCGCCGGGTCGGCCTGGAGCCGCTGCTGGTGGCGGCGATGCTGCTGTCCGTGACCGGCGAGGTCGTCCGGTCCGCGTCGACGTCGGCCGCGGGGTTCCTCGGCTGGTCCGTGATCGCGCTGGCCGGCATGGGCATGGGCAACGTGCTGCTGCCCCCGGTGGTGAAGCGGTACTTCCCGGACCGGATCGGCGTGGTGACGTCGATCTACTCGGTGACCATGTCGTTCAGCACGGCGCTGCCGGCGCTGCTCGCCCTGCCGGTGGCGGAGCGGCTCGGCTGGCGGACGGCGCTGTCGGTGTGGGCGGTCGTCGGGGTGCTGGCGGCGGTGCCGTGGGTCGTGGTGGTCGTCCGGTCCGCCGCGGCGCGGACGCACCTGTCCGGGCTGCTGCGCCGGGCACCCGCGACGACGCCCGCGCTGACCTCGCGGCACCGGTCCGGCGGCCGGGTGTGGCGCAGCCCGCTCGCGTGGGGCATGGCGGTCACGTTCGCGATGAACTCGCTCGACTCCTACGTCATGTTCGCCTGGCTGCCGCAGATCCTGGTCGACGGCGGCACGTCGCAGCACGCGGCCGGGGTGTGGCTGTCGGTGTTCGCGATCCTCGGGCTGCCGCCCGCGCTGGTCGCGCCGATCGCCGCGGCCCGGATGCGGAACCCGATCGGTCTGGTCGTGGTGTTCGTGACGTGCTGGGCGGTGTCGTACGTCGGGCTGCTGGTCGCCCCGGGCGGGCCGGTCTGGCTCTGGGTGCTGCTGGGCGGCATCGGGCCGGGTGCGTTCCCGGTGCTGCTCGCCCTGATCAACCTGCGCACGCGCACCTCCGCCGGCGCCGCCTCGCTGTCCGGGTTCACGCAGGGCGTCGGGTACGCCATCGCCGGGACCGGTCCGCTGCTCGTCGGCGCGCTGTACGACGCGACGGGCACGTGGACCGCCGCGCTGCTGTTCCTGCTCGGGACGCTGGTGGTGCTGCTCGGCGCGGCGACCGTGGCCTGCCGGCCGGTGATGCTGGAGGACACCTGGGGGCCGCGCCGGCCGCGGACCGGACCGGGGGAGCCCCCCGCGGAGCCCGCCTGACGGGTTCGGGGCAGCCCCGGCGCGTCGCTACGCTTGTCCGGTGACCCCCGCTGAGCTCTCCGAGTCCCTGCGCGCCGCCCTCGCGGGCGCCGTCGCCGACGGGACCTTCGCCCTGGACGCCGCCGACCTGCCCGCCACCGTGCACGTGGAGCGACCCCGCCAGCGCGAGCACGGCGACTGGGCCACCAACATCGCGCTGCAGCTCGCGAAGAAGGCCGGGACCAACCCGCGCGCCTTCGCCGAGGAGCTCGCGCGCCGGCTCGCGGACGCCCCGGGCGTCGCGAAGGTCGACGTGGCCGGCCCCGGCTTCCTCAACATCACGCTGGACGCGGCCGCGGCGGGCGAGCTCGCGCGCTCGGTCGTCGAGGCCGGCACCGCCTACGGCCGCAACGAGACGCTCGCCGGCGAGTCGATCAACCTGGAGTTCGTCTCCGCGAACCCGACCGGCCCGATCCACATCGGCGGCGTGCGCTGGGCCGCGGTCGGCGACAGCCTCGCGCGGGTGCTCGAGGCGTCCGGCGCGCGCGTCGGCCGGGAGTACTACTTCAACGACCACGGCGCGCAGATCGACCGGTTCGCCCGCTCGCTGCTCGCCCGGGCGAAGGGCGAGGAGGCGCCGGAGGACGGCTACGGCGGCCAGTACATCGCCGACATCGCCGACGCCGTGATCGCCCAGGCCGCCGCGGCCGGCGAGCCCGACCCGCGCACGCTGCCCGACGCCGAGGCGCAGGAGGCGTTCCGCGCGCGCGGCGTCGACCTGATGTTCGCGGAGATCAAGCAGGCGCTGCACGACTTCGGCGTCGACTTCGACGTGTACTTCCACGAGGACACGCTGCACGAGACCGGCGCCGTCGACCGCGCCGTGGCCCGGCTGCGCGAGAACGGCCACATCTTCGAGGCGGACGGCGCCACCTGGCTGCGCACCACCGACTTCGGCGACGACAAGGACCGGGTCATCATCAAGTCCGACGGGGACGCCGCGTACATCGCGGGCGACCTCGCGTACTACCTGGACAAGCGCGAGCGCGGCTTCGACCGCGTGATCATCATGCTCGGCGCCGACCACCACGGGTACATCGGCCGGATGATGGCCATGTGCGCCGCGTTCGGCGACACCCCGGGCGTCAACCTGGAGATCCTCATCGGGCAGATGGTCAACCTGCTCAAGGACGGCCAGCCGATGCGGATGAGCAAGCGGGCGGGCACCGTCGTCACGCTGGAGGACCTGGTGGACGCCGTCGGCGTCGACGCAGCCCGGTACTCGCTGGCGCGGTCGTCCGCGGACTCGTCGATCGACCTCGACCTGGACCTGCTCGCGAGCGCGAAGAACGAGAACCCGGTGTTCTACGTGCAGTACGCGCACGCCCGCACCTGCGCGGTCGGCCGGAACGCCGCCGACGCGGGGGTGCGCCGGGAGGACGGCTTCGACGCGTCGCTGCTCGACCACCCGACGGAGTCGGCACTGCTGGGCAAGATCGCCGAGCTGCCGCGGATCGTCGCCCAGGCGGCCGAGCTGCGCGAGCCGCACCGCGTCGCCCGGTACCTGGAGGAGCTCGCCGGGGCGTACCACAAGTGGTACGACCAGCGCCGCGTCCTGCCGTTCGGCGACGAGCAGGTGTCCGACGTGCACCGGACCCGCCTGTGGCTCAACGACGCCACCCGGCAGGTGCTCGCGAACGGCCTGACCCTGCTCGGCGTGAGCGCCCCGGAGCGCATGTGACCGGCGACCCGTCCGCCGCGCCGGCCCCGCTCGGCCTGCCCTGGCCCGCCTCCGCGGGCCGCGGCGCCGACGGGGCCGTGCGCGTCGCGGGGGTCGACCTGCGCGACCTCGCCGCCGAGCAGGGCACGCCGGCCTACGTCCTGGACGAGGCCGACTTCCGGGCCCGGGCGCGCGCGCTGCGCACCGCCTTCGAGACCGCGTTCGCCGAGGTCGGTGCCGGTGTCGACGTCTACTACGCGGGCAAGGCGTTCCTGTCGGTCGCGGTCGCCCGCTGGGCGCACGAGGAGGGGCTGCGGGTCGACACCTCGACCGGCGGCGAGCTCGCCGTCGCGCTCCGGGCGGGCGTGCCGGGCGTCGACCTCGGGCTGCACGGCAACAACAAGTCCGACGCCGAGATCGCCCGCGCGCTGGACGCGGGCGTCGGGCGGATCATCGTCGACTCCCTCGGCGAGGTCGAGCGCGTCGCCGCGGCGGTCCGCGCCCGCAGCGCCGGCGCGGAGCCGGCCCCCGTCATGGTGCGTGTGACCACCGGCGTGCACGCCGGCGGTCACGAGTACATCTCCACCGCGCACGAGGACCAGAAGTTCGGCCTCTCGGTCGCGACGCCCGCCGACGGCGGGGAGAGCCCGGCGCTGACCGCGCTGCAGCTCGTGCTGCGGCACCCCGAGCTGCGGCTGCTGGGCATCCACTCGCACATCGGGTCGCAGATCCTCGACCCCGCCGGGTTCGCGGTGGCGGCGCAGTCCGTCCTCGGGCTTCGCGCGGAGCTGGCCGGGCGCACCGGGTACCTGGTGCCGGAGGTCGACCTCGGCGGCGGGTTCGGCATCGCCTACCTGCCCGGCGAGGTCCCGCTCGACGTCGACCGGATCGCGAAGGAGATCGCCGCGGCGGTCGACGCGACCTGCACGTCCCTCGGGACGCCGCTGCCCCGGCTGTCGTTCGAGCCCGGCCGGGCGATCGTCGGCCCCACCACCCTCACGCTGTACACCGTGGGCACCGTGAAGCCCGTGTCCCTCGACGAGGGGCGGTCGCGGCTGTACGTGTCGGTCGACGGCGGGATGAGCGACAACATCCGGCCCGCCCTGTACGGCGCGCACTATCACGCGGCCGTCGTGTCCCGGCAGGGCGCCGCCGAGACCGTGCTCGCGCGGGTGGTCGGCAAGCACTGCGAGAGCGGCGACATCGTCGTGCACGAGGTGCAGCTGCCGGCCGACGTGGCGGCGGGCGACCTGCTCGCGGTCGCGGCCACCGGCGCGTACGGGCGGTCGATGGCGTCGAACTACAACCACGTGCCGCGGCCTCCGGTGGTGGCGGTGCGCGACGGCGCCACCCGGGTGCTGGTGCGGCGCGAGACCGAGGACGACCTGCTGGCGCTCGACCTGGGCTGACCGCTCGCCCGGAGGTGCTGCGTAGGTGGCGAACCCCGGGTTGGGTGCTCCGCGCCGTCGATAGCTTCTGCTATCGGAGGTGGTCACCGATGGTCGACACGGACACGGGCCCGGACCAGGAGCACGGCGGGACGACAGCGGTCGAGGCGGCGTTCGGCGCGTACCTCGGGGAGACGGCGGCGCGAGCCGACCGGCTGCGGGCGGAGGCGGCGCGCGCGCTCGTGCTCGCCGCCCGGCAGGCGGCGGACCTCGGCTGGAGCCAGCGGCGGATCGCCGCGGCGCTCGGTCGCAGCCAGCCGGAGGTGGCGCGCCTGCTGCGGCGGGTGGACCTCGTCCCGCCGGCCGCGGAGGTGGTGGTCGGCGGGGCGCCCGGGGACGGGCACGGCGGGGCGCCGCCGGAGGACGGGCCGGGTCCGCAGGCCGAGTCGATGCTCAGCCGGGTGCTGGGGCGGCAGCGCGACGCGATCGTCGCGACGGCGGAGCGGCACGGGATGTCCAACGTCCGGGTCTTCGGGTCGGTCGCCCGTGGGGAGGACGGGCCGGAGTCGGACGTGGACCTGCTCGTCGACCTGGCACCGAAGGTGAGCCTGTTCGACCTGGGTCGTGCGCAGGCGGCGCTCGAACGCATCTTGGAGCGACCGGTGGACCTGGTGCCCGCCCGGATGCTCAAGCCCCGGGTCGCCGCCACGGTTCAGGCGCTGCCGCTGTGAAGCGCACGCCGGCAGATCTGGTGGGTGAGGCGGTCGAGCACGTCGATGCCGTGCGGCAGCACGTCGATCGTCTCGGTCTGGACGACCCGGCAGGGTTCGACGCGGCGTGCCTGCGGCTGGCTGCCGCGATCGACTGCCTCGCGGGCCTGCCCGCCGCGATGCGCGACGAGATCTGCGGCGGCGACTGGTTCTCGGTCCGCTCCACGCGGAACCGGATCGTGCACGGGTACTTCGCCGTCGAGTCGGACGTGGTCCGGGAGGCTGTCGCCCGCGACCTCGTGCCGCTGCGCGCTCGCCTGCTGGCCGCGGCCGAGGCGATCGGCACGACCACCTGACGCGTCCGGCCGCAACGGCCCGCCGGACCGCCACGCCCACGGTGTGGATACCGGGCCGCCCGCCGATGGGGTCCCCCTATCCTGTGGTCCGGTCGAGCGCCCCTGCGCCCGGCCTCACCCCAGCAGGCCCGGAGACGACCGGGCGTGATCGGAAGGTGCACGCGGTGACCGCACGCGACGAGCCCGTCAGCCCCACCTCGCCCGCCCCGGGCGCGACCGACCGCCCCGCGGTGCGCGTCGCGCTGCTCGGCTGCGGCGTCGTCGGCACGGAGGTCGTCCGGCTGCTCACGACGCAGGCGTCCGACCTCGCCGCACGGGTCGGCGCGCCGCTGGAGCTGGTGGGCGTGGCCGTGCGCGACGTCGAGGCGCCCCGCGACCCGGTCGTGGACCGCGCGCTGCTGACCGCCGACGCCGAGGGCCTGGTCGCCAAGGCCGACGTCGTGGTCGAGGTCGTCGGCGGCATCGAGCCGGCCCGCGGGCTGTTGCTGCGCGCGATCGAGCACGGGGCCGCGGTGGTCACCGCGAACAAGGCGCTGCTCGCCGAGGACGGCCCGACGCTCTACCAGGCCGCGGACGCCGCCGGGGTGGACCTGTACTTCGAGGCCGCCGTCGCCGGCGCGATCCCGCTGGTGCGCCCGGTGCGCGAGTCGCTGACCGGCGACCGCGTGCACCGCGTGCTCGGCATCGTCAACGGCACGACCAACTACGTGCTGGACCGGATGGCGACCGAGGGGCTGGACCTGGCGGACGCCGTGGCCGAGGCGCAGGCCCTCGGGTACGCGGAGGCCGACCCGACGGCTGACGTCGAGGGCTTCGACGCCGCCGCGAAGGCCGCGATCCTGGCCTCGCTCGCGTTCCACACCCGGGTGTCGATCGACGACGTCGACCGCCAGGGCATCATGCAGGTGACGGCGGACGACGTGGCCTGGGCCGCGCGCACGGGGCACGTCATCAAGCTGCTCGCGATCGCCGACCGCCGGACGGCCGAGGACGGCGCCGAGGGCGTGCAGGTGCGGGTGCACCCGGCACTGGTGCCGGTCGCGCACCCGCTCGCGGGCGTGCGCGGCGCGTTCAACGCGGTGTTCGTGGAGGCGGAGGCCGCCGGCGAGCTCATGTTCTACGGCCGCGGCGCGGGCGGTGCCCCGACGGCCAGCGCGGTGCTCGGCGACGTCGTGTCGGCCGCGCGGCACCGGGTGCACGGCGGGCGCGGCCCCGCCGAGTCCTGGTACGCCGCGCTGCCGGTGCTGCCCGCCGAGTCGGCGCGCACCCGCTACCAGGTGCGGCTCGACGTCGACGACCGGCCGGGCGTGCTCGCGCACGTCTCCGCGGTGCTCGCGGAGCACGGCGTGTCCATCGAGGCCGTCCGGCAGTCGCCCGCCGACGCCGCGCCCGTGGACCCCGCCGTCGACGGCGACGACGCCCCCGGGGTGGCCCGTCTGGTCATCACCACGCACGAGGCGCCGGAGGCCGCGCTGGCCGCCACCGTCGCCGCGATCCGCGACCTCGCCTCCGTGCGCGAGGTCGTGTCCGTCCTGCGAGTCGAGGGAGCCTGATGGCACACCAGTGGCGCGGCGTGATCCGCGAGTACGCCGACCGCCTGCCGGCGCACGTCCAGCAGCGCGTCGTCACGCTGGGCGAGGGCGGCACGCCGCTCGTCGAGGCGCCCGCGCTGTCGCGGCTGACCGGCGCCGAGGTGTTCGTGAAGGTCGAGGGCATGAACCCGACCGGCTCGTTCAAGGACCGCGGGATGACCACGGCGATGTCCGCGGCCGCGGGCCGGGGTGCCAAGGCAGTCGTCTGCGCGTCGACCGGCAACACGTCGGCTTCCGCCGCCGCCTACGCCACCGCCGCCGGCATGGTGTGCGCGGTCCTCGTGCCGGACGGCAAGATCGCGATGGGCAAGCTGAGCCAGGCGGTCGCGCACGGGGCGACGCTGCTGCAGGTCGACGGCAACTTCGACGACTGCCTGATCGCCGCCCGCAAGCTCGCCGAGGCGTACCCGGTCGAGCTGGTGAACTCCGTGAACCCGGACCGCATCGAGGGTCAGAAGACCGGCGCGTTCGAGATCGTGGACGCGCTCGGCGACGCCCCCGACATCCACGCGCTGCCCGTGGGCAACGCCGGCAACATCACCGCGTACTGGAAGGGCTTCCGCGAGTACGCGGGCCTGGACGCGGGCGCGGACCTCGACCCGGTCGCGACGCACACCCCCGCCATGTGGGGCTTCCAGGCGGCCGGCGCCGCGCCGATCGTGCACGGCTACCCGATCACGGAGCCGGAGACGATCGCGACGGCCATCCGCATCGGCAACCCGGCGTCCTGGACCCAGGCCGAGGCGGCGCGGGACCTGTCCGGTGGGCTGATCGAGGCCGTGACGGACGACGAGATCCTGCACGCGCACCGGGTGCTGTCCTCCCAGGTCGGCGTGTTCGTCGAGCCGGCGTCCGCCGCGGGCGTGGCGGGCATCCTCCGGCTCGCGCAGGAGGGCCGCGTGCCCGCCGGTGCGCGCATCGTCGTGACCGTCACCGGCCACGGCCTCAAGGACCCGCAGTGGGCGCTGCGCACCGCGGACGGCACGGAGGTCGAGACCACCCGGGTGCGCCCCGACGTGGTGGAGATCGCCGCCGCGCTCGGCCTCGGCTGAGGCCCGCCGTGCGACTGGGAGCCGACCGGGCGCGGGTGCGCGTCCCGGCGACGAGCGCCAACCTCGGCCCGGGCTTCGACGCGCTGGGCCTGGCGCTCGCGCTGCACGACGAGGTCGAGGTGCGCGCGCTCGGCTCGGCCGACGTGGTGGTGGACGTCGTGGGGGAGGGCGCCGAGGAGGTGCCGTCCGGCGACGACCACCTCGTCGTCCGCGCGCTGCGGCACGCGCTCGACCACGTCGGCGCGCCGCAGACCGGCCTGCACCTGACCTGCCGCAACCGGATCCCGCACGGCCGGGGTCTCGGGTCGTCGGCGGGTGCGGTGGTCGCGGGGCTGCTGGCCGCGCGGGCGCTGGTCGCGGAGCCGGAGTCGCTGGACGACGACGTGGTGCTGCGCCTGGCGACGGAGCTCGAGGGGCACCCGGACAACGCGGCGCCGGCGCTGCTCGGCGGCGCGACGGTCGCGTGGTCCCAGGGCCCCGACGGCGCCGTCCGCGCGGCGCGGCTCGCGGTGCACCCGGACGTCGCGCCGGTCGCGGTCGTGCCGTCGAGCCGGCTGTCGACGTCGCACGCGCGCGGCGTGCTCCCGGCGCAGGTGCCGCACGGCGACGCCGCGTTCCAGGCGGGTCGCGCGGCGCTGCTGGTCGAGGCGCTCGGCCGACGGCCGGACCTGCTGCTGCCGGCGACCGAGGACCGGCTGCACCAGGGCTACCGCCGCCCGGTGATGGCCGAGAGCCTGGCCCTCGTGGACGCGCTGCGCGCGCGGGGCGTCGCGGCGGTCGTCTCGGGCGCGGGGCCGACGGTGCTCGCGCTCGCGCGCGCGGTCGGCGGACCGCTCGCGGACGGCGGGCGGCCGACCGACGCGGACGCCGCGTTGCAGCAGGTGTTCGGCGGGGTGATGGGCGGCTGGCGCATCGTCCCGCTCGCGATCGACACCGCGGGTGCGGAGGCCCGGAGGCTGCCGTGATCGGCGTGCCCCGGTGATATGATCGGCACCGTTCCCCGGGTCTCGTCCTGACATCCGCTCAGCCTTTTTCCGGTGCAGCGTCGCTCAGGAGATCAGGACCCGGGAACGATCCAGCCCACGCGAGTCGACGCGATCGGCGCGACCCGTGCGGCTTCACCGACGCGCCGGCCCCGAGATCGGGCCGGACGCGGACCGCGCGCCCCGACCGTGGGCGGCGGTCCCCGACGAGGGGGAAGGGTCCTTCGTGACAGACACCATCGAGCCGGCCGTGAGCAGCGCCTCCGGCGGCTCCGCCCGTGGTGGCGCCGTGTCCGCCATGCGCATGCCGGAGCTGCAGGCCCTGGCGGCCGAGCTCGGCGTGACCGGGACCTCCCGGATGCGCAAGAGCGACCTGGTCGACGCCATCCAGGCCAAGCGCGTCGGCGGCGGCGAGCGCCCCGCGGGCCGCACCCGCCGTGCGGCGACGCGCGACGCGGGCCGGCCGGCCGCCGCGCCGGCCGCCGACACGAGCGCCCCGGCGCCGGCCGCCGAGACCAGCGCCCCGGCGCCGGCCGCCGAGACCGCCGCCCCCGCGGGCGCCACGGCCCCCGCGGCCGAGGGCGGGTCCCGCGGGCAGCGCCGCCGTCCGGCGCGTGCCGAGGCCGACACCGCCGCCGAGGCCCCCGACGCCCGCGGCCGCACGGTCGACGTGCTCGCCGGCCTCGAGGCCGTCGAGCGCTCGCTCGACTCCCGCCAGCAGGCCGACGACCGCGCCGCCCGCGCGGCCGACGCCGTGGGCACCGTCACCGGCGAGCGCCGTTCCCGCCGCGCGGGCCGCGGCGCCGGTGCGCCGACGGTCGACGTGACGCTCCCCGAGGGCCCGACCTCCGCGGGCGACCGCGGCGAGCGCGGCGACCGGGCCGAGCGCCGCGAGCAGCCGGACGGCCAGCGCCAGCGCCAGCAGCAGGACCCGCAGCGCCAGGCCGGCACGAACCCGGCCGAGCAGCAGCCGCAGGACGCCGGCCAGGACGACGACGAGCGCGGCGGCCGTCGCCGGCGCTCGCGCGACCGGTACCGCGACCGCGACGGCCGCAAGCGCGGCCGCGGCCAGCGGGGCGGCGTGGGCGACCTGCCGTACGAGGAGGTCGAGATCGCCGAGGACGACGTGCTCGTCCCGGTCGCCGGCATCCTCGACGTGCTGGACTCCTACGCGTTCGTCCGCACCAGCGGCTACCTGCCCGGCCCGAACGACGTGTACCTGCCGCTCGCGCAGGTCCGCAAGGCCGGCCTGCGCCGCGGCGACGCCATCACCGGTGCCGTGCGCGCGCCCCGCGAGGGCGAGCAGCAGGCCCAGGGCGGGGCGGGCCGGCCGAACAAGGCCAACGCGCTCGTGCGGCTGGACACGGTCAACGGGATGGCGCCTGAGCAGGCGCGCACCCGCCCCGAGTTCACCAAGCTCACCCCGCTGTACCCGCAGGACCGGCTGCGCCTCGAGAACGAGAGCAACCACCTGACGCCGCGGGTCATCGACATCGTCGCCCCGATCGGCAAGGGCCAGCGCGGCCTCATCGTCGCGCCGCCCAAGGCCGGCAAGACGATCATCATGCAGCAGATCGCCAACGCGATCACCGCGAACAACCCCGAGGTCCACCTCATGGTCGTGCTCGTCGACGAGCGCCCCGAGGAGGTCACGGACATGGAGCGGACCGTGAAGGGCGAGGTCATCGCCTCGACGTTCGACCGCCCCGCGTCGGACCACACGATGGTCGCGGAGCTCGCGATCGAGCGCGCCAAGCGCCTGGTCGAGCTGGGCCAGGACGTCGTCGTGCTGCTGGACTCGCTGACCCGCCTGTCGCGGGCGTACAACCTGGCGGCCCCGGCCTCCGGGCGCATCCTGTCCGGCGGCGTGGACGCCTCGGCGCTCTACCCGCCCAAGCGGTTCTTCGGCGCCGCGCGCAACATCGAGCACGGCGGCTCGCTCACGATCCTCGCCTCGGCGCTGGTGGAGACCGGCTCCAAGATGGACGAGGTCATCTTCGAGGAGTTCAAGGGCACCGGGAACATGGAGCTCCGGCTCTCCCGGTCGCTCGCGGACAAGCGGATCTTCCCGGCGGTCGACGTCAACGCGTCGGGCACCCGCCGCGAGGAGATCCTCATCGCTCCGGACGAGCTCAAGATCATCTGGAAGCTCCGCCGCGTCATGGGCGCGCTGGACCAGCAGCAGGCGATCGAGCTCCTGCTCGGCAAGCTCCGCGACACCAAGAGCAACGTCGAGTTCCTGCTCCAGGTGCAGAAGACGACCCCGTCGCAGAACGGCCACGGCCACCACGACGAGTCGCAGAACCGCGCGATCGTCTGACGCCATCGCCCACAACGGGGCGGCACCCCCCTCGGGGGTGCCGCCCCGTCGCGTTCCCTGCGCCTCCCCACGCCAACGCGGGTGCGCGCGTCAGCGCGGGGCGCGGGTCGCGGACCGGCGGGCGGTGATCGCCTGCTCGTACCAGGCGAGGGTCTGCGCGGTGATCTCGCCCGCGTCGAACCGCTGCGCCGCCGCGCGCTGCGGGGCCCGCGCCGCGGCCCGGGCGGCGGGGTCGTCCACCCAGCGCGCGAGCGTGCGTGCGAAGGCGGCGGTGTCCCGCGGGTTGACGAGCTGGTCCTCGAGGCCGGCCATCGGCGTGCGGTAGCCGGGGTTGTCGCCGGCCAGCACCACGCCGCCGGCGTCGGCCAGCGCCTCGACGACGGACATGCCGAAGCTCTCGCCGCCGGTCGAGGGCAGGGCGACCACGTCGGCGTCCGCGAGCAGCCCGGCCTTGTCCTCCTCGGCGACGAAGCCGGGGAAGTCGACCCGGTCGGCGATCCCGGCGGCGCGGGCGCGGTCGCGCAGCTCGTCGAGCAGCGGGCCGCGGCCGGCGAGCGTGAGCGTCCACGGGCGGGTGGCCGGCATCGCGGCGACCGCGGCGAGCAGCTCGCGGGGGCCCTTGCGCTCGACGAGCCGGCCGAGGAACACGATCCGCACCGGCCGGTCCTCGCCGCCGGGGGAGGGCGCCGCCGGGGTGCCCAGCTCGACCGGTCCTCCGATGATCGGCACGTCCCGGCCGTACGCCTCCCGCACCGACTCCCGCGCGGCCTCGGACAGCGCGCTGATCGCGTCGAACCGGCGCAGCCGCGGGCGCTCGAGGAGCCCGAGCGCGCGGATGCCCCACCGGGTGAGCCGGTCCTGCGGGTAGATGACGAACTGCCCGACGACGGCGGTCCGCGGCGACGCCGCCGACACGACCCGGCCGGCGAGCAGCGGGCTGTACGGCATGGTGACGTGCAGGACGTCGAACGGGACCTCGGCGAGCAGCCGGCGGACGTCGGCGCGCCGCGCGGGCAGCGGGCTGCGCAGCCGGTTGCCGTTGAACCGGACCGAGACGGTGCGGCCGAGCACGTGCAGGTTCGGCAGGTCGGTGCGCTCGGTGGTGGAGGTGACGTAGTGCACCTCGTGGCCCAGCGCGGCCAGCCGGCGGCCGAGCGTGAGCACGATCTGCTGCACCCCGTCCGGCTTGTCGAGGCCGTCGTCGATCACCAGGCCGATGCGGAGCATGGGTGCCATCGTAGGGGCGCCGCGGAGGCGGACCGGTGCCTCCTGGCGGCGCCGCCGGTCAGGACGGCTCGTGCACGCCGTCCGCGCTCAGGGTGCGGTCGCCGCAGGTGATGGCCCGGGCGGTCTCCTGCGCGGCCCCGGTGTCCGCGGCCACCTCGTCGGAGGCCCCGGCGGACGCGACCGTCCCGTCGACGTGGATCAGCGTGCGGGTGACGGTGTCGTCGACGAGGTTCAGCCCGACGAGGTCGAGGGTGCCGTCGCCGTCGAGGTCGACGCAGCCGACGCCGGTGCCCTGGCCGGCGAAGCCCTGGTCGAACTGCCACGGTGCCCCGCGGGTGTCGGTGGCGTCGACCAGCGCGCAGTCCTGCACGACGAGCAGGTCCGCGACCCGGTTGTCGGAGACGAGCACCATCGCGGGCTCGGCGGGGTCGGGCCGGAGCGCGAACGCGGTGGCGCCGGCCGGTCCGGCGAGGTCGACGGGGTGGGTCAGCGTCGCCCCGGCGGCGGTGGAGACGCCGACGGTGCGGGTGCCGCCGTCGTCGGCGAGCCACAGTCGGTCGGGCTCGCCGTCGCCGTCGAGGTCGATCGTGTCGACCGTCGCGGCCGTGGCGGGTGCGACCCCGCCGGTGCCGGTGCAGCCCTCGGCGGCGGGGGCGCTGGGCGCGGGCGTCCCGGTGGGCGTCGACGCCGCAGGCGCGGAGGACGCGGCGGCGGAGGTCGCGTCCCCGGCGGCGGTGTCGTCGCCGCCCCCGGCGCCGCAGGCGGACAGCAGCAGCGTGGCGGCGGCCAGGACGGACAGGGTCAGCGGGGCGCGTCGGGTGCTCATCGCCCCCGACGCTAGGACCGCGCGGGCGCGATCGCGACCGCCGGGAAGATTTCCGCCCCGCCCGCTGTTCTGGCAGACTGTCCCGTCGGTCTGCGGTTCACGTGCGCGGCACGCGCGCACGACCCGGAGGCCCAACCCGAGGAGAACACCTGTGAAGACTGACATCCACCCCGAGTACGTGGTGACCCAGGTGACCTGCACCTGTGGCAACACGTTCACCACGCGCTCCACCGAGACCTCCGGCGAGATCCGCGCCGACGTCTGCAGCGCCTGCCACCCGTTCTACACGGGCAAGCAGAAGATCCTCGACACCGGTGGCCGCGTGGCCCGGTTCGAGGCGCGCTACGGCAAGCGCCCGGCGAACTAGCCGTCCTGACGCCGGTGCGCGGCGGTCCTTCGAGGACCGCCGGGCACCGGCGTCTTCGCATGTCCGGGGCCGGGTCCGCCGTCCCCGCGCCCCGCTCCCCAGGAGACCCCCGCGATGACCGACCCGTTCGCGGCCGCCCGCCCGCTGCTCGACGAGCACGCGCGGATCGAGCAGCAGCTCGCCGACCCGGCGGTGCACGCCGACCAGGCGCTCGCCCGCACCCTCGGGCGGCGGTACGCCGAGCTCGGCCGGGTCGCGCAGGCGCACGGCGCGTGGCGGGCCGCCGCCGAGGACCTCGCGGACGCCCGCGAGCTCGCGGAGTCCGACGACGCGTTCGCCGCCGAGCTGCCGTCGCTGGCGGAGGCCGAGGAGCACGCCGCGGAGAAGCTGCGCCGCGTGCTGGTCCCGCGCGACCCCGACGACGCCCGCGACGTGATTCTGGAGATCAAGGCCGGCGAGGGCGGCGAGGAGTCGGCGCTGTTCGCCGGCGACCTGCTGCGCATGTACCTGCGGTACGCCGAGCGCCGGGGCTGGAAGGCCGAGACGCTCGAGTCCACCGAGTCCGACCTCGGCGGCTACAAGGACGTGCAGGTCGCGATCAAGGCGCGCGGCGCCGTCACCGACCCGGCCGACGGCGTCTGGGCCAGCCTGAAGTACGAGGGCGGCGTGCACCGCGTGCAGCGGGTGCCGGTCACGGAGTCGCAGGGCCGGATCCACACCTCGGCCGCGGGCGTGCTCGTGTTCCCCGAGGTGGAGGACGAGGGCGAGGTCGACATCGACCCCAACGACCTGCGGATCGACGTGTACCGGTCGTCCGGGCCCGGCGGGCAGTCGGTGAACACGACGGACTCGGCGGTGCGGATCACCCACCTGCCCACCGGCATCGTCGTGTCGATGCAGAACGAGAAGTCGCAGCTGCAGAACCGCGAGCAGGCCATGCGCGTGCTGCGCGCCCGGCTGCTGGCGGCGCGCCAGGAGGAGGCCGCCGCGGCCGCGAGCGAGGCCCGCCGGTCGCAGGTGCGCACCGTCGACCGCTCGGAGCGGATCCGCACGTACAACTTCCCGGAGAACCGGATCGCGGACCACCGCACCGGCTACAAGGCGTACAACCTGGACGCGGTGCTCGACGGCGACCTGCAGCCGGTCGTGCAGTCGGCCGTCGACGCCGACGAGGCCGCGCGCCTGGCCGCCGCGGGGGAGCGGTGACCGCCCCCGGCGCCGGC
>NZ_JAANNB010000129.1 GCF_011603975.1 Cellulomonas sp. IC4_254 | reverse complement strand
GAGAGGACCCCGCATGACCACCACCCCCTCCCGGCTCTGGCGCGGCGCCGCCGTCGCCGGCGCGCTGGCCCTGGCGCTGACCGCCTGCTCCTCCGGCGGCTCCGGCTCCGGCTCCGGCTCCGACGCGGCCGACGGCGGCTCGCTGACGGTCTGGGCCTGGGACAACACCGTCGAGCCCATCGCGCAGGCGTACATGGACGAGCACCCGGACGTGACGATCGACGTCGTCAACGCCGGCACCAACACCGACGAGTACACGGCGCTGCAGAACGCGGTCGCGGCCGGCTCCGGCGTGCCCGACCTCGCGCAGATCGAGTACTACGCGGTGCCGCAGTTCGCTATCGGCGAGGCGCTGGCGGACCTGTCCGACCTCGGCGCGGACGACCTGGACGGCACCTACAGCCCCGGCCCGTGGAACGCGGTGCACCAGGGCGACGGCATCTACGGCCTGCCGATGGACTCGGGCCCGATGGCGCTGTTCTACAACACCACCGTGTTCGAGAAGTACGGCGTGCAGGTGCCGACCACGTGGGACGAGTACCTGACCGCCGCGCGGGCGCTGCACGCGGCCGACCCGAACGTCTACATCACCAACGACACCGGCGACGCGGGCTTCGCGACGTCGATGATCTGGCAGGCCGGCGGCCAGCCGTACCAGGTGGACGGCACCGACGTGACGGTCGACTTCACCGACGAGGGCTCGACGAAGTTCGCCGAGCTGTGGCAGCAGCTGCTCGACGAGGACCTGGTCGCCCCGACCTCCTCGTGGAGCGACGAGTGGTACCAGGGCCTGGGCAACGGCACGATCGCCTCGCTCGCCATCGGCGCCTGGATGCCCGGCAACCTCGAGGCCAGCGTCACGCAGTCCGCGGGCCAGTGGCGGGTCGCCCCGCTGCCGCAGTGGGAGGCCGGCCAGACCGCGTCGTCGGAGAACGGCGGCTCGGCGCTGTCGATCACCGAGGCCAGCGAGAACAAGGAGCTCGCCTACGACTTCCTGACCTACCTGTCGAACGGCGACGGCACGAAGATCCGCATCGACGCCGGCGGCTTCCCCGCGACCACCGCGGACCTGGAGTCCGACGAGTTCCTGAACAAGGAGTCGGAGTACTTCGGCGGCCAGAAGATCAACGAGGTGCTGTCGCAGTCCGCGGCGGACGTGGTCGAGGGCTGGCAGTACCTGCCCTACCAGGTCTACGCGAACAGCATCTTCAACGACACCGTGGGCCAGGCGTACGTCGGCTCCACCACGCTCACCGAGGGCCTCGCGGACTGGCAGGAGCAGTCCGTGGCCTACGGCAACGAGCAGGGCTTCACCGCGAAGTGACGCCGGCCGGCCGGCGGCGCACCCCGCCGCCGGCCGGCACCCGCCGGGCTGGAGCAGCACCGGCCCCGACACCGAGACCCGGGAGCAGCACCCCGCCATGCCCACGTTCGAGATCGGCGCGACCGACTTCCTCCTCGACGGCCGCCCGCACCAGGTGATCTCCGGTGCCCTGCACTACTTCCGGGTGCACCCCGACCTGTGGGCCGACCGGATCCGCAAGGCGCGGCTCATGGGCCTCAACACCATCGAGACCTACGTCGCCTGGAACTTCCACGCCCCCGAGCGCGGCCGGTTCGACCTCGACGGGTCGCGCGACCTGGGCCGGTTCCTGGACCTGGTGGCGGCCGAGGGGCTGCACGCGATCGTGCGGCCGGGCCCGTACATCTGCGCCGAGTGGGACAACGGCGGCCTGCCGGCCTGGCTGCTGGCGGACCCCGAGGTCGGCGTGCGCCGGCACGAGCCGCGCTACCTCGCCGCCATCGAGGAGTACTACGACCACCTGCTGCCGCTGGTCGCCGAGCGCCAGGTCACCCGCGGCGGCTCGGTGATCGCCGTGCAGGTGGAGAACGAGTACGGCGCATACGGCGACGACGCCGAGTACCTGCGGGCGCTGATCAAGCTCACCCGGGAGCGGGGCATCGAGGTGCCGCTGCTCAGCTGCGACCAGGCCGACGACGCGATGCAGTCCCGCGGCAGCGTGCCCGAGCTGCACCGGACCGCGACCTTCGGGTCGCGCTCCACCGAGCGCCTGGCGCTGCTGCGCCGGCACCAGCCGACCGGCCCGCTGATGTGCATGGAGTTCTGGAACGGCTGGTTCGACTCCTGGGGCCTGCACCACCACGTCGCCCCGGCGGAGGCGAACGCCCAGGACCTCGACGACCTGCTCGCGGCGGGCGCGTCGGTGAACCTCTACATGTTCCACGGCGGCACGAACGCCGGCTTCACCAACGGGGCCAACGACAAGGGCACGTACCTGCCCATCACGACCTCCTACGACTACGACGCCCCGCTGGCGGAGGACGGCACGCCGACCGCGAAGTACTGGGCGATGCGCGAGGTCATCGCCCGGCACGCCCCGGTGCCGGACGAGGTGCCGGCCGCGCGCGCCGCCGCGCCGGAGCTCACCGTCGACCTGGACCGCCGGGTGCCGTTCGCGGCCGCGCTGCCCGTGCTCGGCGAGGCGGTGGACGCGGACCACCTGCCGACCACCGACGAGCTCGGCCACTGGACCGGGTTCACGCTGTACCGCACCCGGGTGACCGCCGAGGACCGGGTGCTCACGCTGGCCGAGGTGCGCGACCGGGCGGTCGTGGCGCTGGACGGCGAGCCGGTCGGCGTGCTGAGCCGGACCGAGCACGGCCGCACGCTCGCGCTGCCCGCCCGCGGCGGCGCGCTCACGCTGCTGGTCGAGGACCAGGGCCGGGTGAACTACGGGCCCCGGATCGGCGAGCCGAAGGGCCTGATCGGGCCCGCGCGCACCGCGACCCGCGAGCTGACGGACTGGTCCGTGACGCCGCTGCGCCTGGACGGCGTCGATCCGGCGCTCGCCGCCCTGCTGGACGCGGCGCCCGGCGTCGACGCCGGGTCCCCGGTCGCCGGCCCGGCGTTCCTGCACGGCACGTTCGACACCGTCGCGGGCGCCGACCACTTCCTGCGCACCGACGGCTGGGGCAAGGGGCTGGTCTGGGTCAACGGTGCCCTGCTGGGGCGGTACTGGAGCGCGGGCCCGACCGCGACCCTCTACGTGCCCGGGCCGCTGCTGCGCGCCGAGGGCAACGAGGTCGTGGTCCTCGAGCTGCACGGTGCCGCCGCGGCGCGCGTGACGTTCGCGGCCGGCCCGGACCTCGGCTCCTCGGAGGTCTGAGAAGTCACCCGCCCGCCACCGCGGTCCACCCGGTCGGCGCCTCAGATGACCTGCGAGGACGCCGATGACACGTGCAGGTCCCCGGCATGCTCGCCGGGGCGGCGCGTGCAACAGCGAGGGATCGGGACGTGGACGGCGCAGGGTCGCAGGAGTGGGAGGCCGCCGAGGGCGCCCGGGTGCTGCGCGGGGCCCTGGCGGCGCTGACCCGGGACGGCACCTTCCCCCTCGACGGCCTCACGCCCCGGTCGCCCGCGTCCGCGGCGGAGGGCGCCGGCCGGGTCCCGGGCCTGCCGCGCCGCCGGCGCCCCGCCGAGTCGGGCGCCGCGCCCGCGCCGGAGGACCTGCCGGCGCTGCTCGCGCGGCAGTCCCACCGGCTGCGCCAGCTGGAGACGCTCATCGAGGCGGCGCCGGTCGGCATCGGCCTGGTGCAGCTCGACGGCCGCACCCCGCTCACCAACGACACCCTGCGCCAGCTGCTCGGCTACTCGACCGAGGAGTTCGCGGCGATGCCGTTCGCGGACTACACCGTCCCGGAGGACCAGGCCGAGAACGACCGGCTGTTCCGCGCGATGGTCGACGGCGAGGGGTCCGACGGCTTCGCGATGCAGAAGCGGTTCGTCCGCAAGGACGGCACCACGCTGTGGGTGGACCTGACCGTCTCGTTGGTGCGGGACGCGGACGGGCGGCCGGACTACGCCATCGGCATGGTCCAGGACATCACCGAGCGCAAGCGCCTGGCCGACGAGCTCGCCGCGGCCGAGCTGCACTACCGGCTGCTGGTGGAGCACGTCCCGGCGGTCGTCTACATCGCCGAGCCGGGGCCCGAGGGCCGGTTCGAGTACGTCAGCCCGCGCCTGGAGTGGATGCTCGGCCGCTCGCCGCAGGAGTGGCTGGACGACGCGGGGGAGTGGTCCCGCGCCATCCACCCGTCCGACCGGGCGATGCGCACCCACGAGGAGGCGGTGCGCGAGGGGCTCGGCGAGGGCGGGCAGCTGCCGTCGATCACCTACCGGCTGCGGCACCGCGAGGGCTACGACGTCTGGGTGCGCGACGACGCGGTGCTCCGCCGGGACAGCGACGGCCGGCCGCGGCTGCACGGCGTGCTGGTCGACGTGACGCAGGAGAAGACGCTCGAGGAGCGCCTCGCGCACATGGTCGACCACGACGCCCTCACCGGGCTGGTCAACCGGTCGCACTTCCACCGGCTGGTGGACGAGGCGCTGGCCGGACGGGTCGACGGGCGCCGCGGCGTCGCGGTGATGTACGTCGACCTGGACGACTTCAAGGCCGTGAACGACAGCTTCGGGCACGCGGTGGGGGACCGGGTGCTGGTGGCGGTGGCCGACCGGCTGCGCGAGCTCGTGCCGCCGTCGGGCGCCGTGGCGCGGCTCGGCGGCGACGAGTTCGCCGTGCTGGTCACCGGGACGCCCGCCGCCGTGCGGCGCGCCGTGGCCGCCGTGCAGGAGATGGGCCAGGTGTCCGTGCCGGTCGGCGGGGCGTGGGCGCGGGTCAGCGCCAGCGTCGGCGCCGCGGTGGCGGACCGGGCGCACACCACCGAGAAGCTGCTGCACGACGCCGACCAGGTGATGTACGACGCCAAGCTCGGCGCCGACCGCCCGGGCCGCGGCGGCGCGCGGCGGGGCGCGGTGGCGCGGCGCGGGGCCGGCGAACGGCGCGGCGTCGTGGGCGGTCCCGCGGCGGCCGGTCGTCGCGCGGGCGACCGCGGGCCCGCCGACGAGGGCGGCCGGCGCGCCGGGGGCTGAGGCGGATCCTCGAGTCCCCGGCGCGCCGGTCGTCGTCGTCCGGCACCGGACGGCGTCAGGCGGGTGCGCCCACCCGGGCGAGCATCGCCAGCACCACGGCCGCCGAGCGGTCCGCGGCGTCGTCCACGTGCGTCAGGAAGTCGTCGGCGCCCGCGGGCCCGCACAGGTCGGAGATCCCGCGCACGGCCAGGAACGGCACGCCGTAGACGTGCGCCACCTGCGCGAGCGCGGTGGTCTCCATGTCGGTGGACAGGCCGCCGGGGAACTGCTCGCGCACCGGGCCGACCAGGCTGGCGTCCACGAAGGCGTCGCTCGACAGCATCAGCCCGGCGCGGACCGTGAGGTCGCCGGCGTCGGCACCGAGGGCCGCACCGCGCAGCGCGGGGTCGCCGTGGTAGGTCGCGGGCATGCCCGGCACCTGGCCGAGGGCGTAGCCGAACGCCCGGGCGTCGGCGTTCGTGTACACGTGCTCCGAGCCGACGACCACGTCGCCGACGTGCACGCCCGCCTGGACGCCACCCGCGCTGCCGGCGCTGATCAGCGCCGCCGGGGCCGTGCCGCCACGGGCCGCCGCGACCAGCACCAGCGCCGCCGAGGCGGCCGACGCGGCGTTCGCCAGGCCGATGCCGGAGCGGACCAGCAGCACGTCGCGGCCGCCGACGGTGAGCACGTGGTGCTCGGCGCCGCCCACCGTCGCCGGCTCGCCCGCGGCGTCGGCGCGCGCCAGGAACGGCGCGGCCTCGTCCGGCATCGCGACCGAGACGACGACGTCGACGCCCGCGAGCGAGCGGGGGGCGCTCACGCGGTCACCTGGCTCCAGCCGGCGCGCTGCGCGAGGAAGTCCCGCGCGGCGCCCTGCGCCCCCTCCAGGGTGTGGTTGGCGCCCCAGCCGCACTGCACCTCGTTGGCCGCGGGGACCTCGCCGGCCCGGGTGATGTCCTCGAGCGTCTCGGCGACCAGGCCCTGGACCTCCTCGTCGGCCCACTCGCCCTGCAGGATCAGGTAGAAGCCCGTCTGGCAGCCCATGGGGGAGAAGTCGATCACCCGGTCGCTGTGGTTGCGGGAGTGCTCGGCGAACAGGTGCTCCAGCGAGTGCACGACCGGCATCTCCAGGTGCGCCGTGTTCGGCTGCGTGAACCGGATGTCGTACTTGCTGATCACGTCGCCCGCCGGGAGCACCTTCTTGTCGGCCAGCCGGATGTACGGCGCGGCGACCGTCCGGTGGTCGAGGTTGAACGACTCGACGTTCATGCGGGGCTGGTTCACGGGACTCCCTCGGGGTGCAGCGGTGGGACGGGATCATTGTGCAGCGGTCGCGGGGCCCGCGGTATTCCGGGCGCCCGCCTTGGACGCAGGTGTCGCGGGCTCAGGCCGGCCGGACCGCGCGCGGGGGGCGCGGCCGGGTGCGCGGCGCCCGCGACCGGTCGGTGAGCTCCAGCAGCCGCACCACGCGCCCGCGGTGCGGCGCCCAGGGCGCGAGCACGTCGAGCACCTCCTCCTGCTCGACCCGCCGCCCCGCGATCGCCGTCCCGACGAGCCGGGGCAGGTGCAGGTCGCCCACCGACACCGCGTCCGGGTCGCCGAGCGCGCGCCGGGTGGTCTCGGCGACGGTCCACACGCCGATCCCGGGAACGGTCGCCAGCCGGCGGCGCACCTCCGCCGCGGCGCCCGGCGCGTCCGGGGCGACGTCGAGCACCTCCTGGAGCCGGCGGGCGACCGCGGCGGCCCGCAGGATCGTCGAGGACCGCTGGTCGTCCACCCCGGCCCGCCGCCAGTCCCACACCGGGACCCGGCGCCAGCCGAGCGCGTCCGGCGGGACCCGCATCCCCGCGGGCGCCGGCCCGGGCGGGACCTCGCCGTGCCGCAGCAGCAGCCAGCGCCAGGCGTGGTGCGCGTCCACCGTGACCACGCGCTGCTCGAGCACCGCCGGCACCAGCGCGCCGAGCACGTCGGCCGTGCGGGGGATGCGCAGGCCCCGGAGCCGGTGGTGCGCCGCGGCGAGCGCGAGGTGGCCGACGGGGTCGAACGTGCGGGGGTCGTCGCGGGCGCCGAGCAGGTCGGGCAGCCCGGCGAGCGCGCGGGCGGCGCCGGGGCCCCACGCGGCCGCCGCGACCCGGCCCGGCCCCGGCCGCAGGTGCAGGGTGGCGGGTCCGTCGGCGGTGCGCAGCGCGTGCCAGACGCTGCCGTCCCGCTCGATGCGGAGCGCGGGGTCCAGGCCGCCGCGGCGGACCAGCATCAGCGTGAGCCGCACGTCGAGCGGGCCGTCGGGGACGTGCTCCCCGGTCAGCGCGTCGCCGGTGCCGCGGACGGGCGCCGGGTGGGCGCCGGCGCGGTCGGGACGGCTCGGGTGCTGCACCCCACCAGCATGCCGGACGGGGCCGACAGGGCCCCGCCCGGCGCTCGGCGGCGTGCGGTCAGCGCTGGAGGAAGTCGAGCAGGACCTCGGTCACCTCGGCGGCGTGCGTCCAGAGCATCCCGTGCGGGGCGCCCTCGATCTCGACGTACTTGGCCTGCGGCACCGCCGCGTGGAACGGCCGGCCGGTGGCGTCGATCGGCAGGATCCGGTCCGCGGTGCCGTGCACGATCAGCGTCGGCACGTCGATCTTCGGCAGGTCGCCCCGGAAGTCGGTCAGCCAGGCGGGCACGACCGCGCTGGACGCGAACCAGGACGACCCGGCGGCGACGTCCCAGGAGTGCCGGAGCGCCTCCTCCGACAGCCGCGACCCCAGGTTCTCGTCCGTGTTGTAGAAGTCGGCGTAGAAGCTGGTGAAGTACGCGTACCGGTCGGCGGTCACCGCCTCGACGATCCCGTCGAACACCTCGCCCGGGACGCCCGTCGGGTTGTCGTCCGTGCGCAGCAGGAACGGCTCGAGCGACGCCAGGAACACGGCCTTCGCCACGCGCTCGGAGCCGTAGGTGCCGAGGTAGCGGCCGACCTCGCCGGTGCCCATGGAGAACCCGACCAGGACCGCGTCCCGCAGGTCGAGGGTGTCGAGCACGGTCTTGAGGTCGGCGGCGAACGTGTCGTAGTCGTACCCGGTGGTCGGCTGGCTGGACTGCCCGAAGCCGCGGCGGTCGTACGTGATGACGCGGTAGCCGGCGTCGAGCAGGGCGGCGGACTGCTTCTCCCACGAGTGCCCGTCGAGCGGGTAGCCGTGGATCAGGACGACGGGCTGCCCGGTCCCGTGGTCCTCGTAGTAGAGGTCGATCGACGTGGTGTTCTCGGTGCCCACGGTGACGAACGGCATGGTGCGCCTTCTCCCTGACGGTGGAGAACGGGCGTTCTCCGCGATGTCGCCTACACTAGAGAACGAGCGTTTTCGACGCAACCCCCTCGGAGGTGGACGCGGATGAGCCAGGTGCGGACGGCGGGACGGCCGCTCGACGACGAGCTGCGCGAGCGGGTGCTCGACGCGGCGGACCGGCTCTACTACGAGCGGGGGATCCAGGCGGTCGGCATGGACGAGCTGCGCACCGCGGCCGGCGTGCCGATGAAGCGGCTGTACGCGCTGTTCGGCGCCAAGGACGCGATCGTCGCGGAGGTGCTGCGCCGGCGCAGCGCGCAGTGGGAGACCGGCGTGCGCGCCGCGGTGGACGCCGCGACGAGCCCGCGTGAGCGGCTGCTCGCGGTGTACGACCACCTGGCCGCGTGGTTCGGCCAGACCGACTTCCACGGCTGCATCTTCATCAACTCGTTCGGCGAGCTCGGCGGGTGCTCGCCCGAGGTCGCGGCGATCGTGCGCGCCCACAAGGCGGCGTTCCAGGACTACGTGGCCGGGCTGGTCGCCGACGCCGGCGGCCCGCCCGCGCTCGCGGCGCAGCTCGCGATCCTCGCCGAGGGCGCGCAGACCACCGCGGCGATCGCCGGGACGCCCGAGGCGGCGGTCCAGGCGCGCGCGGCGGCCGCGACGCTGGTCGACGCGGCGGGCCTGCCCGGCTGAGCCCGGCTGGGCCCGGCTGAGCCCGACGGCGGGCCGTCGCCCGGCTCGGCACCGGCGCGGCGTCAGGCCGCGCGGTCGCCCTGCACGCGGGCGAGGAACTCCGTCACCGTCCGCAGGTACTCGGCTCGCGGCTCGTCAGCCGACAGCGCGAGGTCGTGGATCCCACCGGGCACCGTCACGAGCGTCACGTCGTCGCCCAGCCGCGGCGCGCGCGACCAGATCTGCCGCACGTCGAGCACGGTGTCCTGGGCGTCGAGCAGCGGGTTGGCCCGGGAGTTGGGCCCCGACCCGGCCGCGGTCGCGACCAGGACCGGGGCGTCGATCCCCAGGCCCCGGGCCAGCCGCGCCTGGCCGCGGCGCACCGCACGCAGCCAGCCGGCGCGCACCGGGAACCCCTCGGCCGGCTTGAGCGTCCGGTCGTACTCCCACCGCCCGCCGTTGTCGGCGTGCAGGTGCCACGAGTACGCCGACGGCCCGTCGGCGAGCACCCGCATCCGGTCCACCGGCGCCAGGCTGTCCAGCACCCAGGTCGACACGACCCGGTGGAACCAGCGCGAGTTCAGGTCGAACCACGGGCTGTTCAGCACCAGCGCGTCCACCGCCGCGCGGCCGCCCGGGCTGGCCGCCCACAGCGCCGCGGTCAGGCCGCCCGTCGAGTGGCCGTGCACGGTCAGCCGGTCGTGGCCGAGCTCCTCGCGGACCAGCCTGGCGGCCAGGCCGAGGTCGGCGCGGTACTCGGCGAGGTCGTCGACGTAGTGCGGGACCTGGCCCTCGCGCCACGACCGGCCGCACCGGCGCAGGTCGAGGGCGTAGAACGTGTGGCCCGCCGCGGCGAACGCGTCCGCCAGGTGGGTCTGGAAGAAGTAGTCGTTGAACCCGTGCACGTGCAGCACGGCGCTGCCGCCGGGGGCTGATCCGGGCTCCGGGGTCCGGCGGACGACGGTCGCCACCAGGTCGGGGTCGGCCGCCGAGAGCGCGAGCGTCCGCTGCTCCCAGCCGGGCCCGAGCGGGTCCGGCCCCCAGCCGGTCACGGGCGCCCCGCGCCGTCGGCGGTCCGCGCGCCGGGCCGGGCCGCGGGCAGCCGCAGCGGCAGCAGGGCGACCAGGCCGATCGCGATCACGAGCACGATGCCCAGGATGCCCCACCGCTGCGACCCGGCGACGGCCACCGCGGTCGAGAACGCGAACGGCGCGAGAAAGCTCGCCGCCCGCCCGGTGGTCGCGTAGAGGCCGAAGATCTGGCTCTCCCGCCCCGGCGGAGCGACGCGGGTCAGCAGCGACCGGCTCGCCGACTGCGCCGGGCCGACGAACACGCACAGCAGCAGCCCGCAGACCCAGAACGCCGACGTGCCCGCGCCGGCCAGGGCGAACGTCGCGACCCCCGCGACCACCAGCCCGACCAGCGACACCACGATGAGCACCCGCGGGCCGACGCGGTCGTCGAGCGCACCCGCCGCCAGCGTCGCGACCCCCGCGACCACGTTGGCGGCGATCGCGAAGACCACGACCTCGCTCGCCGAGAACCCGAAGGTCCCCGACGCGATGACGGCGCCGAACGTGAACACGCCCGCGAGCCCGTCGCGGTACACGGCGCTGGCCAGCAGGAACCACACCGTGCTCCGCGACGTCCGCCACAGGTCGCGCACGTCCGCGACGATCCGGCGGTACGACTCGGCGACGCCCGGCCGGCGCCGGGCGCTCGCGGCCTCCGCGGGGTCGTCCGGCACCGCGACCAGCACCGGGACCGCGAACGCGCCGAACCACAGCGCCGACACCAGCACCGCGACCCGGATGTTGGTGCCGTCCTCGCCGGTCACCCCGAACCAGCCGACCTCCGGGTTGATGAAGCCGACGAACAGCAGGAGCAGGAGCACGATGCCGCCCAGGTAGCCGGCGCCCCAGCCGAGCCCGCTGACCCGGCCCAGCGTCGCGGGCGTCGCGACCCGGGGGAGCAGGGCGTTGTAGTGCACGCTCGCCAGCTCGAACGTGAGGTTGCCGGCCGCGAGCAGCGCGATGCCGAGCAGCAGGTTCGCGGTCAGGGAGTCCGGGTCGGGGCGCACCAGGGCCATCGCCGCGCACAGCGCCACCGTCACGGCCGTCTGGACCGCGAGGTTGCGCCGCCGCCGGCCCGAGCCGTCCGCGCGGGTGCCGGTCAGCGGGGCGAGCAGCGCGATCAGCACCCCCGCCGCGGTCAGGCCCCAGCCGAGCCACGTCGAGTGCCGGGCGAGCGCGGCGTCCAGGGCGGCGCCGCCCTCCGCGACCACGGCCGGGTCGACGAACGCGTCGCTGGTCAGCCAGCGCGTGAACACGAACGTCGTGATGACCGCGTTGAACGCCGCGGAACCCCAGTCCCACAGCGACCAGGCGACGACGCGCCCGCGCGCGCCGCGGACGGGCACCGCCGGGGCGTCGTCGGCGCCGGGGGTCGTGGGGTCGGCGGACGTCGGGCCCCCGGGAGGGG
>NZ_JAANNB010000128.1 GCF_011603975.1 Cellulomonas sp. IC4_254 | reverse complement strand
GGGGGCGACGGCACCGGGTGGGGTGCCGTCCGGACTGCTGCAGGAGGCCCGGGCTCCACGAGGAATCCCGGGCCTCCAGCTGAGCCGCCTAAGAGAATCGAACTCTTGACCTTCTCATTACGAGTGAGACGCTCTGCCGACTGAGCTAAGGCGGCGCGCGCCCACCGATCCGGCGGACGAGCACGGACACTGTACCTGGCGGACGGCGCCTCGACCAAAGCGAGCCTCGTCACCCCGCCGCTGCGCCCGGCCGGACGGGCCCGCCGGGGCTCAGCAGCGGGTGCCGTCCGCGGGCACGGTCCCGTCGACCAGGTAGGCGTCGACGGCGTCCGCGATGCAGGCGTTCGACCGGCCGTACGCGGTGTGGCCCTCCCCCTCGTAGGTGAGCAGGTGCCCGGAGTCGAGGGTGTCGGCGAGGCTCTCGGCCCAGGCGTACGGGGTCGCCGGGTCGTTGGTGGTGCCGACGACGACGATCGGCGCGGCACCGGTCGCGGAGTAGTCGTCCAGGCCGCCGGCCTCGCGCACCGGCCACTGCGCGCAGATCACGCCGCCGTAGCCGAAGAAGTACCCGACGGTCGGCGCGACCTCCTCGATGGCGGCGGCCTGGGCACGCATCTCGGCGACGTCGGTGGTGCCGCGGTCGTCGGCGCAGCCGATGGCCCAGAACGCGGACGTGGAGTTCGAGGCGTACGTGCCGTCGGCGTTCCGGTCGTAGTACAGGTCGGCGAGCTGGAGCAGGACCGAGCCGTCGCCGGACAGCGCCGCGTCCAGGCCCATTGTGAGGTAGCTCCAGGAGCCCTCGTCGTAGAGCGGCAGCGCGATGCCGCTGAACGCGAGCGTGCCGGTCAGCGGCCGCGAGGTGCCGGTCGGCAGCGGCGACTTCCGGGCCCGGTCGAGCACGGAGCGCACCTGGGCGAGCCCGTCGTCCACGGAGCCGGTGAGCGGGCAGTCGGCGCCGGCCTGGCAGTCCGCGACGTAGGCGCGCAGCGCGTTCTCGAAGCCCTGCGCCTGGCCCTCGGAGAGCTCCTGGGAGGACAGCGTGGGGTCGAGCGCCCCGTCGAGCACCAGGCGACCCACCTGCTGCGGGAACAGCGCCGCGTACGTGGCGCCGAGCTGGGTGCCGTACGAGTAGCCGACGTAGTTCAGCGTGTCGTCGCCGAGCACGGCGCGCAGCACGTCCATGTCCTTGGCGGCGGAGACCGTGTCCACGTGCTCCAGCACCGGTCCGGTGTTCTGCAGGCACGCGGCGCCGAACGCGCCGTAGGCGTCCTCGGCGGACTGGATGCCCGCGTCGGTGGTGAAGTCGAAGTCGGTCGACACGATCTCGTCCATCGCCGGGCCGTCCACGCAGGTCACGGGGGTGGACGCCGCGACGCCGCGCGGGTCGAAGCCGACCAGGTCGTAGCGCTCGACGACCTCGGTGCCGAACCGCGGCAGGGCGATCGAGGACAGGGCGTCGATGCCGGACGACCCCGGCCCGCCGGGGTTGAGGAGCAGCGACCCCAGCCGGTCGGCCGTCGCCCGGTGCCGGCTGACGGCGACCTCGATCGTGTCGCCGTCGGGCTCGGCGTAGTCGAGCGGGACGACGAGCGTGGCGCACTCGAGGTCGCCGCACGCCTGCCAGTCGAGCTCCTGGGCGTAGATCGCGTCGAGGCCCCGGACGTCGGCGGCGGTCGGCGCGGTCGTCACCTCGGTCTGCTCGCGCGGGGCGGTGCAGCCCGCCAGGGCGAGGGCGGCGACGGCGGCCAGGGCGGCGGCGCGCACGAGACCGCGGCGGCGGGTCGAGGGCACGGGTCGGCTGAGGGCTCTCGGGGCGGGAGTCACCGGACAACGGTAACGGCCGCTCCCGGCCCCGCGGCTCAAGCCTGCGGGCGCAGCGCGATGAGCATGGCCTCGACCGCCAGCAGCGGCGCCACGTTGCCCTCGAGCCGGGTGCGCGCCTCCCCCACCGCGTCCATCCGGCGGACCGTCTGCTCGGGCGTCGAGGACTCCGCGACGGCCCGCGCCGCCTCCTCGTGCTCGGCATTCACCAGGTGCACCTCGGCGCCGAGCTGCAGCACCAGCACGTCCCGGTAGAACGACAGCAGGTCGACCATCGCGCGGTCGAGCACGTCGCGCTGGGCGCGGGTCGCGCGGCGCTTCTGCTCGTCCTCCAGCTGCTTGACCTGGCCGCGCAGCGCCGGCGGGATCACCGTGAGCCCCTCGGCGCCGAGCGAGTGCAGCAGCGCCTGGCGCTCGGCGGCGTCCCGCTCCTCGGTCGCCGCCCTGGCGTCCGCCTGGGCGGTCTCGACGAGCTCCGCCGCGGCGAGGACGGCGTCCCCGACGCCGCGCAGCCGCGGCGCGATCCGCAGCACGGCGGACC
The DNA here is from genome assembly GCF_011603975.1 of Cellulomonas sp. IC4_254. Taxonomy (GTDB): domain Bacteria; phylum Actinomycetota; class Actinomycetes; order Actinomycetales; family Cellulomonadaceae; genus Cellulomonas. Next base: position 8,999 of record NZ_JAANNB010000128.1, on the reverse strand, counting down.
GGCGCGCGCGGGCCTCGGGGTCCCGGGCGAGCCGGCGGGCCACGCCGACGTGCGACTGCGCCGCGCGCGCCGCGACCAGGGCCACGCCCGGCTCGATGCCGTCCCGGCGCACCAGCAGGTCCGCGACCGCCTCGACCGGCGGCACCCGCAGCGCGACCGAGCGGCTGCGCGACCGCAGCGTGACGAGGACGTCCTGCGGGCTGGGGGCGCACAGCAGCCACACGGTGCGCGGCGGCGGCTCCTCGATGGCCTTGAGCAGCACGTTGCCCGAGGTCTCGTTGAGCCGGTCGGCGTCCTCCACCACGATGACCCGCCACCGGCCCTGGGAGGGCGCGCGCTGCGCCAGCTCGACCAGCGGCCGGACGGTGTCGACGCGGATCACGACGCCCTCGGTCGACACGAACGTGACGTCGGGGTGCGTGCCGGCGAGCACGGTGGCGCACCCGGGGCTGCGCGGGTCGCCGGACGGGTCCTGGAGCGCCGCGGCGAACGCGCGCGCCGCGTTGGACCGGCCGGACCCGGGCGGCCCGGTGAGCAGCCAGGCGTGCGTCATCTTCGACGGGTCGGCCACGGCCTCCCGGAGCGTCGCGACCGCCGGCTCCTGGCCGACGACGTCGTCCCACACGGTCCTCATCGCGCGCCGCCCGCGGCGTGCTCGAGCAGTGCCCCCACCCGCGCCCGCACGTCGGCCGCGATCTCGTCGACCGGCCGGGCGGCGTCCAGCACCAGCCAGCGCCCGGGGTCGGCGGCGGCCCGGGCGAGGAACGCCTCCCGGGTGCGGCGGTGGAAGTCGTCGCCCGCGCTCTCCAGCCGGTCCGGCTGGTCGGCGCGCGCGGACAGCCGGCCGAGGCCGGCGGCGGGGTCGAGGTCGAGCAGCACGGTGAGGGCCGGCAGCAGGCCCCCGGTGGCCCACAGCGACAGGTCCTCGACCTCCTGCGCGCCCAGGTCCCGCCCGGAGCCCTGGTAGGCCACGGAGGAGTCGAGGTAGCGGTCGGTGACCACGACGGACCCGGCCGCGAGCGCGGGGCGGACCAGGGACGCGACGTGGTGCGCGCGGTCGGCGGCGTACAGCAGGGCCTCGGTGCGCGGGTCGACGTGCCCGCCGTGCAGCACCTCGCGGCGCAGCACCCGGCCGAGCTCCGTGCCGCCGGGCTCGCGGGTGAGGACCACCGTGCGGCCCAGCCCGGTCAGCCAGTCGCCGAGCAGCCGGGACTGGGTGGACTTGCCGGCGCCGTCGCCGCCCTCGAAGGACACGAACAGGCCGCCGGGGGCCGCCGGCGAGGGCGCGGGCGTCGGCGGGTGGGGCAGCGTCACGCTCGCCAGGGTATCCACCCCCGCCCACACCCCGCCGACGACCCCGGCGCGCGCGGGCCGCGCACCGGGGTGCCGTCGGTCACTCGCCGGGGTAGACGACCCCGACCTGGGCCCGGACCTCGTCCATGGTGCGCAGCACGCCGAGCGTGTCGGCCCAGGTCATGCGGGGGCTCTCGGTCGCGCCCTCGGCGACCCGGCGGGCGACCTCGGCGGCCTCGTACTGCAGGCCGTGCGCGACCGGCTGGTCGAACGTCCACGTCCGCCCGTCGCGGCGGGTGACCCGGAACGACGTCGGCGCGTAGAACGAGCCCTCGATGGTGATGCTGCCCTCGGTGCCGCTGATCGCCGCCGTCGTGGGGGTCTTCGCCCACAGCGTCGTGGTGAGCGCGGCCTGGGTCCGGTCGCCGTAGCTGAGCACGATCGCGAGCTGGCCGTCGACGCCGGTCTCGGTCAGCGCACCGACCGCGCGGACCTGGGTCGGCACGCCGAGGAAGTCCTGCGCGAACGCCACCGGGTACACGCCGAGGTCCAGCAGCGCGCCGCCCGCCAGCGCCGGGTCGTACAGCCGGTGGCTCGGGTCGAACGGGAAGTACTGGCCGTGGTCGGCGTGCACGGCGACGATCTCGCCGATCTCGCCCGAGTCGATGACCTGGTGCACGGCCGCGACGTGCGGCAGGAACCGCGTCCACATCGCCTCCATGACGAACACCCCGGCGGCGCGGGCGGCGGCGAACACCTCCTCGGCCTCGCCGGCGTTGCGGGTGAACGCCTTCTCGACCAGCACGTGCTTGCCGGCGGCGATCGCGAGCAGCGCGTGCTCCCGGTGCTCGGAGTGCGGGGTGGCGACGTAGACCGCGTCGACCTGCGGGTCCTCGACGAGGTCCCGGTAGCCGACGTGCGTCGTCGGGATGCCGTGGGCGGTCGCGAACCGCTCGGACCGGGTGCGGTCCCGCGAGCCGACGGCGACGAGCTGGGCGCGGGTGCTGCTCCGGACGGCGTCGGCGAAGGCGGCGGCGATGCCCCCTGCGCCGAGGATGCCCCAGCGGATCGACGGTGCGGTGCGCGGGTCCTCGGTGAGTGCCATGCCGCGACCCTAGTGGCACGGGCCGCGACCCGGCACGAGGGCGGTCCGGCCCCGCGCCGTGGGACCAAGGTCCGCGATGACGGATGGCGGCACCGTCCGTACGGTGGAGGCGTCGGCGGCCGCGAGGACCGTGCCCGACGGGCCCGGCGCCGACGCGACCCCAGGAGGAGGAGCCGTGTCCGCGACCCAGGAGCACCCGCCCGTCCGCACCCTCATCAGCCCGGCCCGGTACGCCCAGGGGCCGGGTGCGATCGAGCGCCTCGGGGAGCTGGTCACCCCGATCGGCCACACACCGCTCGTCGTCGCCGACGACACGGTGTGGTCGTTCGTCGGGGACGCCGTGGCCCGGTCCTTCGACGCCGCCGGGCTGCCGCTGACGCGCGACGGCTTCGGCGTCTACGCCACGGCCCAGGCGGTCGAGGCGATCGCCGACCGCGCGAAGGAGCTCGGCGCGGACGTCGTCGTCGGCGTCGGCGGCGGCTCCACCATCGACGCGGTCAAGGCCGCCGGCCACCTCGCCGGGAGCCGCTGGGTGTCGGTGCCGACCGTCGCCTCGACCGACGCCCCGTGCTCGGCGCTGTCGGTCATCTACGACGACGAGGGCGGGTTCGAGGAGTACCGGTTCTTCCCGCACAACCCGGACCTGGTGCTGGTGGACACCCGGCTGGTCGCGAACGCCCCGGTGAAGTTCCTCGTGGCGGGCGTCGGCGACGCGCTGGCGACCTGGATCGAGGCCCGGGCGGTCGCGCGCGGCGACGGGACGACGATGGCCGGCGGGCTGCCGACCGCGACCGGCACCGCGCTGGCGCGGCTGTCCTGGGACATCCTCTGGGAGCACGCGCTGCCGGCGATCGACGCGGTGCGCGACCACCTGGTGACGCCCTCGGTGGAGAAGGTGGTCGAGGCCAACACCCTGCTGTCCGGGCTGGGCTTCGAGTCCGGCGGGCTCGCGGCCGCGCACGCGATCCACAACGGCCTCACGGCCGCGCCGCAGACGCACGGGCTGACCCACGGGCAGAAGGTGAACATCGGCTCGGTGACCCAGCTGGTGCTGGAGGGCGCACCGGTCGATGAGATCCGGGACTTCGTGGAGTTCACCACCCGGGTCGGGTTGCCGAACACGCTCACCGAGGTCGGCCTCGCGCCGGACGACGTCGAGGACCTGACCCGGGTGGCCGAGGCGGCGACCGCCGAGGGCGAGACGATCCACGCGATGCCGTTCACCGTCCGGGTGCCGGACCTGGTGGACGCGCTGCGGTCGATCGAGGGCTTCTCGCGCCGGGTCCGGGCGGAGGCGGGGCTGCCGGAGCCGGTGCCGCACCGCGCGCACTGACCTGGTGGCCCGGGGGGCACGTCCGCCGCGCGGACGCGCCCCCCGCACGTGCCCCCGGGTGACAGGCGACCGCCGACCTGCGAGGGTCGCAGGGAGCCGCTGACGAGGGAGGACGCCGTATGGCCGCACCGTGGGTGCAGCACGCGATGTGGTGGCACGTGTACCCGCTGGGGTTCACGGGCGCCGAGCCGGCGGCGGACGACGCGACCCCGGTGACGCACCGGCTCGGCCACGTCGAGCGGTGGCTGGACTACCTGGTCGACCTCGGCCTGAACGGCCTGGCGCTCGGCCCGGTGTTCGCGTCGAGCACGCACGGGTACGACACCGTCGACCACTACCGGGTCGACCCCCGGCTGGGCGACCGCACGGACCTGGACGCCCTGCTCGCGGCGGCCCGGGACCGCGGCGTCCGGGTGCTGCTGGACGGCGTCTTCAACCACGTCGGCGACCGGCACCCGCTGTTCCGCGCCGCGCTGGCCGGCGGCCCGGGCTCCCCCGAGGCGGACCTGTTCCGGATCCGCTGGACGGACGACGGGCCGGACTGGGACTGCTTCGAGGGCCACCGCTCCCTGGTGACCCTGAACCACGACGAGCCCCGGGTCGTCGACCTGGTCGCGGACGTGATGACGCACTGGCTGGACGCCGGCGCGGACGGCTGGCGGCTCGACGCGGCGTACGCGGTGCCGACGGCGTTCTGGGCGCGCGTGACCGAGCGGGTCCGGGCCGCGCACCCGGACGCCTACCTGCTCGGCGAGGTGATCCACGGCGACTACCCGGCGTTCGTCGCGGAGTCGGGGCTGGACGCGGTCACCCAGTACGAGCTGTGGAAGGCCACCTGGTCCTCGATCGCGGAGCGCAACTTCCACGAGCTGGTGTGGACGCTCGGCCGGCACGACGGGTTCCTCGACCACTTCGTGCCGTACACGTTCGTCGGCAACCACGACGTCACCCGGATCACCAGCCGGGTCGGCGACGCGACGCTCGCGGGCCTGGCCCTCGTGGTGCTGGCGACGGTCGGCGGCACCCCCGCGGTCTACTACGGCGACGAGCAGGCGTACCGCGGGGTCAAGGAGGACCGGGCGGGCGGCGACGACGAGGTCCGGCCGCCGTACCCCCCGACGCCCGACGACCTCGCCGGCCCCGACGTCGCGCCGGACGGACGGGCCACGCACGACCGGCACGCCGCGCTGCTCGGGCTGCGCCGCCGGCACCCGTGGCTGCACACCGCGCGGACCCGGGTCGTCGAGGTCACGAGCACGCGGCTGGCGTACGAGGCGCGGGCGTCCGACGGCTCCGGCGCGGCGCTGCTGGTCGCGCTCAACCTGGACGACGCCCCGTGGCGCATGACCGCGCCCGCGGGTGCGACCGTCGCGGCGCACGCCGACCCGGCGGTCGCGACCGGGACGCAGCCAGGCCCCGGCGCGTCCGTGGACGTCCCGGGGCCCGGCTGGGTCGTGCTCGAGGTCTGAGCCCTACTTCTTGGCGGCCGCCTTCTTGCGCGGCGCGGCGGCCTTCTTGGCGGCCGGCTTCTTCTTGGGCGCCGACGCGCGCTTCTCCGCCAGCAGCTCGACCGCCTGCTCGCGGGTGATGGACTCGGGCGTCGTGTCCCGCGGCAGCGTGCGGTTGGTCTCGCCGTCCGTCACGTACGCGCCGAACCGGCCGTCCTTCACCACGATCGGCTTGCCGGACGTCGGGTCCTCGCCGAGCTCGCGCAGCGGCGGCGTCGCGGTCGCGCCGCGGCCCCGCTTCGGCTGCGCGTAGATGGCGAGCGCCTCCTCCAGCGTCGTGGTGAAGATCGCCTCCTCCGACGGCAGCGTGCGGGAGTCCGTGCCCTTCTTGAGGTACGGGCCGTAGCGGCCGTTCTGCGCGGTGATCTCGGCGCCCGTCTCCGGGTCCGTGCCCACGACGCGTGGCAGGCTGAGCAGCTGCAGCGCCTCGTCCAGCGTGATCGTCTGCAGCGACTGCGACTTCAGCAGCGAGCCGGTGCGCGGCTTCGGGGCCGCCGCCAGCGCGCGCTTCTTGGCCGCCGCCGACAGGCCCGGGTCCAGCTCCGGCTCGGGCAGCAGCTCCGTCACGTACGGGCCGTACCGGCCGTTCTTCGCGACGATCGTCGTGCCCGTGGCCGGGTCGGTGCCCAGCACGAGGTCGCCCTCGGGCTGGGTCTCGAGCAGCTCGCGGGCCTTCTCGGCGGTCAGTTCGTCCGGCGCCAGGTCGTCCGGCACCGACGCGCGGCGCGGGTTGCCGTCCGGGCCGGGCTCGCCGCCGGACTCCTCGATGTACGGCCCGTACCGGCCGACGCGCAGCGTGATGCCGTCGCCGATCTCGATCGAGTTCACCTCGCGGGCGTCGATCTCGCCGAGGTTGGCGACGAGCTCGCGCAGGCCGTCGCCGTCCGGGCCCTCGGCCGCCTCGGAGCCGAAGTAGAACCGGGTGAGCCAGTCCACGCGGTCCTTCTGGCCCGCGGCGATGGCGTCGAGGTCCTCCTCCATGGAGGCGGTGAAGTCGTAGTCGACGAGCCGGTCGAAGTTCTCCTCCAGCAGCCGGGTCACGGCGAACGCGAGCCAGCTCGGCACCAGTGCCTGGCCGCGGCTGGTCACGTAGCCGCGGTCCTGGATCACCGAGATGGTGGCGGCGTAGGTCGACGGGCGGCCGATGCCGCGCTCCTCGAGCGCCTTGACCAGGCTCGCCTCGGTGTAGCGCGGCGGCGGGGACGTGCGGTGGCCGTCGGCGGTGAGGTCGGACTCCGTGACCGGGTCGCCCTCGGCCATCTGCGGCAGCCGGGTCTCCTTGGCGCCCTCGGCGGCCTTCCCCTCGGCGTCGGAGGCGTACCGGTCGACGTCCCGGCCCTCCTCGTACGCGGCGAGGAAGCCGCGGAACGTGATGACCGTGCCGGACGCGGCGAACAGCGCGTCGGTCGGGGCGCCGGCGGTCGCGCCGTCGGCCGCGGTGCTTCCGGCGGGCAGCTCGGGCGCGGGGACGGTCGCGGCGATCCGCACCGAGGCGGTCGAGCCGCGGGCGTCGGCCATCTGCGAGGCGACGGTGCGCTTCCAGATGAGCTCGTACAGCCGGAACTGGTCGCCGGACAGCTCCCGGGCGACCTGGGCCGGGGTGCGGAAGTCGTCCCCGGCGGGGCGGATCGCCTCGTGCGCCTCCTGCGCGCCCTTGCTCTTCGACGCGTAGACGCGCGCGGAGTCGGGCACGTGGTCCGCGCCGTAGAGCTCGCCCGCCTGCCGGCGCGCGGCGTCGACCGCCTGCGAGCTCAGCGTCGGCGAGTCGGTGCGCATGTAGGTGATGTAGCCGTTCTCGTACAGCGTCTGCGCGGTGCGCATCGTCTGCCGGGACGACATCCGCAGCTTGCGGCTCGCCTCCTGCTGCAGCGTCGACGTCGTGAACGGCGCGGCCGGGCGGCGGGTGTACGGCTTGGTCTCCAGCGACCGCACCACGTACCCGGCGCCGTCCAGCGCGGACACCCACGCCTGCGCCGCGGTCTCGTCCAGGTGCACCGGGCGGCTCGCGCCGGAGCCCTTGAGCACCCCGTCGTCGCCGAAGTCGCGACCCGAGGCCACGCGCCGCTCGCCGAGCTGCACCAGGCGGGCGCCGAACGACGGCTCCCCCGCGTCGGCCACCGCGAACGTCGCGGTCAGGTCCCAGTAGTCGGCGGCGCGGAACGCCATCCGCTCGCGCTCGCGCTCGACCACGAGACGGGTGGCGACGGACTGCACGCGGCCCGCGGACAGGCCCTGGCGGACCTTGCGCCACAGCACCGGGCTGACCTCGTAGCCGTACAGCCGGTCGAGGATGCGCCGGGTCTCCTGCGCGTCGACCAGGCGGTCGTCGAGCTCGCGGGTGTTCTCCAGCGCGCGGGCGATGGCCTCGCGGGTGATCTCGTGGAACACCATCCGCTTGACCGGCACCTTGGGCTTGAGCTCCTGGAGCAGGTGCCACGCGATGGCCTCGCCCTCGCGGTCCTCGTCGGTGGCGAGGTAGAGCTCGTCGGCGTCCTTGAGCAGCCGCTTGAGCTCCGTGACCTTCTTCTTCTTGTCGGAGTCGACGACGTAGTAGGGCGCGAAGCCGTTGTCGACGTCGACGGCGAACTTCCCGAACGGGCCCTTCTTCATCTCCGCGGGCAGCTCGCTGGGCTGCGGCAGGTCACGGATGTGACCGACGCTCGCCTCGACGTCGAAGCCGTCGCCGAGGTACCCGGCGATCGTGCGCGCCTTGGCCGGCGACTCCACGATGACCAGCTTGCGACCTGCGGACATGCGCTCCTGCTTCCTTCGGACTGCCGACCCGTGGTGCCGGGCGTGCGGGCGGCGACAGCATGCCACCGCCGGTGCGGGGGAACTCTACGACGTCGGTCCCACCCGGTCCGACCCTGAGGTGGCGGACCGGCGCAGCACCAGCAGCGCGCCGGACGCGGCCGCGGCCACCGCCACGATGCCCAGCGCCCCGCCACCGTACGACGTCAGGAGCGCCGCCGTGGAGCCGACCGGGTCGTCGGACAGCCAGGTGCGCCGGAGCGCGACCAGCGCGGCCCCGCCCGCGAGCGCCGTCACGGCGGCGAGCAGCCAGGCGGCCACGGCGGTGCCGGGACCGTCCGGGCGGGCGGCCCGGCCGGCGCGCGGGACGGTGCGCAGCGCGGCGGTCGGCGGACGGCGGTCGGTGGCGGTGTCGACGCCGAGCGCCAGCACCGCGCACGCCAGCGCGCCCCACGCCAGGACGACAAGCAGGCCCGCCACGACGTCCGACGGGCGGTGCCACTGGCCCACCAGGGTGCTGACGCCGGTGGCCCCCGCGTACGCACCGCCGAGGACCGCGGCCCACGGCCGGGCCCGGGGCGGCACGACGAGCAGCACCGCCGCGGCGACCGAGGCCGCCGCCGTCGTGTGCCCGCTCGGCAGCGTGTTGAACTCGGGGCCGTACCCGAAGTCCGGCCGGTCGAGCACCCACTGCTTCAGCACCCGGGTGGTGATGTTCGCGCCGCCGAGCACGACGGCGGCCACCAGCGCCAGCCCCCACCGGCGGCGGGCGAACGCAATCACCGCGCACCCGACGACCGCCGCGGCGATGAAGCCGACCGACACGACGTCCAGCACCGGCTCGGCGACCTCCCACAGCCGGTTCTGGCCGATGTGCGCCCCGTCGAGGGACGCCTGGTCCACCGCCTGCCCGTGCTCCGTGCCGACGAACACCCGCCACGTCACGGCGACGCCCAGGACGGCCACGAGCGCGACCAGCAGCGCCACCGCGACCCGGCGGGCCGTGCCG
>NZ_JAANNB010000127.1 GCF_011603975.1 Cellulomonas sp. IC4_254 | reverse complement strand
GAGACACGTCGAGCGAGTACCCGCCGGATAGGCGCTCGACGTGTCCGTTGCTCTTTCGGCGCGGGAGAGCCCCCCGCGAGCGGGGTCGGCCGGGAGGGCAGGCGCCCGAGGCTGACGCGACAGCCCGCGCCCGCCCGGGTCAGGCCGGGGTGTCGGCGCGGAACCGGCGCAGCATGCTCTGCGCGGCCTCCGCCACCAGCCCGTGGTCGTGCGTGACGGCGAACGCGAACTCCCGCTCGTCGTCCTCCGGCGACCCGACGGGCGCACCGAGCGCCGCCGAGTGCCGCGACCGGGGCCCGTCGATCTCCCGGCCGACGAGCGCCACGGACTCGTGCGCCCCGAGCACCACGACCGCCCACTCGCGCGCGAGCGGCTCGGCCGGGTCGACCGTCGCCCAGCGCACCGCGGGGGGCAGCGCGGCCGGGGCGCCGGTGCCGAGCGCGCCGACGAACGGCAGCGCCTCGGCCAGCCGGGCGTAGCGCCGCGCGGACCGGCCGGTGAAGTACCGCTCGTCCTGGAACGCGCCGAGCACCACCGGCGGCACCCGGTGCGCGACCGCGGCGGCCTCGAGCGTCCGGGACAGCGGCAGCAGCAGGCGCTTGGGCGCGAGTCGGACGGCCCGGCGCGTGCCGATGACCTCGAAGGGCGTCGCGGCGCCCCCGAGCGGCGCGTGCGGGCGCGGCAGCCGTCCCGCGTGCCGCTCGCCCGCGGGCAGCACCCGGTGCGGGCGCCCGAGGAACCAGCCCTGCCCGAGGTCGGCGCCGAGCACCAGCGCGCGGGTCAGGTCGTCCTGGGTCTCGATGCCCTCGGCGACGACGCGGGCGCCGGTGGCCTCGGCGCGCGCGCGGACGGCGCCGGCGACCGTGATGGTCTCCGGGTCCTCCAGCGTGCGGAGCAGCTGCAGGTCGAGCTTGATGATCTCGGGCGCGAGCAGCGGGATGAACGCCAGCGACTCCGGGACGGCGCCGACGTCGTCGAGCGCGATGGCGCAGCCGGCGGCGCGCAGGCGGGCGGCGGCGTCGAGCATCCCGGCCGGGTCGAGCGCGAGCGCCCGCTCGGTGATCTCCACGACCACGCGGACCTGCGGGCTGCGCTGCGCGAGCGTCTCCAGCACGAGCGGCAGGTGCCGGGACAGCGTCCGGGGCTCGATGTTGAGGAACAGCGTGTGGGACGCACCGCCGGCGGCGGCCTCCGCGTCGGCCAGCGCGCGGGACATCGCGGCCCGCTCCAGCTCGCCGAGCAGTCCCGCCTGCTCGGCGGCGTCCAGGACCTCGAGCGGCGACCGCCACCCCGAGTCCGCCGGGGTCCGCAGCAGCGCCTCGCGGCCGAGCACCTCGCCCGTGGCGAGCTCGACCACCGGCTGGTACGCGCAGTGCACGGCGCCGGTGCGGAGGAGCTCCGGCACGGGCAGCCGACCGGGGTGCTCCGGCGCGGACAGGAGGGTCACCTCGTCCTCATCGGCAGCAGGGGGTGGATGTTGAAGGTCCTGGTCGACGGCGTGTGCGGCGCGGTGCGCGGGCCCGCCGCCGGTTAGCGTGACGGCGGGCTCGACAGGACGGGGACGGCGTGGCGCGACATCAGCAGGACCGGCGGGTGGGGGACCACCTGGTCGACCGCGGCCTCGTCAGCAAGGCCACGCTCGACGCCGCGGAGCGGGTCGCGGCGGACTCCGGCGCCTACATCGGCCAGGTGCTCATCGCGCTCGGCGCGCTCGACTCCGCGTCGCTGACCCGCGCCCTGGCCGACCTGTGGGGCCTGCCGTACGTGGTGCCGACCCGGATCACCGAGGCGTTGGACGCCCCCGGCGTGGACGTCGGCCGGGTGCTCGGGGAGCAGTGGCTGCCGCTGGAGCGCCGCGGCGACGGCACCCCGGTGGTCGCGGTGGTGGACGAGCCGACGCCCCCGCGGCGCGCGGCGATCGCGGCCGCGCTGGGCGAGGAGCCGTTCCTCGTGCTGGCCGACCGGTGGGACTTCCAGCAGGCCGTCCTCGACCGGTACGGGTCCGACCTGCGCGAGCGTGCGAGCCTCGGGCTGTGGGGCCGGTCGCCGTCGCAGTCCGCGCGGACCGTGCTGGTGCCGTGGCAGCGGGTGGCGCTGGTGGTGGCGCTCGTCCTGGTCGTGCTCGCGGCGGTGGCCGACCTGCGCGCGGTGGTCGTCACGTTCTCGGTCGTCGTCGGCCTGGCGTTCCTCGTCGGCACCGGCTTCAAGTTCTGGGCCTCGCTGCGCGGGGCGCGGATGGAACACGTGACGCGCACGGACGCCGCCGCCCTCGCCGCGCTGCCCGACCAGGAGCTGCCCCGGTACACGGTGCTGGTGCCCGTGTACAAGGAGGCGAACATCGTCGCCAACCTGATCGGCAACCTCGGCGCGCTCGACTACCCGGCGCACCTGCTGGAGGTGCTGATCCTGGTCGAGGAGGACGACACCGAGACCCGCGCCGCCGCGGAGGCCGCGCACCCGCCTGCGCACTTCCGGTTCATCACCGTCCCCGCGGGCGCGCCGCAGACCAAGCCCAAGGCGTGCAACGTCGGCCTGGAGTTCGCGACCGGCGAGTACCTGGTGATCTACGACGCCGAGGACAAGCCCGAGCCCGACCAGCTGAAGAAGGCCGTGCTGGCGTTCCGGCAGGCGGGGGAGGACCTGGTCTGCGTCCAGGCCGCGCTCAACTACTTCAACGCCGACGAAAACCCGCTGACCCGGATGTTCACGCTGGAGTACTCGTTCTGGTTCGACTACATGCTGCCCGGGCTGGAGTACGGCAGGCTCGCGATCCCGCTCGGCGGCACGTCGAACCACTTCCGGGTCAGCGGGCTGCGCCGGCTAGGCGGCTGGGACCCGTACAACGTCACCGAGGACGCGGACCTCGGCATCCGGGCGTCGGCCGAGGGGCTGCGGGTCGGGGTGATCGACTCCACCACGTACGAGGAGGCGAACACCTCGTACCCGAACTTCGTGCGCCAGCGGTCCCGGTGGATCAAGGGCTACATGCAGACGACCCTCGTGCACCTGCGGCAGCCGTTCCGGCTGGTCCGGGTCGCCGGGCTGCGGCAGACGCTGTCGTTCCTGTTCCTCGTCGGCGGCACGCCCGCGACGTTCCTCGCGGTGCCGCTGCTGTACGCGGTGTTCCTCGCGTCCCTGCTCCTCGATCCGCAGCAGCTGTCGTTCCTGTTCCCCGGCTGGGTGCTGTGGCTGTCGCTGTTCAACCTCGGCGTCGGCAGCGCGCTGATGATCTACGTCTCGATGATGGGCGCGTTCAAGCGCCGCCGGTACGGGCTGGTCCTGTGGGGCCTGGCGAACCCCGCGTACTGGCTGCTGCACTCCGTCGCCGCGTACAAGGCGCTGTGGCAGCTCGTCACCAAGCCGCACTACTGGGAGAAGACCGCACATGGCCTCACCGGCGTCTCCGCTGCCGCGCACGTCCCCCCGACGGTACGCGGCTGACACCTGGCCGACGGCGCCGGCCGCCCGGTGGGGCCTGCGGATCGCGCTGGCGCTGCCGTTCGTCGCGGTCGCGCTGCTGTCCCGCGCCGCCGGCTGGGTGCCCGCGGCCGACGAGGCGCTGGCGGACCGCGGCGCGCTCGTGCAGTGGGGCGACAGCGGCCTGTCCTGGATCGCGCAGGTGTTCCCGCCGCTCTCCGCGGCGGTGGCCGCGCTGCTCGGGGGGAGCACGCTCGCGATGAGCCTGCTCGCCGCCGTGGTGCTGGGCTTCACGCTGCAGCGGCTCACCGCCGTCCTGGTGCGCGAGGGACTGGGCCCGTGGGCGACCGCGGCCGTGATCGGCACGCTCGTGCTGACCCCGCCGCTGTACTACCTCGCGGCCAACGACCTCGTCTCGTTGCTGGGAATCGCGCTGCTGGTGCTGGCGCTCGACGGCATCGCCGCGTTCGTCGAGCAGCGGTCCACCGAGGCCGGGTTCCGCGCCGGGCTCGCGCTGGGCGTCGCCGTCATGCTCGACCCCGGTGCCTGGCTGTACGCGCTCACCCTCGCCGCGGTGGCGCCCTTCTTCGCGCGCCGCGCGGGCCGGTCGGGCTGGCGCGCCAACGAGGCGACGGTCGCCGTGCTGCTGTTCCCGGCCGTCGCGGCGGTCGCCTTCTGGCTGTACGCCTCCTGGTGGTTCTCCGCCGACCCGCTCGGCGGCCTGGAGGCGGCGACGCCCGCCGGCTGGCTCCCCGGCGGGGCGGGCGCGTCGGCCGCCGCGGCGCTCCGGCAGATCGCGCTGGCGCTGCTGGCGGCCCCGCTCGTCCTGGTCGCGTCGACCGTGCGGGCCGTCCGCGACCCCTGGTCGCTCATCGCCCCGGGCATCGCGCTGGTCGGGCTGTACCTGTCGCTGTGGCTCGGGCTGCGCGAGGCCGCCGGCCAGACCTGGATCGTGCTGACGGCGCTGTACGTGCTGCTGCTCGCGCCCCGGGACCCCGGCCCGCGGCGGCGGGCGGCGATCGTCGTCGCCGCCGTGGCGCAGCTCGCGATCGGCTGGTTGGTGGTCCTCACCTCGGGCGGGACGCTCGGCGTCTGGGCGCGCGCGGTGCTGGGCGGCTGACGGGCCGCCACGGAGCCGGCGGCGCGCCGCCCGTGCGCTGGTGGCTCCCGCCCCGACGCGGTACAACCGAGGCATGACGAGCCGCCCCCGGGACCTCACCTCCGACACCGCCGCCGACCACCGCGCCGAGGCGCTGCCCTCCGAGGCCGAGCTGCGCGCCACCGACGTCCGCTCCGGCGGCGACGCCTCGCGCGCGCCGCGCACCCTGCGGGACAGCGAGCTGCTGCCGGACGACGAGGCGATCGCGGCGTCGGACGACTGGGACGACCCCGAGCGGCTCTGACCCGCGGCCCGTCGCGACCGGCGCCCCGCGCGCCCGCCGCTCCGCCGGGCCGGACCCGCCCCCGTGCAGCACGAGGCCCCGGTCACCCCCTGGTGACCGGGGCCTCGGCGATCCGTGGGTTGCGCGGGCTCCCCGCGCGGCTCGGGCCGTCAGACGGTGGACGGGTCCTTCGCGGCGGCGCCGGCCTCCTTCGCGGACTCCTGCTCGCCCTCGGCGCCGGCGGTGCTCAGCTCGCCGCCCGCGTTCTCGAGGTGCGCCCGGACGAACCAGTGGAACAGCTCCAGCTCGTGCAGGTGGCCGACCAGCATGTCGTTGGTGACCGTGTCGAGGTCCTCCGTCGCGGCGGCGGCCTCGCGGTGGTCGGTGACGACGCCGACGTAGACCTCGTCCAGCGCGCCCAGGTGCTCGATCGCACCGGCCCGGCCGATCGAGTAGTCGTCCCAGCTGCGGTCCTGGACCAGCGCGCCGGGCGTGCCGACCGGGGCGCTGCCCAGGGTCGCGATGCGCTCGGCGATCTGGTCCACCATGGCGCGCACGGCGTCGACCTGCGGGTCGATCATCTCGTGCACCGCGATGAAGTGCGGGCCGGTGACGTTCCAGTGGATGTGCTTGAGCGTGAGCGCGAGGTCGTTCAGCGCGTTGAGGCGCTGCTGCAGGATCGCGGCGACCGTCCGGCCGTCCTCGACCGACAGCGACGGGACGGTGTACTTCGGCAGCTCCGTGCGGCGAACCATTCGTCTCCTCCTTGCGTCCTCGGCGCCCGACGGCGCCGGCTGGCACCCACGCTGCCCCAACCCCGGGGGTCGCGCAATCGCAGGTGAGCGGGTGCGCGGGCGGCGCGACGCCGTCGCACGGGCGGACCGGGTCACACCTCCCAGGCGTCCGCCGCCGTGTCGTCCCGGCGGCCGCGGAGCACCGGCTGGCGGAGGCGTCCCGAGGGCGTGCGGGTCAGGTAGCGCACGTCCAGCAGCACCTCGGGCTCGACCCAGACGGTGCCGCGGGCGTCGACGGGCTCCAGCCGCTCCGCGAACGGCGACGTGGCCCGCTCCAGCGGCCGGAGCGCCGCGGTCAGGTCCCGGGCGAGCGCGCCGGCGAGCCCGCTGCCGGCGCGGCACAGGAAACGCAGGCCGCCCGCGGCGTCCGGCGCGCCGAGCAGCACGGCACCCATCCGGCCGCTGCCGTTCGTCTCCGGGCGCCAGCCGCCGATGACCGCGGTCCGGGTGGTGTGGTGCACCGCCTTGAGCCAGTCGCCCGACCGGCGGCCCGGCTGGTACGTCGACGTCGCGCGCTTGGCGACCACGCCCTCCAGGCCCTGGGCGCGGGTCGCGGCCCAGATCAGGTCGCCGTCCTCGTACACCGGGGACAGCTGGACGTGGTCGGGCAGCGGCACCGTCTCCAGCGCGGCCCGGCGCTCGGTGAACGGCCACCGGGTGAGGTCCTCGCCGGCGAGCACCGGGACGTCGAACACGAGGTAGCTGACCGGGACCCGGCGGGCGAGCGCCGCGGCGCGGGCGGGGTCCCGGACGTGCATCCGCTCGGCGAGCGCCGGGAAGGACGGGACGCCGTCGCGCATCGCGACCACCTCGCCGTCGAGCACGGTGCCGGTCGGCAGGTCCACCAGGCCCGCGAGCTCGGGGTACGCGAGCGCGGCGTCCCGGCCGTTGCGGCCGAGCATCCGGAGGCGGTCCGCCGTCGTGTCGGCGAGGATGCGGACACCGTCCCACTTCACCTCGAACCGCCAGCCCGGACCCGCGGGCAGGTGGCCCGGGACGGGCACAGGGGTGGCGAGCATGGGCTGCACGGGTCCATCCTGCCCACAGCAGGCGGAGTCGTCGCGGGGGAGGCCCCTGCGCCGGGGAGGGTGGTCACGATGCGCGCGATCTGGAAGGGCGCCGTCGCGTTCGGGCTGGTCAACGTGCCGGTCAAGCTCTACGCGGCGACCGGCGAGCACGAGGTGCCGCTGCACCAGGTGCACAAGAAGGACGGCGGCCGGATCCGGTACCGCAAGGTCTGCTCGATCGAGGACGAGCCCGTCGAGTACAGCGAGATCGCGAAGGGCTACGAGACCGACGACGGCCAGCTCGTCGTGCTCACCGACGAGGACCTCGACCAGCTCCCGCTCGCCACCGAGCGCGAGATCGAGGTCATCGAGTTCGTGCCCGCCGACCAGGTGGACCCGATCCTGCTCGCCAAGACCTACTACCTGGAGCCGGACCGCACGGCGGCGAAGCCGTACGCGCTGCTCCGCGAGGCCCTGACCAGCACGGACCGGATGGCGGTCGTCAAGGTCGCCCTGCGGCAGCGCGAGTCGATGGCGGTGCTGCGGGTGCGGGACGACGTGATCTGCCTGCAGACGCTGCTCTGGCCGGACGAGGTCCGCGAGGCGGACTTCCCGATCCTCGACCAGGACGTCACCGTGCGGCCGCAGGAGCTCGCGATGGCGTCGTCCCTCGTGGAGTCCCTGGCCGGCGACTTCGACCCGTCCGGGTTCGAGGACCGGTACCGCGCGGCGCTGGAGCAGGTCATCGAGGCGAAGGTGTCGTCCGGCCGCACGCAGGCGGTGCCGCAGGCCGAGGAGGTCGGCGAGGGCGGCCAGGGCGCGGGCGAGGTCGTCGACCTGCTGGCGGCGCTGCAGCGCAGCGTCGAGAAGGCGCGCGGCGGGGGGTCCGCGTCGTCCGGGAAGGACGCCGACGCGGCGCCCGACGAGGAGAAGCCCGCGACGAAGGCGCCGGCCCGCAGGACGTCGTCCCGCGCCAAGGCCGCGGACGCCGGCGACGACGCCGAGGAGAAGCCGGCCCGGAAGTCGACCTCGACCCGGTCGCGGGCCAAGAAGGCCGACGACGACACGCCGGCGCAGGACAAGGCGGCCGACGAGAAGCCCGCGCGCACCCGGCGCAAGCGGGCGTCCTGACGCGTGGGGACCGCGAACGAGGCCGGCGACGCCGCGTCCGTGCACGAGGCCGTCGTGGCCGCGCTCCGGCGCGCCGCGTTCCTGCTCGAGCGCGGCGGGGCCACGTCGTACCGCGCCGACGCGTTCCGGGCGGCGGTCCGGTCGCTCGAGCGCACCGGGCCCGACGAGGTCCGGGCGCGGCTCGCCGCAGGCACGCTGACCGACCTGCCCGGCGTCGGGGCCCGCACGGCCGAGGTGGCCGCCGACGCGGCGGCGGGCGGACCGGTGCCGTACCTGCTCGACCTGGAGCAGAAGTACCCGGCCGCGGAGGCCACGGGCGACGGCGCCGCGCTGCGGGCGGCCCTGCGCGGGGACCTGCACGCGCACACCGAGGCCAGCGACGGGTCCACCACCGCCCAGGAGATGGTGCTGGCGGCGATGGAGCTCGGGCACGAGTACCTGGCGATCACCGACCACTCGCCGCGGCTCACCGTCGCCAACGGCCTGTCGCCCGCCCGGCTGCGCGCCCAGATCGAGCAGGTCGAGGCGCTGAACCGGGCGATCGCGCCGTTCCGGGTGCTCACCGGGATCGAGGTCGACATCCTCGACGACGGCTCGATCGACCAGGAGCCCGAGCTGCTGGACCGGCTCGACGTCGTCGTGGCCTCGGTGCACTCCAAGCTCCGGATGGACGCCGCGTCCATGACCCGCCGGATGCGCGCGGCCGCCGCGAACCCGCGGGTCGACGTGCTCGGGCACTGCACCGGGCGGCAGCTCACGGGCAAGCGGCAGCGGCCGCAGAGCGAGTTCGACGCGGCCGCCGTGTTCGCCGACTGCGCCGCGCACGGGGTCGCGGTCGAGGTGAACTGCCGGCCCGACCGGCTCGACCCGCCGCACGCGCTGCTCGACGTCGCGGTGGACGCCGGCTGCCTGTTCACGGTCGACACCGACGCGCACGCGCCGGGCCAGCTGTCCTGGCAGCCGGTCGGCTGCGACCGGGCCGCCGCGCACGGGATCGGCCCCGACCGGGTGCTCGACGCGTGGCCGCTGGACCGGCTGCTCGCGCACCTGGAGGGGCGGCGGGTCGCCGCCTGAGGCGGGGAGCGGGGCGTCCCGGGCCGCGCGATGTCGCTGCCTGAGCGACACACCGACCGCGTGGCGATGCGCGGAAGCGCCCTGCCTGCCGTTATGGTCGTCCGCGTCGGTCCGCCGGAAGCTGACGCCCTCGCAGGCGCTCCGCGGCCCGCGCACCCAGTTCGAACACATAGGAGCACATCCGTGAGCGTGAACCGCACCGAGCTCGTCCAGGCCATCGCCGCCAAGGCCGGGCTCACCAACACCGCTGCCGACGCGGCCCTCAAGGCCTTCCAGGAGGTCCTGGTCGAGCAGCTCAGCGCCGGCGAGAGCGTGACCATCCCGGGTCTGCTCGCGGTGTCCCGTGCCGACCGTGCCGCGCGCACCGGCATCAACCCGCAGACCGGCGAGAAGCTGGACATCCCGGCCGGCTACCGCGTGAAGCTGACCGCCGGCAGCGCCCTCAAGCGCGCCGTCGCCAACTGAGCGACCCCGCAGCACCGCACGCGAGCCGGGGACCCGTCGGGTCCCCGGCTCGCGGCGCGCCCGGGAACGGATCAGGTGCCCGCGCGCGTTGAGTAGCATGGTCGGCCGTCCCGCCGAGGGACGCCCGGAGGAGGGAGCACGCACCGATGGCCGTCACGCAGCGCACCACGAAGCAGCGCACCGAGATCCTCGGTCTGCTCGACGACCTCGACGAGTTCCGCTCGGCCCAGCAGCTGCACGACCTGCTGCGGTCCCAGGGCTCCACGACGGGGCTCGCGACCGTGTACCGCGCCGTCCAGACGCTCGCCGACGCCGGCGAGGTCGACGTCCTGCGCTCGCCCGACGGCGAGGCGGTCTACCGCCGGTGCGTCCGGCGCAGCCACCACCACCACCTGGTCTGCCGCTCCTGCGGCAAGGCGGTCGAGATCGACGGCCCCGGCGCCGAGGCGTGGGCCGAGCAGGTGGGCGCCGCGCACGACTTCTCCGACGTCGAGCACACGATCGAGCTGCTCGGCACCTGCGCCGAGTGCCGCGCGCGCCGGGCCGCCGAGGCCACTGCGTCCCGCTGACCGGCTGACCCGCTGACCGGCGCACCTGCCCGCGTGGGGGAGGATGGGCGGGTGGACAGACTGCACGACCCCGCCCGGCACGACTTCGCCTCCGACAACTACGCCGGGGTGCACCCCGAGATCCTCGCGGCCCTCGCCGCCGCCAACGACGGGCACGTCCCCGGCTACGGCGCCGACCCGTACACCGAGCACCTGCAGGACGTGCTCCGCGGCCACTTCGGCGCCGACGCGACCGCGTACCCGGTGTTCAACGGCACCGGCGCCAACGTCGTCGCGCTCCAGACGATGCTGCCGCGGTGGGGCGCGGTCATCTGCGCGGAGACCGCGCACATCAACACCGACGAGAACGCCGCCCCCGAGCGCGTCGGCGGCATCAAGCTGCTCACGGTCCCGACCCCGGACGGCAAGCTCACCCCGGAGCTCGTCGACCGGCACGCGCACGGCTTCGGCGACCAGCACCGAGCCCAGCCCGGCGTCGTCTCGATCACCCAGGCCACCGAGCTCGGCACCGTGTACACGCCCGACGAGATCCTGGCGATCACCACGCACGCGCACGGCCTCGGCCTGCGCGTGCACCTGGACGGCTCCCGGCTCGGCAACGCCGCCGCGGGCCTCGACCTGCCGATGCGCGCGCTCACCACGGACGTCGGCGTCGACGTGGTGTCCCTCGGCGGCACCAAGAACGGCATCCTGTTCGGCGAGGCGGTCCTCGAGCTGACCCCGGGGTCGACGCCCGGCATCGCGTTCCAGCGCAAGGTCGACATGCAGCTCGCGTCCAAGATGCGGTTCGTGTCCGCGCAGCTGATCGCGCTCTACGAGGGCGACCTGTGGCTGCGCTCAGCGCGGCACGCCAACACCATGGCGCAGCGGCTCCGCGCGGGCGTCGAGGCGGTCCCCGGGGTGCGGGTCACCCAGGCCACGGACGCCAACGCGGTGTTCGCGGCGCTGCCGCCCGGCGTCGCGGACGCGCTGCGCGAGGTGCGGCGGTTCTACGACTGGAACCGCGCCACCGGCGAGGTCCGGTGGATGTGCGCGTTCGACACCACCGAGGCGGACGTGGACGCCTTCGTCGCGGCCGTCGCGGCCGCGGCCGCCCGCGCGGCCTGACCCTCGGCGCCGGCCCGCGCGGGCTCGGCTGCCCCGCCGACCTCCGCCGAGATAGGGCCTGCCGCCCGAGATAGGACCGTGGACGGCCCGATCTCGGGCGCGCGGCCCTATCTCGGCGTTGGGATCTGGGCTCCGTCGTCGGGGTCGGGCTCGTCGGGATTCCGGTGGGGACCGTCGGCGGGTTCGGGGGTTCGCGCCGAGTTCGGTGCTGTGAGCACCGAACGCGGCCGGAAGCACCGAACCTGGCCGGAAGCACCGAACGCGGCCGGGTGCACCGAACCCGGCGGGGCGAACGCGCGCCTGCCCGACCTCCGCCGAGATAGGGCGTGCGGGCCGAGATAGGACCGTGGACGGCCCTATCTCGGACGCGCGGTCCTATCTCGGCGTCGGGGTCCCGGTCCCGACCGTCGGCCGGTTCGGGGGTTCGTGCCGCGTTCGGTGCCTGGGAGCACCGATCGCGGCCGGAAGCACCGAACTCGGCAGGGAGCACCGAACGGGGCCAGGTGCACCGAACGCGGTCGGGTGCACGCGCGTTCGCTTGGCCTTCGCCGAGATAGGGCCTGCGGGCCGAGATAGGACCGTGGACGGTCCTATCTCGGGCGCGCGGTCCTATCTCGGCG
>NZ_JAANNB010000126.1 GCF_011603975.1 Cellulomonas sp. IC4_254 | reverse complement strand
CGGGACGTCGTTGCCGAGCAGCCCCCGGCCCCGGACGCGCCGGAGGCCCCCGCGCGCCGCGGTCGGCACCGCGCCGACGACCTGGTGAGCCCGCGCGCCGACGCCGAGCCGCGCGGGGTCCGCGAGAGCCTGTGCGACCGCCTCGACCGGCTGATGCTCGACGGCTGGCACGTCCTGCACGACGTCCCCGTCGGCCGGCAGGGCTCGGTCGTCGCCCACCTGCTGATCGGCCCGCCGGGGGCGTTCGCGGTCGCCGAGCGGCCCGCCGCCGCGACCGGCCCGGAGCGGCTCGTGCTGGACTCCCGGCACCTGTCGGCCGACGGCCGCGGCGTGGCCGACCTGCGCGACGTGCGGCTCACCGCTGCCCGCGCGGGCTCCCTGCTGCGCGCCGCCGTCGGGTCCCCCGTGGCGGTGCGGGGCGTGCTGGTCGTGCACGGCACCGTCGAGGTGCTCGCCCCGTCCCCCTACGACGCGCTGGTGCTGCCGGACGCGGAGGTGCCGGACGTGTTCGCGTCCATGCCCGCGCGCTGGTCGCCGGGGCGGGTGGACGCGGTCGCCGCGATCGCCCGCCGGCGCAGCACCTGGGCGCTGAGCCGCGCGGTCTGAGGCCCAGCCGTCCGGCCGGGCGCCCGGTCCGCCGGGGTCGACCCGGGCCGGCCCCTCAGGACCCCGGCTGCACCCGCGGCGGCGTGCCCGCCAGCGACTCGTTGAGCCGGTGCAGCTGGTCCGCCAGCAGCCCCCGGTCCTCCTCGGCCCACGTCCCGAGCGCCGCGGACAGGTAGGCCCGCCGCGCGACCCGCGCCGCGTCCACCCGCCGCGCGCCCTCGGGCGTGACGCGGATGAGCTGCCCCCGCGAGTCGTCGGGGTCGGGCCGGCGCTCGATCAGCCCGAGCTGCTCCAGGCGGCCCAGCTGGCGCGACATCGTGCCGCGGCCGACGCCGATGTGCTCCGCCAGCTCGCTGGCCCGCACGTCCGGCTCGCGCTCGATCCGCACCAGCAGCGGGTAGGCCGACGGCTCCAGGTCGGGGTGCACCTCGCGGGCGAGGCGCTCGGCCGAGGCGCGCGCACGGCGGAGCAGCAGCCCGAGCTCGGACTCGATGCGCGCGACGGGGTCGGTCGGGGTGTCCACCGACCCATTGTGGACGACGCGAGGCGCCCGGCCGTCGGTACGGCCGGGCGCCTCGCGTCGTGTCGCGGGCGGACCCGCGCGGTGGGCCCCAGGGCCCGGGTGCGTCAGGCCCGGTGGGCCGGGGCGGCCTGCCCGGCCTCGGCCCGCTCGGCCTCGGCCTGCTGGCCGACCGCCTGCTGCGCGCCGGGGGTGCCGGCCTCGGCGAGGACGGCCTCGCCGGTCTGCTCCTGGTCGAGCAGCTGCTCGACGCCGGACCGGCGGCCGAGCGGCACCTCCTTGAGGAACAGCACCGCGACCAGCGCGATGACGCCCAGCGGGACGGCGTAGAGGAACAGGTCCGCGATGCCGTGGCCGTAGGACGACTCGACGATCGTCTTCACCGGCTCCGGCAGCGTGGAGACGTCCGGCACCGAGGTGGTGCCGCCGCCCAGCGCGGCCGGGTCGATGCCGGCGGACACGAGGCCGTCGGTGATGTAGCTGGTGATGCGGTTGCCGAGCACCGCGCCCAGCGCGGAGACGCCGATCGCGCCGCCGAGCGTCCGGAAGAACGCCACGGTCGCCGTGCCCGAGCCAGTCTCGGAGACGTCCAGGATGTTCTGCACCGCGAGGACCAGGTTCTGCATCAGCATGCCGACGCCGGCGCCCATGACGAACATGAACAGGCCGACCAGCAGGAAGCTGGTGTCGTAGCGGATGGTGCCCATCAGGGCCAGGCCGGCGGTCAGCAGCGCGCCGCCCGCGACCATGAAGCCCTTGTAGCGGCCGTACTTGGTGATGAACCGCCCGGCGATGGTCGACGACAGGAACAGGCCGAGGATCATCGGGATGGTCAGCAGGCCGGACTGCGTCGGGGTCTTGCCGCGCGCCACCTGCATGTACTGGCTGAGGAACACCGAGGTGCCGAACATCGCCACGCCGACCGCGACGGACGCGATCACGGACAGGACGACGGTGCGGTTCTTGAACAGGTGCATCGGGATGATCGGGTCCGCGACCTTGTTCTCGACCACGACCGCGATCGCGAGGACCACGACGGCGCCGATCACCATGGCGGCGGTCTGCCACGAGATCCAGTCGAACTTGTCGCCGGCGAAGGTCACCCAGAGCAGCAGCGACGCGATCCCGACGGAGATCAGCGCGGCGCCCCAGTAGTCGATGTTCACGACCTTGCGGGCCAGCTGCGGCAGGTGCAGCGTGCGCTGCAGCACGATGATCGCGGCGACCGCGAACGGCAGGCCGACGAAGAAGTTCCAGTGCCAGGTCAGGCTGTCGGTGATGACGCCGCCGAGCAGCGGGCCGCCGACCATGCCGATGCCCATGATGCCGCCCATGAGGCCCATGTACCGGCCGCGCTCGCGCGGGCTGAGGATGTCGGCCATCAGGACCGTGGCCAGCGCGGTGAGGCCGCCGGCGCCGATGCCCTGCAGGGCACGCATGCCGATGAGGAAGCCGACGGTCTGCGAGAAGCCGGCCGCCGCGGACGACAGCACGGAGATGACCAGCGCGAGCTGGATGAGGAGCTTGCGGTTCACCAGGTCGGCGAGCTTGCCCCAGATCGGGGTCGTGATCGTCGTGGTGAGCAGGGTCGCGGTGACGACCCAGGTGTAGGACGACTGCGACCCCTTCAGGTCGCTGACGATCTTGGGCAGGGAGCTCGACACGACGCTCGTGGCCAGGATGGACACGAACATGCCGAGCAGGATGCCGGAGAGGGCCTCCATCACCTGCCGGTGGTTCATCGCGGGCGCGGGCCCGCGGTCGACGGTCGGGCTCTCGGCCCGGGTGGTGCTGCTCATGCGTGAACTCTGCTTTCGCCCTGGGATGCGGTGCCCGGCGCCGTCGGCGGACGTGGTGGTGGTGCGGCGCGGCCGGGTGGCGGTCGCGTGCTGCGGGGGGTCGGTGCGCGCGGCTGCGCACCGGCCGGGGTCGGTCAGGTGGCCGTGGCGGCGAGCGCCGGCGCACGGGTGTCGTCGGCCGGGGTGCTCGTCGGGGCCGGGGTGGTCGCGGTGGCCGGGTCGGTCGCGGGGCGCGGGCCGAAGTCGGCCATCGTGTCCGCGATCCGCTCGAGCACGGCCGACGCGTCGGCCAGCTCCGCGGGCGTCCAGGCGCTGAACGCCTCGGCGGCCCGCGCGTCCATCGCGACCTTGGTGTCGGCGGTGAACGCCCTGCCGCGCTCGGTCAGCCGGACGGTGCGGACGCGGCGGTCGGTGCCCGGCGCGTCCGGGGTGCTGCGCTCGGCGTACCCGGACTCGACCAGCTGGCTGGCCTGCCGGCTCGCGACCGAGATGTCGACGTGCAGGTGCTGCGCCACGTCGCCGATGCCGAGCTCGCCGACCTTGTCCAGCAGCCACAGGAGGCTGAGGGCGGCGCGCGGGCAGTCGAGGTCGCGCGCCAGCTCGGTGCCGACCTCGCGCTGCACGCGCTGCAGACGCGCGATGGCGTCGATGAGCACGCGGTACGCGGGAGTGCTGGGCACGGCGGGGACCTCTTTCATTGGTTGCAGCAGGCAAACTATCACAACGGTTGCGCTGGGCAACTTGTTCCCCATGCGATGTGAGGGTGATCACCGGAACGGTCGCCAGGGGCCGGTCGGCCGGCGAGGAGTGGAGCGTTCTGCCGGACACGCCGACGCGTGTCCGGCAGAACGCTCCACTCAAGTCCACCCGGCAGGGCGGACGGGCCGGGAGCCGCTGGTGGCGGACGTCAGCGGCCGGCGGCGTAGCCCTGCATGCCGCGGGGGTTGGCCGCCGCGTGCAGCAGGCCGTCCGGCCGCACGCCCGCCGCGCTGACCCGTCCCAGGCTCCAGGGCCCCGCGTCCCGCACGACGTGCCCGCGCCGCCCGAGCTCGGCGAGCACGTCCGCCCCGAGCCGCGACTCCGCCTCGACGCCCCGCCGGGTGCTGGTCCGCGGGTGGAACGACGACGGGACGTGCGTGGAGTGCCAGCCCGGCGCGTCGATCGCCGCCTGGAGGTCCAGCCCGCCCAGCAGGTGGTGCAGCAGGAACGGGATCGTCCACTGGTCCTGCTGGTCGCCGCCCGGCGTGCCGAACGCGAACCCGCCGCCGTCGCGGAGCACCAGCCCCGGGCTCAGCGTGGTGCGCGGCCGGCGACCCGGCGCGAGCGACGACGGGAGCCCGGGCTCGAGCCAGAACATCTGCGCGCGGGTCGGCAGCCCGAACCCGAGGCCCGGAACGACGGGCGAGCTCTGCAGCCAGCCGCCGGACGGGGTGGCCGAGACCATGTTGCCCCAGCGGTCGACCACGTCGACGTGGCAGGTGTCGCCCCGGGTCGCGCCGGAGGGGCGCACGTCGAGCGCGGGGCCGTCGACGGCGGCGGCCGCGCCGACGGGCTCGGCCGGGGCGGCGCCCGGCCCGCGGGTCGGCTCGCCCGTCCCCAGCGCCGGCCCGCCCGCGGCGTCCTCGTACCGCCCGGGCCACACCGGGACGCCGTCGGGCGGGGTCGTCGGCTCCCCGAACAGCCGCGCCAGCCGCGGCGCGCGCCCGTCCGGCGACCCCGGTCGCACGCCGTCGGAGGCCGTCGGCCCGACCAGCCGCGCCCGCTCCGCCGCGTACGACCGGGACAGCAGCGCGTCCAGCGGCACGTCCCCGTCGGCCGGGTCGCCGTACCAGGCCTCCCGGTCCGCGAACGCCAGGTCGGTCACCTCCAGCGCCGTGTGCACCAGCTCCGCCGACCCGAGGTCCGCGTCCGCGACGCCGAGCTCCTCCAGCATCCGCAGCTGCTGCAGCAGCACCGGCCCCTGGCCCCACGCCGCGGTCTTGTGCACCTGCACGTCCGCGAAGTCGACGGCGACGGTCGGCTCCTCGGTGGCCCGCCAGGACGCGAGGTCGTCGGCCGTCAGCAGCCCGGCGTGCGCCGACCCGGACGAGTCGAGCACCGGCTCCCGGACGAACGCGGCCATCGCCTCGGCGACGAACCCCTCGTAGAACGCCCGGCGCGCCGCCTCGATCTGCGCCAGCCGGTCGGACCCCGCGGCGCGTGCCTCCTCGAGCACCCGCTCGTAGGTGCCGGCGAGCGCGGGGTTCCGGAACCGGGCCCCGGCCTCGGGTGCGGCGCCGCCGGGGAGGTAGACCTCGGCGGACGTCGGCCAGTGCTCGGCGAACAGCCGCTCGACGGTCCGGATCGTGCGGACCGCCGCCGGCACCAGCGGGTAGCCGCCGCGGGCGTACCCGATCGCGGGGGAGAGCACGTCGGCCAGCGGCAGCGTGCCGTACCGCGCGAGCAGGTCGAGCCACGCCCCGAACGCGCCCGGCACGACCGCCGCGAGGTGCCCGGTCCCGGGGACGACGTCGAGCCCTTGGTCGGTGTACGCCTCGATGGTCGCCGCGGCGGGCGCCGTGCCCTGGCCGCAGACGACGAACGTGTGCCCGTCCGCGGCGCGGTGCCCGATGATCGGCGCGTCGCCGCCCGGGCCGTTGAGGTGCGGCTCCACCACCTGCAGCGTGAACCCGGCCGCCGCGGCCGCGTCGAACGCGTTGCCGCCCCGTTCGAGCACCGACTGCCCGACGGCGCTGGCGAGCCAGTGCGTCGAGGCGACCATGCCGTGCGTGCCGACGAGCTCGGGGCGGGTGGTGAACACGGGCGGCTCCAGGTGGCGCGGGCGGGCGGGGCGCCGCCCACGGTACGTCGACCCCCCGTCGACGCGCCGCAGGGGCGCCGCCCGCCCGCGCCGGCTCTCAGCGGGCGTACCGCCGCATGGTCAGCGGCCCGAACACCGCGACCAGGGCGAGCGCCCACAGCACCGTGACCAGCACGTGGTCCCCGACCGGCTGCGCGTTCATCAGCCCGCGCACCCCGGTCACCAGGTCGGAGACGGGGTTCACCTCGACGAAGGCCTGGAGCCAGCCCGGCATGGTCGACGGGTCGACGAAGATGTTCGACCCGAAGGTGAGCGGGGTGATGACCATCATCGACACGCCCATCACCGCGTTCGGCGTCCGCAGCACCAGGGCGAGGAACGTCCAGATCCAGCCGAACGAGAACGCGAACAGCAGCAGCAGCGCGACCCCGGCGAGCACGCCGAGCGGCCCGCCCTCCGGGCGGAACCCGATCAGCAGGCCCAGGGCCACGATCACGACCGACGCGATCGTGAACCGGACGGCGTCGCCCAGCAGCATCCCGACGAGCGCCGACGGCCGCCAGATCGGCAGCGACCGGAACCGGTCGAACACGCCCTTCTGGATGTCCGTGTTGAGCGTGACGCCCGTGTACATCGTGATCATGATGACGCCCTGCACGAGGATGCCCGGCAGCAGGAACTGGATGTAGTCGTCCACGCTGCCCGCGATCGCGCCGCCGAACAGGTACGTGAACAGCAGCGTGATCATCACCGGGAACACGGTGACGTCGAACAGCTGCTCGGGGACGTGCTTGATCTTGAGCAGCGCGCGCCAGCCGAACGTCAGCGACGTCGTGAGGCCGGACGGCCGGTCGGGGCGGGCGCCGGAGGCGAGTGCGCCGAGGACGGCGGCGGTGGCGACCTCGTCGGTCGCGGCGGTGGTCCCGGCCGTCGCGGTCCGGGTGTCGTCGACGCTCATTCCGCCCCCCTCGCGGCGGCGTCGCGTTCGGCGCCGGCCTCGTCGTCGGTGCCCGCGGACTCGGCCGGGTGGCCGGTCAGGGCGAGGAACACCTCGTCCAGCGACGGCTGGCCGAGGGAGAACTGGGCGACCAGCACGTCCGTGGCCTCCAGCGCCGCGATGCCGCGCATGGCCGGCGCCGAGGAGTCGACGCTCGCGGTCAGCGCCGCGGGGTCGGGGTCCTCGGTGACGGCGGTGCCGAGCGCGCGCTCCAGCACCGCCCGCGCGCGCGGCCGGTCGTCCGGGTTCAGCAGCCGGACGTGCAGGGCGCTCGCGCCCACCGAGGCCTTGAGCTGGCCCGGCGTGCCCTCGGCGATCACCTTCCCGGCGTCGATCACCGAGATCCGGTCGGCAAGCTGGTCGGCCTCGTCGAGGTACTGCGTGGTGAGCAGGACGGTCGTGCCCGAGGACACCATCGCGCGCACGATGTCCCACACCTGGTTCCGGCTGCGCGGGTCCAGCCCGGTCGTCGGCTCGTCCAGGAAGATCAGCTCGGGCGTCACCACGATGCTCGCGGCGATGTCGATCCGCCGCCGCATGCCGCCGGAGAACTTCTTCACCTGCCGGTCGGCCGCGTCCGACAGCCCGAAGGCGTCGAGCAGCTCGTCGGCGCGCGCCCGGGCGCCCGCGCGGGAGAAGCCGTACAGCCGGGACACCAGCACCAGGTTCTCCCGGCCGGTCAGGTCCTCGTCGACCGACGCGAACTGCCCGGTGAGCGCCACCCGGCTGCGCACCTCGTCGGCGTCGCGCACCACGTCGCGGCCGAGGACGCGGGCCTCGCCGGCGTCGGGGCGCAGCAGGGTGGCGAGCATCCGGATGGTGGTCGTCTTCCCGGCGCCGTTGGGGCCGAGGAACCCGTGCACCCCGCCGGCGGCGACCTGCAGGTCGATGCCGTCGACGGCGCGGGTGTCCTTGAACAGCTTGACCAGGCCCGCGGTCTCGATCGCGGTCGTCATGGGCGGTGCCTTCCGTCGGGGACCCGCCGGCGCGGCGGCGCGCGGGTCGGGGCGGGGTGCGGTGCGGCGGTGCGGCTGCTCGGCCGGCGACGGCGCGAGGACGAGGGACCCGAGGGCGGGAACGCTCTATTCCTAGTAGGAACAACGCGACCCAGCGTAGGTTGGCGGACGTGGCGGAGGCAACGGGTTTCCCGGACGGATCGGGCGAGGCGCCCGACGGCACCCCGGCGCCCGCGCCGACCCCGACCGGGTACGCGCTGCTCGGCCTGCTGATGTTCGCCGGCCGCACCGACACGACCGTCACCGCGTACGAGCTGAAGCAGCGCGCCGACCGGACGCTGCGCTACTACTGGGTCGCCCCGGCGATGAGCCAGGTGTACTCCGAGGTCGCGCGCCTGGAGGCGGCCGGCCTGGTGCGCGCCCTGCCCGACCCCGCCGGGCCGCCCGGGCGGCGCACCACCCGGTACGCGATCACCGACGCGGGGGACCGGACGCTGCGGGCGTGGCTCGCCGAGACGCCGGCCGACTTCCCGGTGCTCAAGCACCCGGTGGCCCTGCGGCTGCTCATGGGGCACCTGGTCGACCCCGCGACGGTGCGGGACATGCTGGACGACTACGTGGCGGCGCTCGCGGAGCGGCGGCGTGACCTCTCCGGGGTCCGGGACATGCTCGGCGACCGCGCCGAGGTGCGGTACCCGGCGATGGTCGCCGACTGGGGGCTGGCGTACTACGACGCCGAGGAGCGGATCGTCACCGAGCTGCGCGAGCGCGTGGTGCGCGACCTCGCCGCGGGCACCGACCCCGGACCGGGCGCCGCGCCCGCGGCCGACCCCGCCTGACGGCGCGGCGCCGCCGGGCCGGCACGGGGTCGTGTCGGAGGCCGTCGGTACGGTGACGGACGCGGCACCACGGGTGGTGGACCGGTGGGCACGGCGGCGAGGGGGACGCGATGAAGTTCGGCATCGTCGGGACGTTCGGCACGATCGACCAGCTCGTCGGGCTGGCGGTCGAGGCGGAGGACGCGGGCTGGGACGGCTACTTCACCTGGGACGCGGTCGACATCGGGGTCGACGGCGACGTGTGGGACCCGTGGGCGGTGCTCACGGCGGCCGCGGTCCGCACCGAGCGGATCACGCTCGGCGCGCTGGTGTTCGCGCTGCCGCGGCGCCGGCCGTGGGTCGTCGCGCGGCAGGCGCTCAGCGTCGACCACCTCTCCGGCGGCCGGCTCGTGATCCCCGCCGGCCTGGGCGTGCCGATGGACCGCGCCTTCGCGGGCGTCGAGGGCGAGCTCACGAGCACGCGCGAGCGCGCCGAGCTGCTCGACGACCACCTCGCGATCCTCGACCTGGCGTTCGGCGGCGAGAAGTTCTCCTACCGGGGCACGCACCACCGCGTCACGGACATGGAGTTCCGCCCCCGGCCGGTGCAGCGGCCGCGGGTGCCGATCTGGGTCGTCGGCGCCTACCCCAGCGAGCGCTCCATGGGGCGGGCGGTGCGGTACGACGGCCTGGTCCCGCAGCTGCGCGGCGACCGCGCGATGGACCAGCTCGGCCCGGCGGAGGTCGCGGAGATCGCCGCGTGGGTGCGCGAGCACCGGGCGCCCGACGCCGGCCCGTACGAGATCGTCCTGCAGGGCGTCCTGCCCGAGGACCCCGCCGAGGCGCAGGACCACGTCGCGGCGCTCGCCGAGGCGGGCGCGACGTGGTTCGTCGAGTCGCGCTGGGAGGGGCCGGGGTCGACGTACGAGGCCGTCGCGGAGCGGATCCGGCGGGGCGTCCCGCGGGGGTGACCCGCGGCGAGCAGGAGCCCCCCGGTCAGCGCCCGCCGGCGGGCGCGGGCAGGTCGTCGGCGGGGTCGGGCGCCTCGCCCTTGCCGACCCGCGAGTGCCGGTACGAGTACACGGCGTAGATCGCGAGGCCGAGCGCCAGCCAGACCGCGAACCGCACCCAGGTCAGGACGGTCAGGTTCGACATCAGCCACAGGCACGCGACGCCCGCCACGATCGGCAGCACCGGCGACCACGGCACCCGGAACCCGCGCTGCAGGTCGGGGCGGGTCCGGCGCAGGATCGGGATGCCGAAGCTCACGAGCACGAACGCCGACAGCGTGCCGATGTTGATCATCTCCTCCAGGCGCTCGACCTCGGACAGGCCGGCGATGAGGGCGACGATGATGCCGACGCCGACCTGCAGCCGGATCGGGGTCTTGTACCGGTGCGAGGTGCGGGAGATGCCGCGGGGGAGCAGGCCGTCGCGGCTCATCGCGAACACGATCCGGGTCAGGCCGAGCAGCAGCACCATGATCACGGACGTCAACCCGATGAGGATGCCGATCGAGATCACCTTGCCCGCCCAGTCGGCGCCGACCAGGACGAACGCGGTCGTCAGCGACGGGGAGTCGGAGGCGGCGAGGTCCGTGTAGGAGACCATGCCGGTGACCACGACGGTCACGAGGATGTAGAGCACCGTGACGATCGCCAGACCGCCGAGCACGCCGCGCGGCACGGCGCGCTGCGGGTTCTTGGTCTCCTCGGCGGTGGTGGCCACGACGTCGAAGCCGATGAACGCGAAGAACACCAGCGCCGCGCCGGACAGCACGCCCATGACGCCGTACTGCGACGGGTCGAAGCCGGACAGGAAGCCGAACAGCGGCTGCTCCAGGCCCGACGCGGACTCGGCGGGCTGGGCCGGCGGGATGAACGGCGAGTAGTTCTCGGCGCGCACGTAGAAGAACCCGGCGACGATGACGAACAGGGTGATCGCGACCTTGATGATCGTGAAGATGCTGTTCACCCGGGTGCTCAGCTTGGTGCCGACCGCGAGCAGGGCGGTGAACACGGCCACGACCAGCACCGGCCCCCAGTCGAGGTCGACCGGGCCGAGCTCGAGTGTCGTGGGCACGTCGATGCCGAACAGGCCGAACGCGTCCGAGAGGTACACGCCCCAGAACTTCGCGATCACGGCCGCGGCGAGCAGCATCTCGAGGATGAGGTCCCAGCCGATGATCCACGCGACGAGCTCGCCCGCGGTGGCGTAGGAGAACGTGTACGCGGACCCCGCGACCGGCAGCGTCGAGGCGAACTCGGCGTAGCACATGATCGCCAGCGCGCAGACGACCGAGGCGATCAGGAACGAGATGATCACGCCCGGTCCGGCGTAGTTCGCGGCGGCCGTGGCGCCGACCGAGAAGATGCCCGCGCCGACCGCCACGGCGACGCCGAGGACGGCGAGGTCCCACGCGGTGAGCGAACGCTTGAGGGACCGGTCCGGGTCCTCCACCGACGCCAGCGAGTCCTCCACGGACTTGCGGCGCAGCACGCTGCGGTTGCTGATGGCCACGACGGACCCCCTCGGACGACGGCAGGACGCGGGCGAGCATGCCGAAGCCTGTGCGCCCTCGCACGGCGGGGTCCGGTGGGTGAGACCGGATCCGGCGACCCGTCAGATCCCGCCCGGGAAGCCTAGTTGCCGCCAGGCCTCGTAGACAGCGGTGGACGCGGCGTTGGTGAGGTTGAGCGACCGGCGGCCCGGCTGCATCGGGATGCGCAGCAGGTCCGTGACGGCCGGGTGCTCCAGCGCCTCCGGCGGCAGGCCGGTGGGCTCCGGGCCGAACATCAGCACGTCCCCGTCCCGGTACGCGACGTCGGTGTACCGGCGCTCGGTGTGCGTGGTGAACGCGAACACCCGCGCCGGGGCGAGCGCGGCCATGCAGGTGTCCAGGTCCGGGTGCACGACCACGTGCGCGAGGTCGTGGTAGTCGAGGCCGGCGCGCTTCAGCCGCGGCTCGTCCATGACGAAGCCCAGCGGCTCGACCAGGTGCAGCGTCGCCCCGGTGGCGGCGGCCAGGCGGATGGCGTTGCCGGTGTTGCCGGGGATGCGGGGCTCGAAGAACACGACGTGCAGCACGCCCGTGATCCTCTCACCGGTCGCGCGGGTGTCCCGTGCCCGGGTCGCCGACCTGCGTGGACGTCGGTGGCGGGGGCTAGCGTGGGGG
>NZ_JAANNB010000125.1 GCF_011603975.1 Cellulomonas sp. IC4_254 | reverse complement strand
GGGCGGCGGGGGGCCGGCGCCCGGCGCGCTGCGGGCCTCGGGCGGGGACGACACCCCGCGCCGGGTCGCGGTCGTGGGCCCGCTGGCCGACGACCACGAGGCGCACCTCGGCGACTGGGCGGGCAACTCGGGCCAGGCCGACTGGCTGCCCGAGGGCCACCCGCGGGACATGATCGTGACGATCCTCGACGGCCTGCGCGCGTCGGCACCGGTCGGCTGGGCCGTCTCGCACAGCCGGGGCGCCGACATCCTCGACCTGGTGCCGGACCCGGCGGGCGACACCTACCCCGACGGGCAGCCGCGGCCGAAGATCGGCGTGCCGGTCGAGCCGGACGCGGCGCTGATCGCCGAGGCCGTCGCCGCCGCCGAGGACGCCGACTACGTCGTGGCGGTCGTCGGCGACCAGATCCAGCTCGTCGGCGAGGGCCGGTCCACGGCCACGCTCGAGCTCGTCGGCGGGCAGAACGCGCTGCTCGACGCGCTCGCCGCGACCGGCAAGCCGCTGGTCGTGGTGCTGCTCGCGTCGAAGCCGCTGGTGCTGCCGCCGTCCGTCTCGTCCGCCGACGCGGTGCTGTGGGTGGCGAACCCGGGCATGCAGGGCGGCCAGGCGATCGCGGAGGTGCTGCTCGGGCTCACCGAGCCGTCCGGCCGGCTGCCGATCTCGTTCGCGCGGCACGCCGGGCAGCAGCCGACCTACTACAACCAGATCCGCGGCCAGCACGGCGACCGGTACGCCGACCTCACCCAGGAGCCGGCGTTCGTGTTCGGCGAGGGCCTGTCCTACACGACCGTCGAGTACGCGGACCTGCGGCTGGACCGGTCCACCGCGGCCGTGGGGGACACGGTGCGCGCGACGGTGACGCTCACCAACACCGGCACGCGGCCGGCGCGGGAGACCGTGCAGCTGTACGTGTCCGACGCGGTGACCTCGGTGTCCTGGGCGGACAAGGAGCTCAAGGCGTACGCGCAGGCCGACGTCGCGCCGGGGGAGTCGGTCGAGGTGACCGTGGACCTGGCGGTGGCGGACTGCACGATCGTCGACGCCGCGGGGCGGCGGGTCGTCGAGCCGGGGCGGTTCGACGTCCTGGTGGGCCGGTCCTCGCGGGACGCGGACCTGCTGCGGGCGGCGTTCGAGGTGCGCTGACGCGAGAGAGCAGGAGACACGTCGAGCGAGTACCCCTCGGGTACTCGCTCGACGTGTCTCTCGCACACTCGGGGCGAGCGGCCCCCGCCCGGTCGGCGCGGGGCGTGCCGGCGTGGTGCCCCCAGCAGGACTCGAACCTGCAACCGACGGATTAGAAGGCCGTTGCTCTATCCATTGAGCTATGGAGGCGTCGCCGGCCACCGCGCGACGGTGGCGCGCGACCGGCGGACCCAGGGTACGCGCCCGCCCCCGTCCGCTCCCGCGTGCCCCGCGGCCGGTCCCGCGCGAAGTCGTCGCAGGTCACACGGCGCGCACGTTTGGCCCGCTCCCCGTTCACACGAGAGGATGACGGGGTGAACGTGCAGGCGGAGAGCTCGGCGGCGCGGGACGTCCTCGACCGGCCGCTGGCCGCGACGTCCCTGCTCGACGCCCTCACCGACCTCCTGCGCGACGTCCGGGCGACGGAGTTCCCGCTGGAGGTCCCCGGCGTCGGGGTCGCCCGCGCGTCCCGCACCCGGCTGGTCGACCAGCTCGCGGACCACCTGGTCCCGCGCCTGCGGCAGCTGTCCGCGCCCGCGATCGTCGTGGTCGCCGGGTCGACCGGGGCGGGCAAGTCCACGCTGGTGAACTCGCTGGTCGGGACCGAGGTCACGACCGCCGGGGTGCTGCGCCCGACCACCCGCCGCCCGGTGCTGGTGCACCACCCGGACGACGGCGAGCTGGTCCGCGAGCACCCGGTCACCGACGCGGTGGAGATCGTCGCCTCGGACCGGGTGCCGCGCGGCATCGCCCTGATGGACGCGCCGGATGTCGACTCCGTGGAGGAGGCCAACCGGCGCTCCGCGCACCGACTGCTGGAGGCGGCGGACCTGTGGCTGTTCGTCACGACGGCCGCCCGGTACGGCGACGCGCTGCCCTGGCGGGTGCTGACCGGCGCGACCGAGCGCGGTGCGTCCGTGGCGATGGTGCTGAACCGCGTCGACCCGGCGTCGCTGCCGACGGTGCGCGGCGACCTGCTGGACCGGCTGCGGTCGCACGGCATGCAGGGCTCGCCGCTGTTCGTGGTGCCGGACCTCGGCCCGCACGAGGGGCTGATGGACCCGCCGCTGGTCGCGCCGATCACGCGCTGGCTGACGATGCTCGCCGGCGCGGACCGGGCGCGCACGGTGGTCGCCCGGACGCTGCGCGGCTCGTTCGCCGCGCTGCGGCCGTGGGTGGACGAGCTGGTCGACGCGGTCGACCGCCAGGCCGAGGCCGCGACCGCGGTCCGCACCGCCCTGGACGACGCCGTGCGCGCTCCGGCCGACGACGCGCGCCGCACCATCACGCGCGGGGCCGTCGCGCAGGGCGCGGTGCAGGCGCGCTGGACCGAGCTCACCGCCCCGGGCGCGGCGCTCGCGGACGTGCTGAAGGGCGGCGGCCGGGTCGACCGGTCGCGCCGCGCCGGGCGGGACCGCGCCACCGCCGTGCTGCCGCTGGTGCAGGACCTGGTGTCGTCCGCGAGCTCGACGCTGGCCGCCGTCGGCGCCGCGACCGAGACCGCGCTGCGGGACGCGCTGGCCGCGGGTCCCGCGGGGGCGACGACGCTCGCCGGCGAGTGGTCGCCCACCGACCGCGCGGCGGACCGGCCGCGCGAGGTCGAGCGGGCCGCCCGGGACTGGGTGGGCGGCGCCGTCGAGGTGCTGACCGCCGACCCCGCGACCCCCGCGCCCGCCGGCGACGACCGCACCGCGCGGCGCGCCGGCGCGAAGGCCGCCAAGCGGGTCGCGGCCGCGCAGCGCGCGCTGGGCGACGAGGGGCTGGCCGCGCTCGCGCTCGCCGCCGCCGCGGGTCTGGAGCCGGCCGACCGGATGCTCGTCGACCTGCTGGGCGAGCGCGGCACCGCCGTCGCCGCGACGCTCCGCGACCGGCTCGCGCAGCACGCCGCCGACCAGGCCGGGCGGGAACGGGACGCGGCCGTCGCGGTGCTCGACCGCCCTGCGCTCGCACCCGACGCCGCGTCGACGCTGCGGCTGCGGCTCGCCGTGATCAAGGGGCTGACATGACCGACCTGCGCAGCGACACCGCCGCGCTCACCAAGCGGCTGGCCCGGCTCGACGAGGCGCTGGCGGTGGGCGGCGACCGCGTCGACCCGGCCGTGGCCGCGCGGGTGCGAGGCATCGGCGACCAGGTGCGGACCCGGCTCGCGCTCGGCGTCGACCACACGGTCGTCGCTCTGCTCGGCGGCACCGGCTCCGGCAAGTCGAGCCTGTTCAACGAGATCTGCGGCCTGGAGTTCGCCGAGGTCGGCGTGAAGCGGCCCACCACCTCGCAGCCGACCGCGTGCGTGTGGGGCGGGGGCGGCGAGAAGCTGCTCGACTGGCTGGACGTCGACGACGACCGCCGGATCGAGCGGGAGAGCGCCCTCGACGGCGACACTGAGGCCCCGCTGCGCGGCCTGGTGCTGCTCGACCTGCCGGACCACGACTCGATCGAGGACGCGCACCGCGAGGCCGTCGACCGGCTGCTGCCGATGGCGGACCTGCTCATCTGGGTCGTCGACCCGCAGAAGTACGCCGACGACTCGCTGCACTCCGGCTACCTGCGCGGCCTGGTCGGGCACGAGGGCGCGATGCTCGTCGTGCTGAACCAGGTCGACACCGTGCCCGCCGAGCAGCGGGACGCGCTCGTCGCGGACGTCGGCCGGCTGCTCGCGGCGGACGGGCTCACGGGCGTCGCCGTGCGGACCACGTCCGCGCGCACCGGCGAGGGCGTGGCGGAGATGCGGGACACGCTGGCCGAGGTCGTGGGACGGCAGAGCCTCGCCGCCCGGCGCGCGTCCGCGGAGATCACCGACGCGGCCCGGCTCGTGCAGGGGGAGGTCGGCGACGCCGAGCCGCCCGCCGAGGCGCTCGACGTGACCCCGGTCGCCGTGACGCTCGCGCACGCGGCGGGCCTGCCGGCGCTGGCCGACGCGGTCGCCGCGGTCGTGCGCGGCAGCGCGACCACCGTGCCGGAGCTGGTGTCCGTGCAGGAGGGCGCCGTGGCGCTCGCGCGGAGCCAGTGGACCGACGCGGTCACCGCGCGGCTGCCGCGCCGCTGGGTCGAGGCGGTGCGCGGGGCGCTCGCCGGGACCGAGGAGATCCGGTCGGCCGCCGACGAGGCGCTGTCCCGGGTGGCCGTCGTGACCCGGCGCTCCCGGCTCGCGGTCACGCTGGTCGTGCTGGCGGTCGTCCTGGGCGTGGCCGCCGTGGCGGCCGCCGGCGCCGGGGCGTGGCGGACCTGGGGCTCCGGCACCGGGCCCGACGAGCTGCTGCGGCTGGGCTGGCCGCTGGCGGCCGGGCTCGCGGTGCTGGCGGCGCTGTGCGCGTGGCTCGCGGTGCGCGCGCGGCGGGCGGCCGCGACGCGGCGCGCCGAGCGGGTGCGCCGGGACGGGCGGGAGGCGCTCGAGGGCGTGGCCCGGCGGTGCCTCGCGGAGCCGACGGCGGCGGTGCTCGCCGAGCAC
This sequence comes from Cellulomonas sp. IC4_254, assembly GCF_011603975.1. Classification (GTDB taxonomy): domain Bacteria; phylum Actinomycetota; class Actinomycetes; order Actinomycetales; family Cellulomonadaceae; genus Cellulomonas. The sequence goes on along the minus strand of NZ_JAANNB010000125.1, from coordinate 7,047 downwards.
CGGCGGGTGCGCGAGCTGGCCGCGGGGGCCCGCGAGGCCTGAGGTCTGCGCGAGCACAGGGCGCCGAGTCCTCCACAGGGACGCACGCGTGCGTCGTCCCCAGGTCCGGGGTCGGGTCGGCCGTCCGGCGGCGGTCGACCGGGCAGCGTCGTGCCCACGGCCGGCCCGCACGGGTGCCGGCCTCGGCACCAGGAGGACGCATGGCGGTCAACGAGCTCACGGTCACGGTGGTCGGCTGGGTCGGCAGCGACCCGGTCCAGTACCGCGGGGAGGACGGGCAGGTCCCGTTCACCAAGTTCCGCCTCGCCAGCACCCCGCGGGTGTACGACCGCGAGCAGGACGGCTACGTGGACGCCGACACCAGCTGGTTCACGGTCAAGACGTTCCGGCACCTCGCGCTCAACGTCGCCGAGGCGGTGCGGCGCGGGGAGCCGGTGGTCGTGCACGGCCGGCTGCGGGTCGTCGACTGGGTGGCGCCGGACGGGCGCGCCCGGACGACCGCCGAGCTCACGGCGGACGCGGTGGGCCACGACCTGGCCCGGGGGACGACGCGGTTCACGCGAACCGTGCACGTGACGCGGGGCCCCGGGGCGCCGGGTGTGGAGCCCGGCGACGAGCCGGGGGAGGAGGGCGCCCTCGGGGAGCACGACCGCGCGCCGGTGGACCTGAGCCGGGCGGTCGAGCTCGCGGACGACGACCCGCTGCCCGCAGACGTGCCGACCGCCGACCGGCTGACGGCCTGACGGCCCGGCAGCAGGAGACCGGGCGACGGCGCGGGCCGCGGTCGGCGGCGGCGGACGCGGTCCGCCGGGCCCGGATCGCCTAGGCTGGGGGATCGCGCCGTCGCCGGGCACCGCGAGGTCGCCCGGCGCGCGCGACACCGGAACCGACGACCCCGAGGCGGACGAGAAGCCAGTGGCTGAGTTCATCTACAGCATGTACAAGGCGCGGAAGGCGCACGGCGACAAGGTCATCCTCGACGACGTCTCGCTGAACTTCCTGCCCGGCGCCAAGATCGGCGTCGTCGGGCCGAACGGCGCGGGCAAGTCGACCATCCTCAAGATCATGGCCGGGCTGGACCAGCCCTCCAACGGCGAGGCGCGCCTCAGCCCCGGCTTCACGGTCGGCATCCTCCAGCAGGAGCCGCCGCTGAACGAGGAGAAGACCGTCCTCGGCAACGTCCAGGAGGGCGTCGCCGAGATCAAGGGCAAGATCGACCGGTTCAACGAGATCTCCGCCCTCATGGCCGAGCCCGACGCCGACTTCGACGCCCTGCTCGCCGAGATGGGCGTGCTGCAGGAGGCCATCGACGCCGCCGACGCGTGGGACCTCGACGCCCAGCTCGAGCAGGCGATGGACGCCCTGCGCTGCCCGCCGCCGGACGCCGACGTGTCGGTGCTGTCCGGTGGTGAGCGCCGCCGCGTCGCGCTCTGCAAGCTCCTGCTCGAGAAGCCGGACCTCCTGCTCCTCGACGAGCCCACCAACCACCTCGACGCCGAGAGCGTGCTCTGGCTCGAGCAGCACCTCGCCACCTACCCCGGCGCGGTCCTCGCGGTCACCCACGACCGGTACTTCCTGGACCACGTCGCGGAGTGGATCTGCGAGGTCGACCGCGGTCGCCTGTACCCCTACGAGGGCAACTACTCCACCTACCTGGAGAAGAAGCAGGCCCGCATGGAGGTGCAGGGCAAGAAGGACGCCAAGCTCGCCAAGCGCCTGAAGGACGAGCTCGAGTGGGTCCGCTCCTCGGCGAAGGGCCGGCAGGCCAAGTCGAAGGCGCGTCTGGCCCGCTACGAGGAGATGGCGGCGGAGGCCGACCGGACCCGCAAGCTCGACTTCGAGGAGATCCAGATCCCGCCGGGCCCGCGTCTGGGCAGCGTCGTGCTGGAGGCCGAGAAGATCGAGAAGGGCTTCGGCGACCGCGTCCTCATCGACGGGCTGACCTTCACGCTGCCGCGCAACGGCATCGTCGGCGTCATCGGCCCGAACGGCGTCGGCAAGACCACGCTGTTCAAGACGATCGTGGGCCTGGAGCCGCTCGACGGCGGCTCGCTCAAGGTCGGCGAGACGGTGTCGGTGTCCTACGTCGACCAGTCGCGCGGCGGCATCGACCCCAAGAAGACGCTGTGGGAGGTCGTCTCCGACGGGCTCGACTTCATCAAGGTCGGCAACGTCGAGATGCCCTCCCGCGCCTACGTCGCCTCGTTCGGCTTCAAGGGCCCGGACCAGCAGAAGCCCGCGGGCGTGCTGTCCGGCGGTGAGCGCAACCGCCTGAACCTCGCGCTCACCCTCAAGCAGGGCGGCAACCTGCTGCTGCTCGACGAGCCCACCAACGACCTCGACGTCGAGACCCTCGGCTCGCTGGAGAACGCCCTGCTGGAGTTCCCCGGCTGCGCGGTCGTCGTGTCGCACGACCGGTGGTTCCTCGACCGGGTGGCGACGCACATCCTGGCGTACGAGGGCACCGAGGAGAACCCGGCGAGCTGGTACTGGTTCGAGGGCAACTTCGCCTCGTACGAGGAGAACAAGGTCGCGCGGCTCGGCGCCGACGCCGCGCGCCCGCACCGCGTGACCTACCGCAAGCTCACGCGCGACTGAGCGAGCCCGCACCACCCGCACCGGCCGCCGCCCCCACCCGGGGACGGCGGCCGGTGCGCGTCCCGGGCGGGGTCGGGCGCCGGACGGCAGGATGGGCGGCATGGTCGACGACACGCCCCCGCCCGTCCCCGGCGCGGTGACCGGCGCGGACGCCGCGCTGGCCGACGCCCTGGACCGCCTGCGCGCCCGGCTGCGCGACGTCGCCCTGCCGCTCGACGCCCCGGGCGCCGCGCAGGCCCGCGCGGACCGGCGGGCGGCCCTCGACCAGCTCGACGACTACCTGCTGCCGCGGCTGCGGTCCGCCGGAGCCCCGCTGCTGGTCGTCGTCGGCGGCTCCACCGGCGCGGGCAAGTCGACGCTGGTGAACTCCCTGCTCGGCGAGCGGGTCAGCGACCCGGGGGTGCTGCGGCCGACGACGCGCTCGCCCGTGCTGGTGCACCACCCGCTGGACGCGGGCTGGTTCACCGGCGACCGGGTGCTGCCGGGGCTCGCGCGCCTCGCGGGGGACGAGACGTCCGTCGACCGCCGGGGCGAGGCCGGCGACCCGCAGGCCGGGCCCGGTGCCGCCGCGGTCCGGCTCGTCCCGAGCGCCGCGCTGCCCCGCGGGCTCGCGCTGCTGGACGCCCCGGACGTCGACTCGGTCGAGGAGGCGAACCGCCGCCTGGCGGCGCAGCTGCTCGCCGCCGCGGACCTGTGGCTGTTCGTCACGACCGCCGCCCGGTACGCCGACGCGGTGCCCTGGGACCTGCTGCACACCGCCGCCGAGCGGCACGCGCAGGTCGCGCTCGTCGTCGACCGGGTGGACCCCGGGTCGGAGGCGGCGGTCGAGGACCTGCGCCGGATGCTCGACGCGAACGGGCTGGCCGGTGCGCCGCTGTTCCCGCTCGGGGAGGGCGTGGGGGCGGACGGCCTGCTCCCGGAGGAGGCGGTGGGGCCGGTCGCGGCGTGGCTGTCGGACCTCGGCGGCGACGCGGCGGCCCGGCGCGCGGTCGCGGTCGCGACCCGGGACGGCGTCGTGGACGACCTGGCGCGCCGCGGGCTCGCGCTCGCGCAGGCGGCCGACGACCAGGTGGTCGCGGCGACGCGGCTGCGGGACGCGGTCGCGCGCGCGTACGCCGAGGCGGCCGCGCAGGTCGGGTCGGCGACGTCGGACGGCGCGATGCTGCGCGGCGAGGTGCTCGCGCGCTGGCAGGAGCTCGTCGGCACCGGGGACCTGCTGCGGTCGGTGGAGCGCGGGGTCGGGCGGGTGCGGGACGCGGTCGTCGGGTTCCTGCGCGGCCGGCCGGCGCCAGCACCGGTCGAGCAGGCGATCGCGCACGGGCTGGCGGCCGTCGTCCTGGACGCCGCCGACGGGGCGGCCGAGCGCACGCACGCCGCGTGGCGGGGCGACCCGTCCGGCGCCGCCCTGCTGCCGGACCTCGGGCTGTCCCGGTCGTCGGCGACGCTGCGGGCGGACGTGGACCGCGAGATCCGGGCGTGGCAGGCGGACGTGCTGGCGCTGGTCGGCGAGCAGGGCGCGCAGCGGCGGGGCACGGCACGGGCGCTGTCGTTCGGGGTGAACGCGCTCGGCGTGAGCCTCATGGTGCTCGCGTTCGCCTCGACCGGCGGGCTCACGGGCGTCGAGGTCGGCATCGCGGGCGGGACGGCCGTGGTCGCGCAGAAGCTGCTCGAGGCGGTGTTCGGCGACGACGCGGTGCGCCGGCTGACCGGCGAGGCCCGGGAGCGGCTCGAGGCGCGGGTGCGCGGCCTGCTCGCGGGCGAGGCCGCGCGGTACACCGCGCAGCTCGACGCGCTGGTGGTCTCCGGCGGGGAGGCGCTGCGGGGTGCCGCGACGGCGGTCGAGGACGCGGCCCGCGGCGAGCGCGCCGCCCGGACGGCCGCCGGTCGCGACGGGGCCGGCGCGGGCGACGGAGCGGCGGTCGGTGCGCCCTCCGGGTCGACCGCGAGCCTGCGCGGTGCCCACCGCTGGCGCGCGAGCGCCGGTGGCACAGGGCCCGGCCGCACGCCGGGAGCCGGCGGGACGTGGCCGGGCTGGACGGGCGGAACCGCGGGGCCGGGACTCGGGCCGGGCGATGCAGTGCGTGCCGACGACCCGGCCGCCGACCACGCCGCCGACCGCCCCCGCGGCGGGTTCTGGCGCCGGCTGCTCGGCCGGGAGGACCGCGGATGAGCGTCCCGCTGCACGACCGCGTCGCCGCCCTTGGGGCGGCGCTCGACGCGGGGGAGGGTCGGCTGCCCGCGAGCACCGTGACCGACGGCCGGGCGGTGCTGGCACGGGTCGGCGAGCGCGCGGCGCTGTCCGCCGAGCACACCGTCGTCGCGCTGGCCGGTGCCACCGGGTCGGGGAAGTCGTCGCTGGTGAACGCCCTGGTCGGGGCGGAGATCGCCCGCCCCGGCGTCCAGCGCCCGACGACCGGCGAGGCGCTCGCGGCCGTCCGCGGGCCCGGGGCGGAGCCGCTGCTCGACTGGCTCGGGGTCCGGCAGCGGCACGGGCTGCCGGCCGGTCCGGGTGCCGCGGGGTCGCGGCTCGTGCTGCTCGACCTGCCGGACCACGACTCCGTCGTCGAGGCGCACCGGCTCCGGGCGGAGCACCTGATCGAGCGGGTCGACCTCCTGGTGTGGGTCGTCGACCCGCAGAAGTACGCCGACGCGGCGCTGCACGAGCGCTACCTGCGCCCGCTCGCGCGGCACGCGGACGTCGTCGTCCTCGTCCTCAACCAGGCGGACCGGCTCGCGCCCGCAGAGGTCGACGCCGTGCTCGCGGACCTGCGGCGGCTGGCGGCCGCGGACGGGCTGCCGGGGGTGCGCACGCTCGCCGTCTCGGCCCGCACCGGCGAGGGCGTGCCCGCGCTGCGGGACCTGCTCGACGACGCGGCCGAGCGCCGGCGGGTGGCGGTCGCGCGGATGACCGCGGACGTGGAGGTGGCCGCGCGCCGGGTGCTCGACGCGTGCGGCACCCCACCGGGGCGGCGGCGTGGCCGCGACGACGGCGGGCTGCCGGCGCTCGCGGACGCGCTCGCCGAGGCCGCGGGCGTGCCGGTGGTCGTCGAGGCGGTCCGTCGGGCGGCGGTCCGCCGGGCGACCGCGCGGGCCGGGTGGCCGCCGGTGCGCTGGCTCGCCCGGCTGCGGCCGGACCCGCTGCGCCGGCTGCACCTGGCGACCGGGTCGCTCCCGGGCCGGGGGCGGGGCCGGTCCGCCGGTGCCGACGACGCCGAGCCGGGCGCCGTCGAGCGCACGTCGCTGCCGCCCGCCGGGCCGGCCGCGCGCGCCGCCGCGTCGTCCGCCGTCCGCCGGTACGTGGACGGCGCCGCCGCGGACGCGCCGGACGCCTGGGCCCTCGCCGTCCGGGAGGCGGTGGGCGCGGCCGACCTCGCCGACGACCTGGACCGCGCCGTCGGCGCCACGCCGCTGCTGCCGGACCGGCCGGGCGCGTGGGTGCGGGTCGCCGGGTTCGTGCAGTGGGTGCTGCTCGCCGCGGCCGTGGCCGGGGCGCTCTGGCTCGCGGCGCTCGCGGGGCTGGCGTACCTCCAGCTGCCCGTGCCCCGGACGCCGGAGTGGGGGCCGTTCCCGGTGCCGACCGCGCTGCTCGCCGGGGGGCTGCTCGCCGGGGCGCTGCTGGCGCTGCTGGCGTCGGTGCTCGCGCGGGTGCTGGCGCGGGGCCGGGCCCGCGCGGCGCGGGCGCGGTTGCTCGCCGCGGTCACCCGGGTGGCGCGGGACCGGGTCGGCGGCCCCGCCGGGGCGGTGCTGGCGGACCTGGCGGCGTGCCGGGACCAGGCGCGCCGGGCCGCGGGGGAGCGCGGCCGCTGAGACCCCGGTGCGGCCGACGCCACACGCGCGCCGCACCCGCGACCGCCCTGCCGCGGGGCAGGATGCTGGGGGCGCCACCCGCGGCGCCGCGATCGAGGGGACGGGACGGATGACCAGGCTCCGGGTGCCGGTCCAGCTGCGCTGGTCCGACATGGACGCGTACGGGCACGTGAACAACGTCGAGCTGCTCCGGCTGCTGGAGGAGGCCCGCATCGAGGCGTTCTGGGCGCACCCCGCGCCCGCCGACCCGCTCGGCGAGGGCGCCGCGCCGGCCACCGCCGACCGCGAGACCTGGCCGACCGCCGTGCTCGACGCCGGGCCCGGCGCGCGCACCGCGACGCTCGTCGCCCGGCAGGAGGTCGAGTACCTCCGCCCGCTGGGCTACCGCCGCACGCCGGTCGTCGTCGACATGTGGATCGGCCACCTCGGCGGCGCGAGCATCGACGTCTGCTACGAGGTGCACGACGCGTCGCCGGACGAGGCCGCCGCCGGCGCGCCCGGCCCGTACGCCCGCGCGGTGACCACGCTGGTCCTGGTCGACGCCGCGAGCGGTGCACCCCGCCGGATCGGCGAGACCGAGCGCGCCGCCTGGCTGCCGTACGTCGAGGAGCCCCCGACCTTCCGCCGCCGCGGCCGCTGACC
>NZ_JAANNB010000124.1 GCF_011603975.1 Cellulomonas sp. IC4_254 | reverse complement strand
CCCCCGCGCCCGCCGGCCCCCCGCTCGGCGGGCGCGGCGGTGCCGAGCGGGGGGCCGGCGGGCGTGGGGGTCGACATGGCACCAGGGTGGCGCCACTGATTGGGAGAAGTCAATCAGTGGTTAGGATCGGGGCATGGCAGCGATCCCGCACCGCGACCCGGAGCCCGTCGCCCCCGACGCGGCAGCGCCCGACGCGACCGAGCCCGCGGCGGCCGATCTCGACGCCGACGCCCGCGCGCTGGCCTCCACCGTGCGGCTGCGCATCCTGCGGATGTGCCTCGACGAGCCGCTGACGAACCGGGAGATCGCCGACCGGCTGGGCCGGAACCCCGCGACCGTCCTGCACCACGTCCGCACGCTGGCCGACCGCGGCTTCCTCGCCGCCGACCCGGTCCGCCGGGGCGCGCGCGGCTCCCGCGAGGTGCCGTACCGGGCGACCGGCAAGTCCTGGCGGATGCCCGACTTCCCGGGCAAGTCGCAGCTGATGTTGTCGACGTTCCTCGAGGAGATCGGCGAGGCCGACCCGGAGTCGGTCCGGATGACCCGGCTCGGCGTGCGCCTGAGCCCCGGCGAGCACGACGAGCTCATGGACCGGGTGGACGCGTTCTTCGCGGAGCTCGCCGGGCGGCCCCCCACCCCGGGGGGCCGCCCGTACTCGATCCTGTTCGCCCTGCACGAGGACGCCGGCCGGCTGCCGCGCCGGTAGCCGGCGGCCGGTCAGTACCGGATCGCGTCGATCACCTTGACCCGCACCGCCCAGACGGCCGGCAGCAGCCCGGCGAGCGCCCCGACGCCCGCCGCGCAGGCCAGCCCGGTGAGCGCGGCGGACAGCGGGAACGGCGGCCGGTCCTGCAGCACCGTCCCGAGCAGCCGGTCGACCGGCAGCACGTCGAGCGCGACGACGGCCAGGGCGACGCCGACGGCCCCCGCGACCAGGGTCGCCACGACGGACTCGAGCAGCACGCCGAAGAACACCCGGCCCGACGTCGCCCCGAAGGACCGGCGGATGCCGATCTCCCGGATCCGCTGCCGCACCGTGACCAGCGCGATGTTGAGCAGACCGAGCCCGCCCAGCAGCAGGGCGAACCCGCTCACGGCGATCACCACCCAGCGCGAGGCGGTGTCGAGCACCGCCGGGCTGCCCTCGGGGGTGGTCGCGTCGACCTGGAACCCGGGCAGCGCCGCGGTCAGGTCGGCCGTCACCCGTTCCCGCAGGGCGTCGACGTGGGCGGGCGGCACCCACAGCTCCAGCGTCGGCGGCTGCGTCCCCTGACCCCACGGGTCGACCGCCAGCCCCCACCGGTCGGCCTGGTCGAGCAGCACCGTGTACGTCGGCGGCTCCCCGGGGTACTGGTCCGGGACCACCCCGATCACCTCTGCGGTCACCGGCTGCTGCCCCTGCAGCACGACGGTCGGGTGCCCGGACAGGTCGTCCGCGCCGAGGGCGGAGAGGAACGCCGCGTTGACGACCAGGGTCGGCGCGAGCCGCTCCGCGTCGCCGGGGACGAAGTACCGGCCCTGCGCGGGCACGATCCGGTGGATGATCCCGTACGCGGGGTCGACCATCTGCCCGCTGAGCACCTGCGCCCCGCCGGGCAGCTCGGCCGCGACCTGGCCCCAGGTGGTGCGGGACGCGTAGGTGACCGCGTACCGGTCCACGACGTCGAGCATGGCGGCGGAGGCTGCGGACCCGTCGCCGGTGCCGGTGGCCGACCACGCGGACACGCTGAGCGTGGTGTCCCGGCCGCTCCACCGCTCGGTCTGCTCCCGCATCGCCTGGCCGAGCATGTCGACCGCGGCGGTGACGCCGGTGATCGCCATGACCGCGGCCGCGACGCCGATCAGGGACAGCAGGACGCGCAGCTTGTGCACCCGCAGCTCGTCCCACGCCTCGACGAGCGCGCCGGCGAGCCCGGTCACGCGGCACCACCGGGGAGCGCGGGGCGGGCGGGCGCGGCGCCCACGCCGGCGGGCGCCCCGTCCGCGGGCGTCCCGTCCGCGGTCGCGCCGAGCGTCGGGACGTCGCCCACCCACTCGGCGAGCGACCCGGGCCGGTCCGGCGCCACGAGGGTCACCGGGACGAGCACGCCGTCGGCCAGCCGGTAGTGCCGGCTCGACCGCGCGGCGACGGCGAGGTCGTGCGTGATCGTGACGAGCGCCGCGCCGGACTCCCGCGCGATGTCGTCGAGCAGGGTCATCACCGCGCCGCCGGTGTCGACGTCGAGCGCGCCGGTGGGCTCGTCGGCGAGGATCACCCGCGGCCGCCGGACCAGGGCCCGGGCGATCGCGACGCGCTGCTGCTCGCCGCCGGAGAGCCGGTCGGGCAGGTCGTCGAGCCGGTCGCCCAGGCCGACGCGCTCCAGCATCTCGGCCGCGAGCCGGTTCCGGGACCAGAACTGCCGGCCCCGCGCGTACAGCAGCGGGGCTGCGACGTTCTCCAGCACCGTGCGCCCGGTCAGCAGGTTGAACTGCTGGAACACGAAGCCGAACGAGGCCCCGCGCAGCCGCGCGCGCCGACGCCCGGACAGCCGCCGGGTGGAGGTGCCGTCCAGCAGGTACTCGCCCTCGGTGGGGGAGTCGAGCAGCCCGAGCAGGTTGAGCAGCGTCGACTTGCCCGTGCCGGACCGCCCGACGACGGCGACGTGCTCGCCCGCGTCCACGCTCAGCGTGACGCCGCGCAGGATGTGCAGCACCCTGTCGTCCGCCAGGCGCACGGAGCGGGTGACGTCGGTCAGCTCGAGGAGGCTCATCCGCCGCACACAGCCGGGTCGGCGGTCGCGGGGTCGGTGCAGTCGACGTCGGTCAGGCTGGACACCGGGGCGTACTCGAGGACGGTGTCGCCCTCGGCCAGCCCCTCGGCGATCTGCACCTGCTTGCCGTCCGTGAGCCCGAGGACCACGGCGCGCTGCTCGCTCGCGCCGTCCGCGCCGACCACCCACACGTTGCCGTTCTGCACCGAGCCCTGCACGGCCGTCACCGGCACGACGAGCGCGCCCTCGGCGGTGCCGTTCACGATCTCGACGTCCGCGCCGAGGCCGGGGAACGCGGTGACGTCGCCCGGGACGGCGCAGGTGACCGTGCCGGAGGTCGACGCCGTGGTGGCCTCGGCCTGCGGGTCGGCCGCGGCGTCGTCCTGCGCCGCGGCGCCGATCCGCAGCCCGGTGCAGGTGAACGGCGCCGGCCCGCCCTTGAGCGTGACGGTCGCCTCGCCCGGGGCGTCGATCAGCCGGTACTGCTGGTCGGGCGTGAGCGTGCCCTGCACCGACAGCGAGCCCGGGGTGACGGTGCCGACGGAGTCGCCGACGGCCACGACCTGGTCCTTCAGCACCGACAGGCGCAGTGTGCCGGCCGTGCCGGCGAGCACGGTCTGCCGCGTGACCTTCGGCTTGTTCTCGGTGACCGTCTGCATGCCGGTCTCCGGGTCGGTGGTGACCGTGGGGTCCACCGGAGTCTCGGCGCGGAGCTCGAGCACCGGGGTGTCGGCGGCGACCACCTGGCCGTCCTCGGCCAGCAGCCGGTGCACCGTGCCGGCGAGGGTCGCCCGGACGGGCTTCGGCGGGTCCGCCACGACGGACGCGGACACCGTGACGGCGTTGGTGATCGTGCCGGTGGCGACCTGCACCTGCGGCTCGGTGACCTGGGCGGACGGCTGCAGCGGGTCCTCCGCCGCGGCTACGCGGTCGGCGCCGGCGAACGCGATCTTCGCGAGCGCGACGGCGATGACCGCCCACAGGACGATGCGGATCGCGGGGAACACGATCCGGCGCGTGACGCCCACGGCGCCTCCTCGGGTCCACGCGCGCGGGCCGGGGTGCCGCGCGCTATGTCGCGACGAACGCTACCGCGCGAACCGTACTACCGGGCCCGATTCGGCGACCGACTTCTGCACGCCGGGCGATCACGCCGAGAGGGCAGAAGATGCGGGGTCCCCGCCCGGGGACCCCGCATCTTCTGCCCTCTCGGCGGTGTGGCGCAGCCCGGGTCAGGCCGCCGGGGCGTTCGCGGTCGCGACCAGGAACGCCGGGGCGTGCAGGGCCTCGGCGGCGAAGGCCGTCGCGACGGCGGTCGCGACCGCGTCCACCGCGTCCGCCCGCACCAGCGCGATCGCCGAGCCGCCGAAGCCGCCGCCGGTCATCCGGGCGCCGAGGGCGCCGGCCTGCCGGGCCGCCTCGACGGCCACGTCGAGCTCGCGGCAGGACACCTCGTAGTCGTCGCGGAGCGAGGCGTGCGAGGCGTCCATCGCGGCGCCGACCTCCTCGACCCGGTCGTCGTCGAGCAGCCCGACGAACTCCTCCACCCGCGCGATCTCGGTGACGACGTGCCGGACCCGGCGGACCAGGACCTCGACCTCGTCGCGACCCTCGCCGACCGGGCCGGTGCCGTGCGCGAGCGCGGCGAGCGCGTCGCCGAGCCCGGGCAGGTCGATCTCGCGCAGCGTGGCGATGCCCAGGCGGGAGGCGGCCTCCTCGCAGGCGGCGCGGCGGGCGGCGTACTGCCCGTCGACGAGCGCGTGCTCGGCCTTGGTGTCGATGACGAGCAGCGCGAGGTCGTGCGCGGACAGGTCGAACGGCACGTGCCGGGTCGACCCGTCGCGGCAGTCGAGCAGCAGCGCGTGGCCCTCCCGGGCGCGCAGCGAGACGGCCTGGTCCATGCCGCCCGTGCTGGCGCCGGCGATCTCGTTCTCCGCGCGGATGCAGGCGTCCGCCAGCACGGCGCGCCCGGCGTCGTCCGGCTCCGCCGCGGTGCCCGCGAGCCCGAGCCCGTACAGCGCGTCCAGGGCGACGGCCGCGGCGCACTCGAGCGCCGCGGACGAGGACAGGCCCGCGCCGTACGGCACGCAGGAGTCGACGGCGACGTCGAAGCCGCCGACCTCGTGGCCGGCCTCGCGCAGGGCCCACGCGACGCCGACGACGTACGCCGGCCACCCGCTGACGGTGCCGGGGGCGACCTCGGACAGCGCGACCTCGCGGACGCCCGTGCTCTCCTGCGCGGAGACGAGCCGGACGGTGTCGCCGTCGGTCCGGCGCACGGCGACGTACGTCCGGTGCGGGAGCGCGAACGGCAGGCACAGGCCGCCGTTGTAGTCGGTGTGCTCGCCGATGAGGTTGACCCGGCCCGGCGCGGACCAGGTGCCGTCCGGCTCGGCGCCGAACCGGTCGGCGAACAGCGCGCGCACGCGCTCGGCCCCGGCGGCGGGCTCCCAGGCCTCGACCCACACCGGGGTGTCCTCGTGCTGCTGCTCCATGCGCGTCATCGCTCCTCGGGCTGGTGGTCGGTCGGGGTGAGCAGCGCGCAGCCGGCGTCGGCCAGCACCGCCCGGGCGGGGTCGGGGAGGCCGGCGTCGGTGACGACGACGTCCACCTCCTCCAGGGACGCGATCCGGGCGAGCCCCACCACGCCCCACTTCGTGTGGTCGGCGAGCACGGTCACGGCGGCGGCGCACCGCAGCAGCGCGCGGTCGGTGGCGGCCTCGGCGAGGTTCGGCGTCATCAGGCCCGACTCGTCGAGCCCGTGCACGCCGAGGAACAGCCGGTCGACCCGCAGCGTCGCGAGCGCGGTGTCCGCGACGGGGCCGACGAGCGCGTCGGAGGGCGTGCGGCTGCCGCCGGTGAGGATGACGTCGAGCGCACCGGTGCCGGGCGCGGCGGCCGCCTCGTGCAGCGTCCGCGCCACCGGCAGCGAGTTCGTCACGACGGTCAGCGGCCGCAGCCCCGGGTCGGCCGCGATCCGCTGCGCGAGCAGGTGCACCGTGGACCCGGCGGACAGGGCGACCGCCTGGCCGGGCTCGATCGTCCGGGCGGCGAGCGCCGCGATGTCGCGCTTCTCGGCGGTGGCCCAGGTGCTCTTCTCCGCGAACGCGGGCTCGTCCGTGGGGCGGCCGGGGCCGCCGTCGGCCGCCACCGCGCCGCCGTGCACCCGCCGCACCAGGCCGGCGCGGTCGAGCTCGGTGATGTCGCGGCGGACGGTCATCTCGGAGACATCGAGCTGGTCCACCAGGTCGGCGACGCGGACGGCTCCGTGGGCGCGCACCTCCGCGAGGATGCGGTCCTGACGCTGGCTCGCGAGCACCGCGACAGTATCCACCACGATCGGACAGGAACCAACATCGGGGCCGCGCGCGCCGGCCGCCCGCGCCTCAGCGGCCGACCGGCGTCAGGCCCAGCGACTTCCCGGCCAGGCCCCGCGACCGCGACGTCAGCGCCGCCGCCACCCCGCGCAGCGCGACCGCCGCGGGGGAGTCCGGGTCGGTGAGCACCACCGGCGTGCCGCCGTCGCCGGCCTCGCGCAGCCGGATGTCGAGCGGCACCTGGCCGAGCACGGGCACGGTGGTGCCGGTCGACCGGGACAGCCCCTCGGCCACCCGGGCGCCGCCGCCGGAGCCGAACAGCTCCAGCCGGGAGCCGTCGGGCTGCTCCAGCCAGGCCATGTTCTCGACCACGCCCACGACGCCCTGCCGGGTCTGGGTCGCGATCGACCCGGCCCGCTCGGCGACCTCGGCCGCGGCGAGCTGCGGGGTCGTCACCACGACCAGCTCGGAGCCGGGCAGCAGCTGCGCGACCGAGATCGCGATGTCCCCGGTCCCGGGCGGCAGGTCGAGGAGCAGCACGTCGAGGTCGCCCCAGAACACGTCCGCGAGGAACTGCTGCAGCGCGCGGTGCAGCATCGGCCCGCGCCACACGACCGGCTGGCCCGGCGGGACGAACATGCCGATCGAGATGACCTTGACCTCGTGCGCGATCGGCGGGAGCAGCATCTCGTCGACCCGCGTCGGCGGCTGGGTCACGCCGAGCATCCGGGGGATCGAGAAGCCGTAGATGTCGGCGTCCACCACGCCGACCCGCAGGCCCTGCTCGGCCATCGCCACCGCGAGGTTCGCGGTGACCGACGACTTGCCGACGCCGCCCTTGCCGGACGCGATCGCGAACACCTTGGTCAGCGAGGACGGCTTGCTGAACGGGATCACCGGCTCGGCGCCGCCGCGCAGCCGCTCCGTCAGCGCCGCGCGCTGCTCGGGGCTCATCACGCCGAGCGCCATCCGCACGTCCGCGACGCCCTCGACGGACCGCACGGCCGCGGTGACGTCCTTCGTGATGGTGTCCCGCAGCGGGCAGCCCGCCGTCGTCAGGTCGATGCCGACGGTGACGAGCGCGCCCGCGGCCGGGGTGGTGTCGACGTCGACCGACCGGACCATGCCGAGGTCCGTGATCGGGCGCCGGATCTCCGGGTCGACCACCCGGGTGAGGGCCTCCCGCACGGCGGCGGCGACGGCCTCGGGGTCACGGGTGTCCAGCGCGGGCGACATGCCGTCCATCGTAGGTGCGCCGCGGGCCGGCCCACCGGGACCGGGTCCCCGGGTCAGGAGGCGGGGGCCCGCCCGCGGTCCTCGGCTGCGGCCCGGCGGTCGCGCTCGCGGGCGCGGTCCGCGCGCCCGCGGTCCACCCGGTCCCGCGCGCCGGCGTCGCGGGACCCGTCCGCGGCGTCGTCGTCGGCCGCCTCGCGCTCCTCGACCAGCTCCTCCAGCAGGTTGCGCAGCTCGGACCGGACGAAGTCGCGGGTGGCGACCTCGGACAGCGCGATGCGCAGCGCCGCCATCTCCCGGGCGAGGAACTCGGTGTCCGCCAGGTTCCGCTCGGCGCGCTGCCGGTCCTGCTCGGCCTGCACCCGGTCGCGGTCGGTCTGCCGGTTCTGCGCGAGCAGGATCAACGGCGCGGAGTAGGACGCCTGCAGCGACAGCATGAGCGTGAGGGCGGTGAACCCGTTCGCGGCCTTGTCGAACCGCAGCTGCTCCGGGCCCCACGAGTTCCACACCAGCCACGCGGCGCAGAACAGGCTCAGCCAGAGCAGGAACTTGGGCGTGCCCATGAACCGGGCGATGCCCTCGGAGACCTTGCCGAACGCGTCGTCCTCGAGCTTGGGCAGCAGGCTGCGGCGCGCGGTCTTCGGGGTGTCGAGACGGTCAGCCACGGCGGCCTCCCCTCGGGGTCGGGCGTGCCGCGGGGCGGCCGCCGCGGGCGCCGACGGCGGGCACCTCGCCCGTCGGGACGGGCTGCACCTCCTCGTCGGTCTCGCGCCAGTCCTCGGGCAGCAGGTGGTCGAGCACGTCGTCGACGCTCACGGCGCCGAGCAGCCGGCGGTCGTCGTCGACGACGGGGATGGCGAGCAGGTCGTAGGTCGCCAGCCGGCGGGTCACGGCGAGCAGCGGCGCGTCGGCGGGCACGGGGTCGATGTCGGTGTCGACCAGGGCGCCGATCGCCTCGTGCGGGGGCTCGCGGAGCAGGCGCTGCAGGTGGACGACGCCGATGAACCGGCCGGTGGGCGTCTCCAGCGGCGGCCGGACGACGAACACCATCGACGCCAGGGCCGGGGTGAGGTCCTTGCGGCGCACGTGGGCCAGCGCGGCGGCGATCGGCGTCTCCGGGCCGAGGATCACCGGCTCGGTCGTCATCAGGCCGCCCGCGGTGTTGTCCTCGTACGCCAGCAGCCGGCGGACGTCGCGCGCCTCCTCCGGCTCCATGAGCGCCAGCAGCTCGGCCTGCTGCTCGTCCGGGAGCTCGCCCAGCAGGTCGGCGGCGTCGTCGGGCTGCATCGCCTCCAGGACGTCGGCGGCGCGGGTGCGCTCCAGGTGGGACAGGATCGCGACCTGGTCGTCCTCGGGCAGCTCCTCCAGCACGTCGGCCAGACGCTCGTCGTCCAGCGCGGCCGCGACCTCCATCCGCCGGGTCGACCCCATGTCGTGCAGCACGTCGGCGAGGTCGGCCGGCTTGAGCTCGTCGTACTGCGCGAGCAGCAGCGCGGCGCCCTGCGCGTCCGCGGCGGTGCGGGCCAGCCCGGCGATCTCGTCGATGTCGAGCAGCTCGGGCACGCCGCGGCGGCGCAGCAGCCCGCCCCGGCCGGTGTCCTTGCGGACGAACACCTTCGCGACCAGCCAGTCGCCGTTGCGCTGCCGCTCGATCGCGACGTCCTCGACCGTCGCCGACCCCGAGCCGTCGGCCAGCTGCACGGTGCGGTCGAACAGCTCGCCGACCACGAGGGTCTCGAACGGGCGCTGCTCGAACCGGCGCATGTTCACCAGGCCGGTCGAGATGACCTGGCCGGCGTCGATCGCGGTGACGCGGGTCAGGGGGACGAACACGCGGCGCTTGCCGGGCACCTCGACCACCAGGCCGACCGCGCGCGGGGCGCCCTTGGGGCGCAGCAGCACGACGACGTCGCGGACCCGCCCCACCTGGTCGCCGATGGGGTCGAAGACGTTGGTGCCGGCGAGGCGCGCGACGAAGACTCGGGTCCCGGTGCCGCTCACGGTGGTCAGCGTAGACGCCGCCCGGACCGGGGGCGCGCCGCGACGCGGGTGGTCCGCGGGCGGGCGCGACCCTGGCCGGGACCTGGACGCCGACCATGAAACCCCTGCGTATCGGCCGTGCCGCCTGGCGCCGCGCACCCCCGCGGGGCGAGGATGGACGCATGTCGTTCACCGGCGGTGCCCGCATCCCCCAGACGCCCACCCTGCCGCAGGGCGAGACGGTCGCGTCCTACGGCACGTACCTCGAGGCGCAGAAGGCCGTCGACCACCTCTCGGACCACCAGTTCCCGGTCCAGATGGTGACGATCGTCGGCACCGACCTGCGGATGGTCGAGCGCGTGACCGGCCGGCTGACCTACGCCCGCGTGGCGATGGGCGGCTTCGGGTCCGGCGCCTGGTTCGGCGTGTTCATCGGCCTGCTGTTCCTGCTGTCCGGCGGGTCGTCCGGCATCCTGTTCGCGGCGGTGCTGTTCGGCGGCGCGGCGGGCCTGCTGCTCGCGGTGCTCGTGTACGCCACCAGCCGCGGGAGGCGCGACTTCACGTCGCAGAGCCAGATCGTCGCCGCGCAGTACGCGGTGCTGTGCCGGGCCGAGCGCGCGCACGAGGCCCGGCAGATGCTCCGCGAGGTCGGCGGCGTGCGGGTGGGCGCGGCCACGCCGGTGCCGCCGGCCGCGCCGATGGGCGCCCGCCCGTCCGACCCGACGGGCGCCTACGGGCAGCCCGCGGCCCCCGGCCGGCCCGGGCAGCCGCCGGCCGGCCCCGGCCAGCCCCCGGCGCAGCCGCGGTACGGCCAGCTGGCGCCGCAGCCGCCCGCCGAGCCGCGCTACGGCCAGCTCGCGCCGCAGCCGCCGGCCGCCCCGCCGGCGGGCCCGGAGACCCCGGGCGCCGAGAAGCAGGACTGACGACCGACGGCCCGGTCCCCCTCGCGCGGAGGGGGACCGGGCCGTCGTCGTGCGGGGGCCGGCGTCAGCGGGCGAGCAGCCCGGCCATCCACGCCTCGACGTCGTCGGGCGTGCGGGGGAGCGCGGCCGACAGGTTCTCGTTGCCGTCCGCCGTCACCAGCACGTCGTCCTCGATCCGCACGCCGATGCCGCGCAGCTCCTCGGGGACCCGCAGGTCGTCGACCTGGAAGTACAGGCCGGGCTCGATCGTGAACACCATGCCCGGCTCGATGACCGCGTCCAGGTACATCTCGCGGCGGGCCTGCGCGCAGTCGTGCACGTCGAGGCCGAGGTGGTGGCTGGTGCCGTGCACCATCCAGCGCCGGTGCTGCTGGCCCTCCGGGGACAGCGACTCCTCGACCGGCACCGGCAGCATGCCCCACTCGCCGAGCCGCGCCGCGATGACCTCCATGGCGGCGGCGTGCACGTCGCGGAACCGGTTGCCCGGGACGGCCACCGCGAACGCGGCGTCCGCGGCGTCGAGCACCGCCTGGTAGACCCGACGCTGGTCGGCCGTGAACGTGCCGGTGACCGGGAGCGTGCGGGTCACGTCGGCGGTGTAGAGCGAGTCGACCTCCACGCCGGCGTCGATCAGCACGAGCTCGCCCTCGCGGACCTGCCCGTCGTTGTCGGTCCAGTGCAGCGTGGTGGCGTGCGGCCCGGCGGCGGCGATCGTCTCGTAGCCGACGTAGTTGCCCTCGACCCGCGCCTGCGACAGGAACGTGCCCTCGATGACCCGCTCGCCGCGGCGGTGCGCGACGGCCTCGGGCAGCCGGCGGACGACCTCCGCGAAGCCCTCGACGGTCGCGGCCACGGCGCTGCGCAGCTCGGCGACCTCGTGCTCGTCCTTGATCAGCCGCAGCTCCGACAGCGCCTCGACCAGCGCGGCGTCCCGCTCACCGGCGTCCTCGGCCGCGCGGATCTCCTCGACGACGGCCTCGACGGCCTCGTCCACGCCGGGCACCAGCAGCACCCGGACGCCGTCCGGGCCGGCGTCCTTGGCGATCGCGTCGCGCAGGTCGTCGCTGTGCGCGGTGGTGATGCCGGTGACCGTCGCCATGTCCTCGAGCGTCGGGCGCGGGCCGACCCAGAACTCGCCGTACCGGGCGTCGGAGAAGAACTCCTCGGTGTCCCGGCCCGCGAGCGGGCGCAGGTACAGCACCGCGCGGTGCGTCGAGCGGCCGCCGCCGGGCAGCTCGTCGCCCTCGCCGTCCGCGGCCGGGTGCAGCACCAGGACGGCGTCCGGCTCCTGCTCGGCCCCCAGGCCGGTCAGGTGCGCGAACGCCGAGTGCGGGCGGAACCGGTAGTCGGTGTCGTTCGACCGCACCTTGTACGCGCCGGCCGGGACCACCAGGCGCTCGCCCGGGAACGCGGCGGCCAGGCGCGCGCGGCGGGCGGCCGTGAACGGGGCGGCGTCGCCGGCGACCGCCGTGCTCGCCGGGCGCTCGGCCCAGCCGGAGGTGACCCAGTCCAGGAACGCGGCGGACTGGGGGCGCTGGCTGCGGTTCGACCCGCGGTCGGCGAGGGTCTGCTCGCCC
>NZ_JAANNB010000123.1 GCF_011603975.1 Cellulomonas sp. IC4_254 | reverse complement strand
GACAGCCCCATTGTGGCCCGCTCGGCGGGCTCCGCGGGGCCGCGACCTGCGTCTCCGGTGCGCGCGCGGCGGCCCGCCGGCCGGGGGCACGTACCGCACGGGACCGGGACGCGGGTCCCGTGCGGCCCGTCGCGCCGGGCGGGTAACGTTCCCGAGGTGAGAATCGTGGTGTGCGTGAAGCACGTGCCCGACATCCAGTCCGAGCGGTCGCTGGGCCCCGACGGGCGCCTGGTGCGCGACGGCGGTGACGGCACCATCAACGAGCTCGACGAGAACGCCGTCGAGGCCGCCGTGGTGCTGGCCGAGCAGGCGCGCGCCGCGGGCGACGACGCCGAGGTCGTCGTGGTGACGGTCGGGCCGGACGACGCGGAGGACGCGGTCCGCCGCGGCCTGCAGCTCGGTGCCGACGCGGCCGTGCACGTGCTGGACGACGCCGTCGCCGGCTCCGACGTGTTCGGCACCGCGGCCGTGCTCGCCGCCGTGCTGCGCCGGCTGGGCGAGCAGGCGCCGGTCGACCTGGTGGTGACCGGGATGGCCGGGCTCGACGGGCTGACGTCGCTGCTGCCCGCGGCGCTCGCGGCGACGCTCGACCTGCCGCAGCTCACCCTCGCGGCGGAGGTCACGCTCGCGGACGGCGCCGTGACGGTGCGCCGCGACCTGGACCACGCGGTCGAGGAGCTGACCGCGCCGCTGCCCGCGCTGGTGTCGGTCACCGACCGCGCCAACGAGCCGCGGTACCCGAACTTCCAGGGGATCATGGCCGCCCGCAAGAAGCCGGTCGAGACCCTGACGCTCGCGGACCTGGGCGTGGACCCCGCCACCGTCGGCGCCGCCGGCGCCCGCACCGAGGTGCTGGAGGCCGCGCCCCGGCCGCCGCGCACCGACCGGGTGCTCGTCACCGACGACGGCCAGGCCGGCGCCCGGCTCGCCGCGTGGCTGCTGGAGCGCGACCTGGTCCGCACCACCCCCGCGACCGGAGAGGTCCTCTGATGGCCACCGTCCTCGTCCTGCTCGACCACGCCGAGACCGGCGCGCTGCGCGGCAGCGTGCTGGAGCTCGCCACGGCGGCCCGGGACCTGGCCGACGGCGGCGAGGTGCACGGCCTGTGGGTGGGCGACGAGCCGGTCGACCCGGCGCTGCCCGTCCTCGGCCGGCACGGCGTGGCCGTGGTGCACCAGGTGTCCACCGGCGCGGTCGACCCGCGGCTGACCCCCGTGCTCGGCGAGGTGCTCGCCGACGCGGTGCGGGAGACCGGCGCGACGGTGCTGCTCGCGCTGTCGACGTTCGAGAACAAGGAGGCCGCCGCCCGGCTGGCCGTCGCGACCGGCGCGGGCGTCGTCACCGACGCGGCCGCGGTGGAGCGGGACGCCGAGGGCCGGGTCGTCGCCTCGAAGACCGTGCTCGCGGGCACCTGGACCACCCGGTGCGCCGTGCGGACCGACCTCGCGGTGGTGCTGCTCAAGGCCGGCGCGGTGGTGTCGCGGCACGTGGACGAGGAGGCGCCGCTCGCCCCCGAGGTGCGCACCCGCGCGCTCGCCGTCTCGGAGCGCGCCACCCGGGCGGCCCTCGTGCGACGCACGCCCGCCGCGCCGTCGGACCGGCCCGACCTGTCGTCGGCGGACGTGGTCGTCGTCGGCGGGCGCGGGACCGAGGGCGACTTCGCGCCGATCGAGGCGCTCGCGGACGAGGTCGGCGGTGCCGTCGGCGCCACCCGCGTCGCGACGGACGAGGGCTGGATCGGGCACGAGACCCAGATCGGCCAGACCGGCGTGACGGTGTCCCCGCGGCTCTACATCGGCGCGGGCGTGTCCGGGGCGGTGCACCACCGCGGCGGCATGCAGGCGTCCGGGACGATCGTGGCGGTCAACCCGGACCCCGAGGCGCCGATCTTCGAGATCGCGGACTACGGGATCGTCGGGGACCTGTTCACGGTGCTGCCCCAGGTGACCGAGGAGCTGCGCCGGCTGCGGCAGGGCTGACGCGGCGCGGCTCGGGCGTCCTGGTCCGGGCCGGCGCCGCCGGCTCAGGCCAGCGCGCGGAGCCACTCCACGGCGTGCCGCCCCTGGGCGCCCTGGAACCGGCGCAGGTTCGGGATGCCGACCGGCGCCGGCTGCAGCGCGCCGTGCACGAAGTAGCCCGCGAGCCCGGCCACGGCGGCGCGCAGCCGCTCCGGCTCCACGCCCTTCGACGCCGGCCGGGTCCAGAACAGGTCCTGCGGCTCGCCGCCGCCCTGCATGGCGACGCTCGGCAGCATGAACGCCAGGTCGAGCCACGGCGCGCCGACGCTCGCGTGCGGCCAGTCGATCAGCGAGACGCGGCCGCCCTCGTGGTCGTGGTCGACCATGACGTTGTCCGCGCGCAGGTCGCCGTGCACCAGGGCGCTGCCCGCGCAGGCGTCCAGCGCGTCGTCCTCCCAGGCGACCAGCGCGTCGAGGTGCCCCAGCACCCAGGCGCCGGCCTCGCCGGTGCGGGCGGCCAGCGCGTCCAGGTCGGCGCCGGGCCGCCCGGCGATGGTGCGCCAGCCCGTGAAGTCGCCCGCGAGCGTCTCCGCGCACGGGCGCAGCTCGTGCCCGGGCAGCGGCTCCGCCTCGGCGAGCGTGTCGAGGGCCGCGAGCACGAGGCCGAGCTCGTCGTGCCGCCAGGGGAGCAGCGGCGGCCGGCCCGGCGCGACCTCGAAGCCCAGCAGCACCCAGTCGCCGTCGTCGTCGGACCACAGCAGCGCGGGCGCGGGCACCTGGGGCGGCAGCGCCGCGGCGGCGCGCACCTCGGCGCGGGCCAGCTCCGGGGACTCCGGGTTCTGCTCGGGGGACACGGCCTTGACGAACACGCCGCGGCCGTCGGCGAGCTCGAGCACCGCGGCGAACCCCGGGCTGAACCCGGTGGTCGCGCTGGTCTCGGCGCTCACCTGGGCGCCGGCGAGCTCGGCGATCCGGGTGCGGACGGACCGCGGCAGGTCCCGCCAGTCCAGCCGTTGCCCGCTGAAGGCCAGCGGAGGCGTCGTCGCGTCGTCGGCACTCACGCGCCACATCCTGACAGAACGATTCGTAGACTCGTGCGGGTGAGCGCGTATCTGGACCACGCGGCCACGACGCCCGTGCTCCCGGAGGCGGCTGCCGTCCTGGTCGAGCACCTGTCCCGCACCGGCAACCCGTCGTCCCTGCACACCGCGGGCCGCGCGGCCCGGCGCGCCGTCGAGGAGGCCCGCGAGACGCTGGCCGCGGCGCTCGGCGCGCGCCCCAGCGAGGTGCTGCTGACCGGCGGGGGCACCGAGGCCGACAACCTCGCGGTGAAGGGCCTGTTCTGGGCCCGCACCGCGCAGGACCCGGCCCGGCGCCGCGTCCTGGTGTCGGCCGTGGAGCACCACGCGGTGCTGGACCCGGCGTTCTGGCTGGCCGAGCGCGCGGGCGCGGAGATCGTGCTGCTGCCCGTCGACGACGAGGGCCGCCTGCGCCCGGACGCCCTGCGCGACGAGCTCGCCGCGCACGCCGCCGAGACCGCCCTGGTGTCGGTGATGTGGGCGAACAACGAGGTCGGCACGCTGCAGCCGCTCGCCGAGGTGGTCGCCCTCGCGCACGCCCACGGCGTCCCGGTGCACGCCGACGCGGTGCAGGCGGTCGGGCAGGTGCCGGTCGACTTCGCGGCGTCCGGCCTGGACGCGATGACGGTCACGGGGCACAAGCTCGGCGGCCCGGTCGGCGTGGGCGCGCTGCTCGCGCGGCGCGAGCTCGACCTGGTGCCGGTGCTGCACGGCGGCGGCCAGGAGCGCGGCGTGCGGTCGGGCTCGCTCGACGTGCCGGCGATCGCGGCGTTCGCCGTGGCGGTCGACGCGGCGGTGCGCGGCCGCGAGGCGACGGCGGCGCGGCTGACCGCGCTCCGGGACGACCTGGTCGCGGGCGTGCGGGCCGCCGTCCCGGACGCGGTGCTGCGCGGGCCCGCCGACCCCGCAGACCGGCTGCCGGCCAACGCGCACTTCACCTTCCCCGGCTGCGAGGGCGACTCGCTGCTGTACCTGCTCGACTCCGCGGGCGTGGAGTGCTCGACGGGGTCGGCGTGCCAGGCGGGCGTGCCGCAGCCCAGCCACGTGCTGCTCGCGATGGGCGTGGACGAGGCGGACGCGCGCGGGGCGCTGCGGTTCTCGCTCGGCTGGCCGTCGACGCGGGACGACGTGGACGCGCTGCTCGCGGCGCTGCCCGGCGCCGTGGAGCGCGCGCGGGCGGCGGGGCTGGCCGGCACGGCGCGGGCCGCGGGGTCGCGCGCCGCCGCCGGGTCCTCGGCGGGGGCGGTCTGATGCGGGTGCTCGCGGCGCTGTCCGGCGGCGTCGACTCCGCGGTCGCGGCCGCCCGCTCGGTCGACGCCGGGCACGACGTCGTCGGCGTGCACATGGCCCTGTCCCGGAGCCGGGCGCAGCTGCGCACCGGCTCGCGCGGCTGCTGCTCGATCGAGGACGCCGGCGACGCCCGGCGCGCCGCCGACGTGCTCGGCATCCCGTACTACGTGTGGGACCTGTCCGAGCGGTTCGAGGACACCGTCGTCGCCGACTTCCTCGCCGAGTACGAGGCGGGCCGGACGCCGAACCCGTGCGTCCGGTGCAACGAGCACATCAAGTTCGACGCGCTGCTCGACAAGGCCCTGGCGCTCGGCTTCGACGCGGTGGCGACGGGGCACTACGCGTCCGCCACGACCGGCCCGGACGGGGTGCCGGTGCTGCGCCGCGCGGCCGACCGCGCCAAGGACCAGTCGTACGTGCTGGCCGTCATGGGGCCGGAGCGGCTGGGGCGGGCGATCTTCCCGCTGGGCGACGTCGCGTCGAAGGACGAGGTGCGCGCCGAGGCGGCGGCCCGCGGGCTGAGCGTGTCGGCCAAGCCGGACTCGTACGACATCTGCTTCGTGGCCGACGGCGACACCCGCGGGTTCCTCCGGGAGCGGCTCGGGTCCCGGCCCGGCGAGGTCGTCGACGCCGACGGCACCGTGCTCGGCACGCACGACGGCGCCTACGGGTTCACGGTCGGGCAGCGCAAGGGCCTGCAGCTCGGGCGCCCGGCCGCCGACGGCAAGCCGCGGTACGTGCTGGCGATCGAGCCCGTGAGCAACCGGGTGGTCGTCGGCGGCGCGGAGGCGCTGGCCGTCGGGGCGGTCGAGGCGCGCGACGCCGTGTGGTTCGGCGCCCCGCCCGAGGACTGGACGACGTGCCTGCTGCAGGTGCGGGCCCACGGCGCGGCGGTGCCCGCGCGGGCGCGCGCCACGGCGGGCGGCGGGATCGAGGTACGGGTCGACGGGACGCTGCGCGGGGTCGCGGCGGGGCAGTCGGCCGTGCTGTACGGCGGGACGGACGGGGACGTGGTGCTGGGACAGGGGACGGTCGAGCGGACGGTCGCGGCGGCGGGCGCGGGAGCCGCCGGGGACGGGGCCGTCGCGGGCCGCGCCGGGGCCACCGCGTGACGGCGGTCAGCGGGACCGGGCCCTGGCCGGGCTCGGAGCCGCTGGAGGCCCAGACGACCGTGCTGGGCGACGTCGCCGCGGTGCCCTCGGGCGTGGACGGGCTGCCCTGGGCGGTGCGGCTGCCCGAGCGCGGCGTGCTCGGCTCGCTCGCCGCCCACGCGCTCGGCCTGCTGGTCGAGCTGCCGGCCGAGCTCGGGCCGCACGGCTGGCGGCTCGCGGACCGGCCCGGCGGCGACGCGACCCGGCTGGCCGCGCTGCGCCGGGAGGACCTCGACGCGCTCGCCGTCGCCGCGCACGGCTGGAACGGGCCGCTGGTCGTGCCGGTCGCCGGGCCGCTGACGCTCGCGGCGAGCGTGTACCTCGCGCGGGGCGACCGCGCCGTCGCGGACCCGGGCGCCGTCGCGGAGCTGGCCGAGTCGCTGGCCGCGGGCGTCGCCGAGCACCTCGCCGCGATCCGCCGGGCCGTCCCCGGCGCCCGGCCGACGGTGCTGCTGCACGAGCCGCTGCTGACGCAGGTCGTCGCCGGCGTGCTGCCCTCGTTCTCCGGGTACGCCCGGCTGCGTGCCGTCCCGGCCCCGGTCGTCTCGGAGCGGCTCGGGACGGTCGTCGCCGGGGTGCGCGCCGCCGGTGCGGACCGGGTCGTCCTGCACGTGGGCGCCGGTGCCGCGGCCGTCGGGGCCGCGCGCGCCGCGGGCGCGGACGCCGTCGGGCTGGAGGTCGCCGGGCTCGACGAGCGCCGGTGGGAGTCCGTCGCCGAGGCCGTCGAGGGCGGGACCGCGCTGTGGGCGTCCGTGCCGCAGCCCGAGACGTCGCAGTGCGCCGGCCCGGACGTGCGCGGCGTCGCCGACGCGGTGCTGCGCGGCTGGGAGCGCGTCGGGCTGCCCCGGACGGGCCTGCGGGACGTCGTCCTGCTGGCGCCCGCGGGGCCCGCGGTACCGGGCGGCGCGGCGGGCACGCGGATCGACCCGGCCGCCGCGCGGGCGACCCTCGCGACCGTGGGCCGGGCGGCGGCGGTCGTCGCCGAGCGGGCGGAGTCGTGACCGCGGGCGGGACCGGGGGCGCGGGCGACGGTGCGGGCGGCCGCGCGGCTGCCCCGGTCCGGCGCCAGCCGTGGCTGCGGCGCCGGCACGCGGCGGTGCTCGTCGCCGGGGCCGGTGTGGCGGTCGTCGGCCTGGTCGTGCTGCTCGTCGTCTGGGTCGGGCTCGTGACCTCGACGCTGCGCACCGGCCTGGCCGAGGACGGCACCTGCGTCGCGGCGGCGACCGCGGGGGAGGGCGACGCGGCGGTGACCTCGTCGCTGCTGCCGCCCCGCGCGGTGTGCACGTGGACGGTCGACGGCCGGGCGACGGAGCAGGTGCTCGCGCAGGGCCCGGCGGCGCTCGCGGGCGTCGCCGCCGGGTCCGCCGTGGCCGGCGTGCTGGTCGTCGCCGGCGGCGCGGTCGCCGCGTGGCGGGCGCGCCGCCGGACGCAGACGCCCGGAGCGCTACAGATCGGTGTGTAGACCCATGAGGAGCACGCCACGACGCTCGCGGGTGTGGAAGGCGATCTGCAACGCACCGTGGGGCACAACATCCGACGCATCCGGGCCGCGCGGGGCCTGAGCCAGGAACGGCTGGCCGAGCTCCTGCTCCGGCACCGCACGTACGTCGGCGCGGTGGAGCGCGGCGAGCGGAACCTGTCGCTGCGCGCGGTGGAGCGGCTGGCGGCCGACCTCGACGTGGACCCGAGGGAGCTGCTCGGGGCCGGGGACTGAGCCCCCGGCCGCGCCCGGCGCCGGTCCCGTCCGCCGCCGGGCGCGTCGGCCGTCACCCGCCGGCCAGCTCCAGCACCCGGTCGAGCGCCGGCAGGATCCGGCGCCAGGAGTCCGTGCTGAGCTCCAGGTGCTGCACGGCGCCGTCCCCGACGTACACCCAGGTCGACGGCGCGCCGTCGCGGCGGTGCAGGCAGACGGCCAGGTCGGCGGCGGCCGTGCTGTCCATCGCCTCGGGGGACCCCGGCGGGCCGCCCGGCTCCCGCTCCGCGAAGGGGGAGACCTCGGCCCCCGGGCCGCCCAGGAGCTGCCGCGCGGGCACGGACAGCGACGCGCTGACGTGCGTGCGGTCCCGCTCGTCGTCGTCCTGCGCGTGCAGGACGACGCACCAGTCGGGGCAGGCGTCCGCCTGCCAGGTCGGTCGGGCGTGCTCGGTCGTCACGGGGTCCTCCTCGGTCGGCCTGCCGAGGGGCTCCTGCGCGGCCGCGCCCCTCGTCCCACCTACAGTGAGCGCGACCACCGACATCGGGGCGCTGTCGTCCACAGGCCCCCCGGCTCAGACCTCCGGGGCGTCCCCGATCAGGTCCCGCACGGGGACGCCGAGGCGGTCGGCGAGACGCTCGACCGACCGGAGCGTGAGGTTCCGCTCGCCCCGCTCGACGCCACCCAGGTAGGTGCGGTGCACGCCGACGGCGCCGGCGAGCGCCTCCTGGCTGATCCCGCGCTCGGTCCGGATCCGGCGCACACGCCGTCCGACGGTCACCTGCAGCTCGCCTTCCACGCCGCCACGTTCGGTGTCGTGCTACTTGTCTGTCTACAGACTGATGAGTAGCAGCATACGGGTCGGCGCGTCGCACCCGGAAGCCCGGGGCCCGTCGGCCCCGCGGGTGCCGTGTCGGGGGCGCGCGGCATGATGAGCCCGTGGACGCGACACGACCCGAGACGACGAACCCCGAGGACGCCGGCCTGGACGAGGCCGCCGCACGCCAGCGGTGGACCGAGCTGGCGGACCGCGTCCGGGAGCTCCAGTTCGCCTACTACGTGCGGGACGAGCCGGCCGCCAGCGACGCCGAGTACGACGTGACGATGCGCCGGCTGGAGGCGCTCGAGGACGCGTACCCCGAGTTCGGGCTGCGCACGCCCGAGTCGCCGACCCAGAACGTCGGCGGCACGTTCTCCACGGAGTTCCGCGCGGTCGACCACGTCGAGCGGATGCTGTCGCTGGACAACGCCTTCTCCGCCGAGGACGTCGCCGCCTGGGCCGAGCGGGTGCACCGGGACCTGGAGCTGCCCGAGGGCGCCGGCGTCGGCTACCTGACGGAGCTGAAGATCGACGGCCTCGCGATCGCGCTGCTCTACGAGCGCACGGGGGACGGCCCGGCGCGGCTGGTCCGCGCGGCCACCCGCGGCGACGGCCGCACCGGCGAGGACGTCACGCTCAACGTCCGCACGATCGCGAGCATCCCGGACGTGCTCGCGGGGGACCCCGCGACGCACCCGGAGCAGATCGAGGTGCGCGGGGAGGTGTTCCTCCCGGTCGAGGCGTTCGAGCGGCTGAACGAGGCGCAGGTCGCGGCGGGCAAGGCGCCGTTCGCGAACCCGCGCAACGCCGCGGCCGGCTCGCTGCGCCAGAAGGACCCGCGCGTCACCGCGGGCCGGCCGCTCGGGATGTACGCGCACGGCATCGGGGCGCTGCGGTGGGGGCCGGGCGCCGTCGCGCTGGAGCGGCAGTCCCAGGTGTACGAGCTGCTGGCCGGCTGGGGCGTGCCGACGTCGCCGCACTACCGGGTCGTCCCCGCGCTCGCGGACGTCACCGCGCGGATCGCGGAGATCGGCGAGCACCGGCACTCCTACGAGCACGAGATCGACGGCGTCGTCATCAAGGTCGACGACCTCGCCCTGCAGCGCCGGCTCGGCGCCACCAGCCGCGCCCCCCGGTGGGCGATCGCCTACAAGTACCCGCCGGAGGAGGTGAACACCCGGCTGCTCGCGATCGAGGTGAACGTCGGCCGCACCGGCCGGGTCACCCCGTACGCGGTGATGGAGCCGGTCAAGGTCTCCGGGTCCACCGTCGCGATGGCGACGCTGCACAACAAGGACGTCGTCGCGGCCAAGGGCGTGCGCCCGGGCGACATGGTGGTGCTGCGCAAGGCCGGCGACGTGATCCCGGAGATCGTGGGGCCCGTCACGGCTCTGGCGGACGACGGCTACCCGCGCACCGACTGGACCATGCCGACCGAGTGCCCGGAGTGCGGCTCGACCCTGCGGCCGATGCGCGAGGGCGACGTCGACCTGCGCTGCCCGAACGCCCGCACCTGCCCCGCGCAGGTCCGCGGCCGCGTGGAGCACATCGGCTCGCGCGGGGCGCTCGACATCGAGGCGCTCGGCGAGGTCACGGCCGCGGCGCTGACGCAGCCGGAGATCCCCGAGGTCCCGCCCGTGGTCAACGAGGCCGACCTGTTCGAGCTGGTCGGCTGGCCCGCCGACGCCCCCGAGGAGGAGAAGGAGCGGGTGCGGGCGCGCAGCTTCGCCCGGCTCCAGCAGGTGCAGGTCGTCGTCCGCGACCCCGAGACGGGCGAGCCGCGGGTCGACGAGGACGGCACCGTCCGCCGCCGGACCCCGTTCCGCCGCCGGGTCACCTTCAGCGTCAAGGCGCGCCGCGACGCCGAGGCCGCCGGGCAGCCGCTGCCCGAGTACGAGGACGTCCCGTCGGAGCAGGCCAAGAAGCTGCTCGACGAGCTCGACGCCGCCAAGACCAAGCCGTTCTGGCGGGTGCTGGTCGCCCTGAGCATCCGCAACGTCGGCCCGACCGCCGCACGGGCGATCGCGCAGCGGTTCGGCTCCATGGACGCGCTGCGCGCGGCGCTCGCGGACGCCGAGGGCGCGCGGGCCACGCTGGCGGGCGTGGACGGCGTCGGCCCGACGATCGCCGACTCGGTGCTCGACTGGTTCGCCGAGGACTGGCACGCCGACATCGTCGACCGGTGGCGGGCCGCCGGCGTGGTGATGGCCGACGAGCAGGACGAGTCGGCGCCGCGCACGCTCGAGGGCCTGACGGTCGTGGTGACCGGCAGCCTCGCGGGGTTCAGCCGGGACGGGGCCAAGGAGGCCGTGCTGTCCCGCGGCGGCAAGGCGTCCGGGTCGGTGTCCAAGAAGACGGACTACGTGGTGGTGGGGGAGAACGCCGGGTCCAAGGAGGCCAAGGCGATCGAGCTCGGGCTGCGGATCCTGGACGAGGACGGGTTCGTCGCGCTCCTGGCCGGCGGCCCGGCGGCCGTCGGAGACGCGCCGGGCGAGGACGCCGCGCCGGCCGACGCGGGCGACGCCTCGGCCGACGCCGACGACGCCCCCGCCGACGCGGCCGACGCCGCAGCGGGCGCGGACGCCTCGTGAGCGACCCGGCCCCGACGGCCGGCGTGCAGGTCCGGCTCGTCCGCCCGGAGGAGCACGACGCCGTCGGCGCGCTGACCGCCGAGGCCTACCGCGCCGACGGGCTGCTGGAGGTCGACGACGCGTACGAGGTCGAGCTCCGGGACGCCGAGCGGCGCGCCCGCGAGGCCGTGCTGCTCGTCGCGACCGCGCCGCGCGCGGGCGGCCACCCCGCCGAGGAGGTCGTCGGCACCCTGACCCTGGCCCCGTACGCCACGTCGTACGCGGAGATCGTGGAGCCCGGCGAGCTGGAGCTGCGGATGCTCGCCGTCGCCCCGGGCGCGCGCGGTCGCGGGGTCGGCGCCCGGCTGGTCACCGCGGCGCTGCGCGAGGCGGTCGCCCGGCGCGCCCGTGGCGTGGTGCTGTCGACGCTGGCCGAGATGGCGACGGCCCGGCGGCTGTACGACCGGCTGGGCTTCGTCGCGGCGCC
Organism: Cellulomonas sp. IC4_254; assembly: GCF_011603975.1. Classification (GTDB taxonomy): domain Bacteria; phylum Actinomycetota; class Actinomycetes; order Actinomycetales; family Cellulomonadaceae; genus Cellulomonas. Next base: position 799 of record NZ_JAANNB010000123.1, on the reverse strand, counting down.
CGGGCGGGACTGGGGCCACGAGGGCGTGCGGCTCCAGGCGCTCACCTGGACCCCGCCCGTCGCCCCCGGGGTGCTGGTCGAGGCCGCGACGTGGCCCCCGACCGACACCCGGGACGTCGACGGCTGGCGGGTCGGCCTGTCGGGCGGGTTCACGCGCCGGGCCAACAGCGCGCTGCCGCTCGGGACCCCGGCGGACCTCGGCGCGACGCTCGGCCGGGTCGAGGCGGTGTACGCCGCCGCGGGCCAGCCGGCCGTCCTGCGGGTGTGCTCCGGCGCGCCCGAGGGCCTCGCGGCGGCGCTCGCCGACCGGGGCTACGCGGAGCGCGCCGTCACGGACGTGCTCGTCCGGGACCTCGCCGCGCTGCCGCCGGCGCACGTCGCGGTGCCGCCGGACGTGCGGGTCGCGGTCGCGGACGCGCCCGACGCGACGTGGCTGACCGGCTGGCTCGGCGTGAAGGCGGCGGGCGGGGCGGTCGACCCCGGCACGGCGCGCGCGGTCGTCACCGGGTCCCCGGCGCTCTACCTGACGGCCACGGACGCGGACGGGTCGACCCTCGGCGTGCTGCGCGCGGCGCTCGCCGACGGCTGGACCGGGCTGTCCTGCCTCATGGTCGCGCCCGCCGCGCGGCGGCGGGGGCTCGGGCGGCTGCTCACCCGGGCCGGGCTGCGCGCGGCGGCCGACCGGGGTGCGACGCGCGCGTTCCTCCAGGTCGAGGTCGCGAACGCCGGCGCGGCGGACCTGTACGCCGGGGAGGGGTTCCGGCCGGCCGAGCGGTACGCGTACTGGGAGCGCTGACCG
>NZ_JAANNB010000122.1 GCF_011603975.1 Cellulomonas sp. IC4_254 | reverse complement strand
GCACCGGCCGCAGCCGACACCGCGCCCGCCCCCGAGGACCACCTCCAGCGCGGCCTCAGCAACCGGCACATCCAGCTCATCGCCATCGGCGGCGCCATCGGCACCGGCCTGTTCCTGGGCTCCGGCCGGACGATCTCCTTGGCCGGCCCGTCGGTGCTGCTGGTCTACGCGGTCATCGGCTTCATGCTGTTCTTCGTCATGCGCGCCATGGGCGAGATGCTGCTGTCGAACCTGGAGTACAAGTCGTTCCGGGACATGGCCGCGGACATCCTCGGGCCGTGGGCCGGGTTCCTCACCGGCTGGACGTACTGGTTCTGCTGGATCGTCACCGGCGTCGCCGACGTGGTGGCGGTCTCCGGGTACGTCGCCTTCTGGGCCCCCGACCTGCCGCGCTGGCTGCCTGCGCTGGGCCTCGTCGTGCTGCTCCTCGCGCTCAACCTGGTCGCGGTGCGGCTGTTCGGCGAGCTCGAGTTCTGGTTCGCGATCGTCAAGATCGTCGCGATCGTCGCGCTGATCGCGGTCGGCGTGGTGATGATCTCGATCGGCTTCCAGGGCGCCGACGGCGTCACGGCCTCGCTCGCCCACCTGTACTCCGACGGCGGGTTCTTCCCGCACGGGTTCACCGGGTTCCTCGCGGGGTTCCAGATCGCGATCTTCGCGTTCGTCGGCATCGAGCTGGTCGGCACCACCGCCGCGGAGACCCGCGACCCCGCCCGCACGCTCCCGCGCGCCATCAACGCGATCCCCGTCCGGGTCCTGCTGTTCTACCTGGGCGCGCTGGTCGTGATCATGGCGGTCACGCCGTGGCGCAGCATCGACCCGGGCGAGAGCCCGTTCGTGGCGATGTTCGCGCTGGCCGGCCTGCCCGCCGCCGCGGGCGTGATCAACCTGGTCGTGCTGACCTCGGCGGCGTCGTCGGCGAACAGCGGGATCTTCTCGACGTCCCGGATGCTCTACGGCCTGGCCGAGGACCGGGAGGCGCCCGCGGGCTTCGGCCGGCTGTCGCGCCGGCACGTGCCCGCCCGCGGCCTGGCGTTCTCCTGCGCGTGCCTGCTGCCGGGCGTCGTGCTGCTGTACGCCGGGCGGTCGGTGATCGAGGCGTTCACGCTGGTGACGACCGTCGCGACGCTGCTGTTCATCGTGGTGTGGACCGTCATCCTGGCGTCGTACCTGGTGTACCGCCGCCGGTCGCCGGAGCTGCACGCGGCGTCGGCGTTCCGGATGCCCGGCGGCCGGGTCATGTGCTGGGTGGTGCTGGCGTTCTTCGCGGCGATGGTCGTCGTGCTGGCGCTGGAGCCGGAGACCCGGGTGGCGCTGCTCGTCATGCCGGTGTGGTTCGGGGTGCTCGCGGTCGCCTGGGCGGTGCTGCGCCGCCGCGGCGTCGTCGGACCCGGCGGCCGCCCCGCGCGCCCCGTCGGCGCCACCGCGGACGACGCCGCCGGTGAGACCGGTCGCGAGCCCGCCCGCGCGGCTCACTAGGATCGACGCCATGTCCCGCATCCTCAGCGCTGTCGCCTGGCCCTACGCCAACGGCCCGCGCCACATCGGTCACGTCGCCGGCTTCGGCGTCCCCTCCGACGTGTTCAGCCGCTACATGCGCATGGCGGGGCACGACGTCCTCATGGTGTCCGGCACCGACGAGCACGGGACCCCGATCCTGGTGCAGGCCGAGCAGGAGGGCGTCAGCCCGCAGGAGCTGGCCGACCGGTACAACCGCGTCATCGTCGAGGACCTGACCCAGCTCGGCCTCTCGTACGACCTGTTCACCCGCACCACGACCCGCAACCACTACGCGGTCGTGCAGGAGATGTTCCGCACGGTGCACAAGAACGGGTACATGGTCGAGCAGACGACCATGAACGCGATCAGCCCGTCGACCGGCCGCACGCTGCCGGACCGGTACATCGAGGGCACCTGCCCGATCTGCGGCTACGACGGCGCGCGCGGCGACCAGTGCGACAACTGCGGTAACCAGCTCGACGCGATCGACCTGAAGAACCCGCGCAGCCGGATCAACGGCGAGACGCCGAAGTTCGTCGAGTCGAACCACTTCTTCCTGGACCTGCCGGCGTTCGTCGACGCGCTGGGCGACTGGCTGCGCACCCGCACCGAGTGGCGGCCGAACGTCCTCAAGTTCTCGCTGAACCTGCTGGACGACGTGCGCCCGCGCGCCATGTCCCGGGACATCGATTGGGGCATCCCGATCCCGCTGGAGGGCTGGGAGGACAACCCGTCCAAGCGGCTCTACGTGTGGTTCGACGCCGTGATCGGCTACCTGTCCGCGTCGATCGAGTGGGCGCGCCGGTCCGGCGACCCGGAGGCGTGGCGGCAGTTCTGGACGGATCCCGAGTCGCTGTCCTACTACTTCATGGGCAAGGACAACATCACCTTCCACTCGCAGATCTGGCCGGCCGAGCTGCTCGGCTACGCCGGGGGCGGGTCGAAGGGCGGCGAGCCCGGCGTCTACGGGAGGCTCAACCTGCCGACCGAGGTGGTGTCGTCCGAGTTCCTCACGATGGAGGGCAAGCAGTTCTCCTCCTCGCGCGGCGTCGTCATCTACGTCCGCGACATGCTGAGCCGGTACCAGCCGGACGCGCTGCGGTACTACATCTCGACCGCGGGGCCGGAGAGCCAGGACGCCGACTTCACCTGGGCGGACTTCAAGCGCCGCACCAACGACGAGCTGGTCGCGGGCTGGGGCAACCTGGTCAACCGCACGGCGAGCATGATCCACAAGAACGTCGGGGCGATCCCGGAGCCGGGCCCGCGCACCACGCGCGACGAGGACCTGCTCGCGACGACCACCACGGCGTTCGGCCGGGTCGGCGAGCTCATCGGCACGCACCGGCACCGCGCGGCGATCGGCGAGGCGATGCGGGTCGTCCAGGAGGCCAACCGGTACATCTCCGAGACCGAGCCGTGGAAGCTCAAGAACGACCCGGAGCGCCTCGGCACCGTGTTGCACACCGCGGCGCAGGCCGTGAGCGACTGCAACACGCTGCTGTCGCCGTTCCTGCCGCACTCGGCGCAGGCGGTGCACGAGGCGCTGGGCGGCACCGGCACGTTCTCGCCGCTCCCGCGCATCGACGAGGTCACCGACCTGGACGACGCATCGCGGCAGTACCCGGTCATCACCGGCGACTACCGGCTCGGCGAGACGCTGCCGGCGTGGCGGCCGCGCGCCGTGGTGCCGGGCACGCCGGTGGCGAAGCCGACGCCGGTGTTCACGAAGCTCGACGACGACGTGGTGGAGGCCGAGCTCGACCGGCTGCGCCAGGGCTGACGTGGCGCGCAGCCGCAACCGCCCCACGGGCTGGGCCCCGTCGCCGGAGCCGCTGCCCGTCGCCGTCGTCGACGACCACACCCACCTCGAGTCGGTGCTGGACGTCGTCGCGGCGGCGGGCGCGGACGCCGACGAGCCCGCCCCCGCCACGCTCGACGACCACCTGGACCGGGCCGCCGCGGTCGGCGTGCCGCGGATGGTGCAGGTCGGCTGCGACCTCGACGCGGTGGCGTGGACGGACGCCGTGCTCCGGGTCGACGGCGACGCCGGGGCGGACCCGGCGAGCGCCCCGGCCCCGCTGCGCCCCGGCCGGCGCGCCCTGCTCGGCGCCGTGGCGATCCACCCCAACGAGGCCGTGCTGCACGCCGGCGTGCACGAGGTGGCGCCCGACGGCCTCGACCCGGACCCGCAGCCGCGGCACGACCTGGACCTCGACGGCGCCCTGGCGCGGGTGGCCGCCGTCGCCCGGGCCAACGACCGGGTGCGCGCGATCGGCGAGACCGGACTCGACTTCTTCCGCGCCGGCCCCCGCGGCCAGGCGGTGCAGCGGGAGGCGTTCCGCGCGCACGTCGCGCTCGCCAAGGAGCTCGGCCTGGCGCTGCAGATCCACGACCGCGACGCGCACGACGACGTGGTCGACGTGCTGCTCCGCGACGGCGCGCCCGAGCGCACGGTGTTCCACTGCTTCTCCGGCGGGCCGGCGCTCGCCGAGGTGTGCGCCCGCGAGGGCTGGTACGCGTCGGTGGCCGGCCCGGTGACGTACGGGGCGAACGACGACCTGCGCGCCGCGGTGCGCGCCCTGCCGCTCGACCTGCTGCTCGTCGAGACCGACGCGCCGTACCTCACGGCGCACCCGCTGCGCGGCCGCCCGAACGCGCCGTACCTGGTCCCGCACACCGTCCGGCGGCTGGCCGCCGAGCGGGGCCTGGCCCTGGCCGACGCGTGCACGGCCCTGGCCGCGACCTCGGAGCGCGTCTACGGCACCTGGTGACGGGCCCCGGGGGCCCCGCCCGGAGGGGTGATCCCGCGGATCTCGGGTTCCCCTTCGGATCACGAATCGGTTACGGTCGGGAGGCTGTACCGGCGTGAGCCCCTCCCTCCCGCCGACCCGACCCGCTGGAGCCCCCCGCGTGCCTGCGCCCGAGACGCCCGTCGTCCTCGCCTCGAGTCCGACGCACCGCACCACCCGCCGCTCGCGCGCGCTCCGGTACGGCGCGCAGGGCCTCGCGCTCGCGCTGGTGGCCGGCGCGACGACCGCGTTCGTCGGCCTGCACAAGACCGTGACCGTCGAGGTCGACGGCACCGCGGTCGAGGTGAGCGCGTTCGGGCGCACCGTCGGCCAGGTGCTCGCGGCCGGGGACATCCAGGTCGGCGACCGCGACCTGGTGGCCCCGGGCCTGGACGAGCCCGTCGGCGACGGCGCGCAGATCGTGGTCCGGCACGGCCGGGAGCTCGACGTCCAGGTCGACGGCCAGGACCGCACCGTGTGGACCACCGCGCTCACGGTCGGCGAGGCCGTCGAGGGCCTGGGCCTGCGGGACGACCAGGCCCTGCTGTCCGCGTCCCGGTCCGCGGGCCTGGAGCGCGGCGACGTGCTGCGGGTGTCGACCCAGAAGACCATCCACCTGGCCGTCGACGGCCAGGTCATCGACGGCGTGAGCAGCGGCGGCACGGTCCGCGACGCGCTGCGGGACATCGGCCTGGTGCTGAACGAGGGCGACCGGGTGTCCGTGCCGCTGGACGCGACCGCGACCGACGGCCTGGTGGTCCTCGTGACCCGTGCGGCGACCGCCGGCGAGACCGTCACCGAGGCCGTGCCGTTCGAGGAGCAGGAGGTCGAGGACCCCACGCTCGTCAAGGGCACCCGCAAGGTCGCGACCCCGGGTCGTGCCGGCGTCCGGACGACGACGTACAGCACGGCGACGGTCGGCGGCACGGTGGTCGACCGGCAGGTGGTGGCCTCGGCCGTCACGGTCGAGCCGGTGACGCAGGTGGTCAAGGTCGGCACGATGGAGCTCGCGTCCGGCGTCGACATCTCGGTCTCGCCCGGCAGCGCGCAGGACATCGGCAAGCAGCTGGCCGCCGCGCGGGGCTGGGGCGACGACCAGTTCGCCTGCCTGGTGCAGCTCTGGAACAAGGAGAGCGGCTGGCGCGTGAACGCGGAGAACCGCTCCTCGGGCGCCTACGGCATCCCGCAGGCGCTGCCCGGGTCGAAGATGGCGAGCGTCGCCGCCGACTGGCGCACCAACCCGGCCACCCAGATCACCTGGGGCCTGAACTACATCGCGGGCCGGTACTCCACGCCGTGCGGCGCCTGGTCGGCCTCCCAGGCCAAGGGCTGGTACTGACGGGGCCCCACCGGCCGCCGCGCTGACCTGCGGCCCCGCCCCGACCACTTGGCACATGGTCACGAATGGGTTACGGTCGCGTGTCGCTCGTGACAGACCGGGGCCCTCCCCCCGCGAGCGCACCCGCGCAGCAGTGCGCGGGGCATGACCGCCGGATCGGGGATCCGGGACCGCCGGGTGCGGCACCTCCCTCCAGGTGCCGCCGCAGCCGCGGGGCCGTCACGGCCCGGGCACCGGTGGGTGACGCCCACGTGCGCCGCGCCCGCCCCCCGTGCCCGGGACCGCCGTCGTCTGGAACCACGTGACCTCCCTCCTCCGTCGCGCCCGTACGCGCCTCGCCGCCACGCCCGCCGCCCTCCGCACCCGCGTCGTCCACAACACCGACCCCGGGTCCGCCGGCACCGAGCCCGACGGCGACCGCCGGTCGCGCCGGGGTCGCGTGCGCCTGATCGGCGCCGCGACCGCCGTGGTCGTGCTCGCCACCGGCGGCGTCGCCGTCGCGGACGCCCACAAGACCGTGACGCTCGACGTCGACGGCGTCGCCACCACGGTGTCGACGTTCTCCGGCAGCGTCGACGGCCTGCTGGCCGAGCAGAAGCTCGAGCTCGGCTCCCGCGACACCGTCACCCCGTCGGGCGCGCTCCAGGACGGCGTCGACGTCGTCGTCCGCCACGCCCACCAGGTGACGATCAACGCCGACGGCGCCGAGCAGACGGTCTGGACGACCGCGCTCACCGCCGACGAGGCGCTGACCATGCTCGCGACCCGCGGCGACGACGTCCGCCTGGTCGCGTCCCGCTCGGCCGCCGGCGGCCGTCCGGACCTGTCGCTCGACCTCACGCTCGACGGCCCCGCCGCGGTGCAGGTCGACGGCGCGACGCACCCCGTCCCCGACGGCAGCACCACGGTCGCGGAGGCGCTCGACGCCCTCGACGTCACGCTGCAGCCGCTCGACCGGGTCAGCGTGCAGCGCTCCGGCGCCACCGTCACCGTCGTGGTGAACCGGGTCGTGATCCAGGACGTCACGACCACGCACGAGGTGCCGTTCAACGCGGTCGAGCAGAACGACGCCGCGCTGTACGTCGGCGACTCGAAGGTCACCACCGCCGGTGTGGCCGGCGTGCGGACCGTCGTCGAGCGCGTCACCACCGTCGACGGCCAGGAGACCGGCCGCGAGACGCTGTCCGACGCCGTGACCCAGGCGCCGGTCGACCAGGTGACCAACATCGGCACCAAGAAGAAGCCGGTCGTCACCACCCCGAAGGCGACGTCCTCGGCCCCCGCCACCGCCGGCACCCCGGCGGTCGGCGGCGGCGACGCGGCGGGCCTCAACTGGGCGGCGCTCGCCGCGTGCGAGTCGGGCGGCAACCCGTCGATCGTCTCGGCGTCCGGCAAGTACCACGGGCTGTACCAGTTCTCGGTCGCCACGTGGGCCGCCGTCGGCGGCAGCGGGCTGCCCTCGCAGGCCTCGGCCGACGAGCAGACCGCCCGCGCGCAGATGCTCTACAACCGCTCCGGCGCCGGCCAGTGGCCGGTCTGCGGGTCGCGGCTGTTCAGCTGACGTCGCACCCGCGGGCGGCCGGGTAGGCTCGCCCGCATGTCCTCCAGCACCGGCCCCGTCGCACCCGCGGCGGGGCCGTTGCTCGGTCCGGCCGAGATCCGCGCGCTCGCCGAGCGCGCCGGCATCCGCCCGACCAAGACCCTCGGGCAGAACTTCGTGCTCGACGGCGGCACCGTCCGCAAGATCGTCCGCCAGGCCGACGTGGTCGCCGGCGAGCGGGTCGTCGAGGTCGGGCCGGGCCTCGGCTCGCTGACGCTCGGGCTGCTCGAGGCCGGGGCCGACGTGGTCGCGGTCGAGATCGACCCGGTGCTGGCCGGTCTGCTGCCCGACACCGTGCGCCGGCACGTCCCGGGCGCGGTCGTGGACACGGTGGACCTGCCCGACGTGCCGGTGCCCGGTGCCGCGGGCGCCGCGGGCGACGCGGGCGACGCGCCCGACCCCGGTCCCCCGCCGCACCCCGCGCTCACGGTCGTCCGCGGCGACGCGCTCGACGTGCGCGCCCTGCCCGGCCGGGCGCCGACCGCGCTGGTCGCGAACCTGCCGTACAACGTCTCCGTGCCGGTGCTGCTCACGTTCCTCGAGCACTTCCCGACGCTGGAGCGGGTGCTCGTCATGGTGCAGGCCGAGGTCGCCGACCGGGTCGCCGCCCCGCCGGGCAGCCGCACCTACGGGGTGCCGTCGGTCAAGGCCGCCTGGTACGCCGCCGCGCGCCGCACCGCGACCGTCGGCCGGTCGGTGTTCTGGCCGGTGCCGAACGTCGACTCCGCGCTCGTCCGGCTGGACCGGCGAGAGCCGCCCGCCACCACCGCGAGCCGCGAGGAGGTGTTCGCGGTCGTCGACGCCGCCTTCGCGCAGCGCCGGAAGATGCTCCGCTCCGCGCTGGCGACCCTCGCCGGCGGCTCCGAGGCGGCGACGCGCGCGATCACCGCCGCCGGCGTCGACCCCCAGGCCCGCGGCGAGGCCCTCGACGTCGCCGCGTTCGCCCGGGTCGCCGAGCAGCTGCGCGCGCCCGCGGCGGGCTGACCTCGCGCGACGCCGGGCTCCCGCGCGACCTGCTCGGGACGCGCCGGACTCGCCCGGACCTGGCACAGTGGTCCCCGTGACCGACCTGCGCCTCGCCCCCCGCACCGGCCGTGAGGTCCGCGTCCGGGCGCCCGGCAAGGTCAACCTGTCGCTCCGCGTCGGTCCGCGCCGCGCCGACGGCTACCACCCGCTCGCGACCGTGTTCCAGGCCGTGTCCGTGTACGAGGACGTGGTGGCCTCCGCGTCGCCCGACGTGCGCGTGACCGTGTCCGGACCGCAGGCGGACCGGGTGCCGACCGACGCCAGCAACCTCGCGCTCCGGGCCGCGCGGGCGCTGGCCGCCCGCACCGGCGTCGACGAGGGCGTGCACCTGCACCTGCACAAGGCGGTCCCCGTCGCCGGGGGCATGGCGGGCGGGTCCGCGGACGCGGCCGCCGCGCTGCTCGCCTGCGACGCGTTGTGGGGCACGGCGCTGAGCCGCGAGGATCTGCACGAGGTCGCCGCCGAGCTGGGCTCCGACGTGCCGTTCCTGCTCATGGGCCAGACCGCCGTCGGCTCCGGCCGGGGTGACCTGCTCACCGCCGCGCTGAGCCGGGGCGAGTACCACTGGGCGTTCGGCGTGCGCGACGAGGGCCTGTCGACCCCGCGGGTCTACGAGGAGTTCGACCGGCTCGCCGCGGGCCGCGACGGCCTGGACGCCGACGGCGACGTCGCGCTGCTGCAGGCCCTGCGGGCGGGCGACGCCCCCGCGCTCGGCGCCCTGCTGCACAACGACCTCCAGGACGCGGCCGTCGAGCTCGCGCCCGGGCTGGTCGAGACGCTGGCGGTCGCGGAGGACGCGGGCGCGCTGGGCGTCGTCGTCTCCGGGTCCGGCCCGACCGTCGCCGCCCTGGCCCGCAGCCGGCAGCACGCCCTCGTGATCGCGGCCGCCATGACCGCCGCGGGGGTCGCGGACTCGGTGCTCACGGCCGCGGGCCCGGTGCCGGGTGCCCGCCTGGTCGCGGGGTCCGACGTCCTCTAGTCCGCGCGGACCACGTCCCCGGAGCCGTCGACCTCGCTGGTCACCTCCGGGTCGCCGGTGTACGTCACCGTGCCGGAGCCGCCGATCGAGGCCGCCAGCCGGCGCTCGGCGTGCACCTCCACCGAGCCCGACCCGCCGATCGACGCGTCCACCTCGTCCGCGCGCAGGTCCTCCGCGTCGATGCTGCCGGAGCCCTCGATGCCGAACGCGGCCGACCCGGTGCGGCCCGACAGCTCGACCCCGCCCGACCCGTCGATCGCGGCCTGGACCTGCTCGGCGTCGACCCCGTCGATCTCCACGCTGCCGGAGCCCGTGATGCTGACCCGCAGCACCGCGCCGGACACGTCGGACCCGGTCACGTCGCCCGAGCCGGAGACGACGACCTGCTGCAGCTCGCCGAGCACCAGCTCGTACTCCACGTCGCCGAGGTCCTGGAAGCCGAACGACCCGCGGGCGTCGAGCACCAGCACCCCGTCCCGCACCTCCTGCACCAGCCGGTCCTGCGCGCCCTGCGACGCGCGCACCATCAGCGACGGGGTGTCGCCGCGCCGCACCGTCAGGTCGCCGGACGCGGCCAGCTCGACCGACGTGACGTCCTCGACCTCGACCTCGCGGGTCACCGTCGGCCCGCCACCGCCGCCCACGCACCCGGTGAGCGCGAGCACCAGCCCCGCACCGACCACCCCTGCCGTCGCCGCCGTCGTCCGCCGTGCCATCGTCGCGCTCCTCGTGCCTGGCGCGGGGCAGTCCCCCGCGTCGCGGTCCGAGCCTCGCAGGTGGCCGCACCGCTCCGACATCCGGGAGCCCCCTGAGCGCACCCTGAGGACGACCCCCGGGGTGCGTCCGCGCAGGTGGGGGTCAGGACCCCAGCCGGGTCAGCCCGCGGCGCAGCCCCCGCACCGCCTGGCCGATCCGCTGCTCGTTCTCGATCAGGGCGAACCGCACGTGCCCGTCGCCGCCCGGCCCGAACCCGACGCCCGGCGACACCGCCACGTCGCAGTCCCGCACCAGCATCTCCGCGAACTCGATCGACCCCATCTCGCGGTACGGCTCCGGGATCCGCGCCCAGGCGAACATGGTGCCGCGCGGCCGCAGGATGTCCCAGCCGATCCGGGACAGCCCGTCGACCAGCGCGTTCCGCCGGCTCTCGTAGACCGCCGACAGCTCCGCCGGGTACTCCGTCGCCTCGTTCAGCGTCACGGTCGCGGCGATCTGGATGGGCTGGAACGTCCCGTAGTCCAGGTACGACTTGAGCTTCGCCAACGCGCCGACCACGTCCTTGCGGCCGACCAGGAACGCCACCCGCCAGCCCGCCATGGAGTACGACTTCGTCATCGAGTACAGCTCGACCGCGACCTCGGTCGCGCCGGCGCACTGCATGATCGACGGCGGGGTCCAGCCGTCGAAGCACATGTCGGCGTACGCCAGGTCGTGCACCAGGACGACGTCGCGCTCCCGCGCCCAGTCGACGAGCCGCTGCAGGTCGTGCCGCTCGATCGTCGTGGTGGTCGGGTTGTGCGGGAACGACAGCACGATCACCCGCGGCTTCGGCCAGCCGAGGTCCCACGCCTCCATCACGCGGTCGACGTAGCCGGCGCCGTCCGTGCCGTCGCCGATCGGCACCTGCCGGGCGTCGGCCCCCGCGAAGTACGGCCCCCAGATGTGGATCGGGTACGACGGGGTAGGCACCAGCGCCGCGTCGCCGGGCTGCAGCAGCACCCACATGAGGTGGCTGAACCCCTCCTTGGCACCGATGGTCGAGATGATCTCGGTGTCCGGGTCGAGCGTGACGCCGAACCGGCGCAGGTAGTGGTCGGCGACCGCCTGGCGGAGCTTCGGGATGCCGCGCGACGCCGAGTACCGGTGGTTGCGGGTGTTGTGCGCCGCCTCCGCCAGCTTCTCGACCGCGACCTGCGGGCTCGGCAGGTCGGGGTTGCCGAACCCGAGGTCGACCACGTCCCGGCCGGCGCGGCGGGCGTCGACCTTCAGCGTGTCGATGATCGTGAACACGTAGGGCGGCAGGCCGGGGATGCGACGGAACTCCATGGCCCGACGCTAGTGCGCCCGGTGGCCCCGGTGGTGTGCGCCGCGCGCGCGAACCGGCATGATGCAGTGTCCGTCGAGGAGGAGCCCACCCATGACCAGCAGCGCGGCGCCCGCGCCGACCCCGGTGACCGTGCGCGGCACCGTGATCGGCACCGGCCGGCCCAAGGTGATCGTGCCCCTGACCGGCGGCACCGCCGAGGAGCTGCGCGCCGAGGCCGCCGCCGTGGTCGCCGCCGCGCCCGACGTCGTCGAGTGGCGGGTCGACCACCTGGCCGGCGGGCGCGCCACGCCGGAGGAGGCCGCCGCGGCGGGCACCGCGCTGCGCGCCGCCGTCGGCGGGCTGCCGCTGCTCGTCACCGTCCGCACCGCGCAGGAGGGCGGCCTCGCGGACGTCACCGACGAGGTGTACGTCGCGGTCTACCGCGCCGTGCTCGCCACCGGGGTCGCCGACCTGCTCGACGTCGAGGTCATGCGGGACCCGGGCACCGTCCGCACCCTCGTCGACCTCGCGCACGCGGCGGGCGTCGCCGTCGTCGCCTCCAACCACGACTTCGACGGCACGCCGCCGCGCGACGAGATCGTCCGCCGGCTGCTGCTCATGGCCGAGCGGGGCGCGGACGTGCTCAAGATCGCCGTCATGCCCCGGGACCCCGGCGACGTGCTCACGCTGCTCGCCGCCACGTGGGAGACCGCGCAGCGCACCGGGCGGCCGCTCATCACGATGTCGATGGCGGGCGCGGGCGTGGCCTCGCGGGTCGCGGGCGGGGCGTTCGGG
>NZ_JAANNB010000121.1 GCF_011603975.1 Cellulomonas sp. IC4_254 | reverse complement strand
GCTCCCCTGACGCCGCGGTCGGGCATCGCCGAGATGGCAGCTCTCGGCTGCGCACGACCCGCTCCGCACAGCCGAGAGTTGCCATCTCGGCGGGGGTGCGCGGGGGTGCGAGACTGGCGCGCAGCGGGGGCGCAGCGGAGCGGTCCCGCCCGTCGCGCCGGGGGTCGGCATGCTGCTCGAGGACAGGATCGCGGTCGTCTACGGGGCCGCCGGCGCGGTCGGGGGTGCGGCCGCCCGGACCTTCGCCCGCGAGGGCGCGCACGTGGTGCTCGTCGGGCGGCGGCGGGACCCGCTCGACGCCGTGGCCGACGACATCCGCGCGGCCGGCGGCCGGACGGAGGTCGCGGTGGTCGACGCCGCCGACCCGGAGGCGGTGGACGCGCACGTCGGGGCGGTGGTCGCGGAGCACGGCCGGCTCGACGTCAGCCTGAACGCGACCAGCCTGCGCGGCGACCTGCAGGGCACCCCGCTGCGCGAGATGCCCGTCGACGACTTCCTGCTGCCCGCGATGACCGGGCTGCGCTCCCAGTTCTGCACGGCCACCGCGGCCGCGCGGCGGATGACCGAGGCCGGCTCCGGGACGATCCTCACGCTGTCGACCTCGGCGGCGGCGCTGGCGGGCCGGGACCGGCGGTTCCACGCGACCGGCGGGTTCGGGGTGGCGTGCGCGGCGGTCGAGGAGCTGACCCGGTCGCTGGCGGGCGAGGTCGGCCGGCACGGGGTCCGGGTGGTGTGCCTGCGCCCCGACGCGCTGCCCGAGACCTGGGGCGAGCGCACCCCGGCCGCCCGGGAGGCGGAGCGGTTCATGACCGACGGCACCGCGCTGGGCCGGATGCCGACGCTGCAGCAGGTGGCGGACGCGGCGGCGTTCGCGGCGTCCGGGCGCGCGGGGGCGATCACCGGCGCGATCCTGGACCTCACGTGCGGCTCGGTCATGCAGCGCTGACACCTGCGCGGAGCGTCGGGAGGACCATGGGTGCCGAGCGGTTCGCGGACCGGGCGCAGGCGGGTGCCGCGCTCGCGGGGCGGCTCGCGGCCTCGGCGGGACGGTCCGGCGTCGTCGTGCTCGCGCTCCCCCGCGGCGGCGTGCCCGTCGCCGTCCCGGTCGCCGGCGCGCTCGGCGCCCCGCTGGACGTGCTGGTGGTGCGCAAGCTCGGCCTGCCGCAGCAGCCGGAGCTCGCGATGGGTGCGCTCGCCGGGCTGGGCGGCGAGGTCGTGGAGGTGTGGCACGAGCCGGTGCTGCGGGCGGCCCGGGTGCCCGCCGCGGTGCGGGAGTCTGTGCGCGCGACCGAGCTCGCGGAGCTGCGCCGGCGGGAGGCCGCGTTCCGGCGCGACCTGCCCGCGGTGCCGGTGACGGGCCGGACGGTCGTCGTCGTGGACGACGGCGCCGCGACCGGGTCGACGGTGCGCGCGGCGCTGGCCGCGCTGCGCCGGAGCGGGGCGGGCCGGGTGGTCGTGGCGCTGCCGGTGTGCCCGCCGGACACCGCGGCGGTGCTGACCGCGACGGCCGACGCGCTGGTGTGCCTGCGGATCCCGTCCCGGTTCCACGCGGTCGGGCTGGAGTACGCCGACTTCGCCCCGCCGCCCGACGACGAGGTGGCCGCCCTGCTGCGGGCCGCCCGCGACCGGTGGGGCCGCGCCGGTGGGGTCAGCTGAAGCCGATGGCCCGCTGCGCCACCCGGTACGCCAGCACCGAGACGCGGCGGCCCGCCGGGCCCGGCAGGTTCGAGATCTGCCCGAGCACCGACCAGCGCACCTTGCGGTAGAGCCACGGGTCCTGCGCCCGGAGCTCGGACCACAGCCGGTCCTTCTCCGCGAGGTGCCCGCGGGTGCCGGCGCGGATCAGCAGGATCGAGGACACCGCGCAGATGATCTCGACGTAGTGCAGCCGGTACGCGCGCAGCCGCCGGTCGGCGACCCGCACCCGCGACAGGTGCTCGAGCATCAGCCGGTTGACCCGCAGCTGCTGGTCGAGGCGCCGGATCATCACGGCCTCCTGCACCGACTGGTCCGACCGCCCGATGAAGTACCGGTACAGGTCGACGTCCAGGTAGTACAGGGTGGAGACGTGCGCGAGCGGCACCAGCGCGTACAGGTTGTCGACGTAGAACGTGTGCTCGGGGAGCACCAGCCCGGCGTCGCGCAGCACCTGCGTCCGGTACGTCAGCGCGTGCATCATCAGGTACTGCCGCTTGGCGAACCGCCGGGTCTGCCCCCAGCCCAGCACCCGGCCCGCGGGCAGCGCGCCCTGGTACCGCACGACGGTCTTGGTGCGCTTGCCGACCTTCTCGTAGACGAAGTTCGACACCAGCAGGTCGACCGGCCGGCCGGAGTCGAGGAACCCGCGCAGCGTCGCGAGCACCGACGCCAGCGCGGGCCGGTCCACCCAGTCGTCCGCGTCCACGACCTTGAGGTACGCCCCGCGGGCCGCGGCGAGCCCGGCGTTGATCGCCGACCCGTGGCCGCCGTTCGGCTTGGAGATCAGCCGCACGGTGCCGGGGTGCGCGGCCTCGTACCGCCGGGCGAGCGCCGCGGTCCCGTCCGTCGAGCCGTCGTCCACGACCAGCACCTCCACGCCGTCGGCCCCCACGAGGGAGTCGAGGGCGCGCGCGAGGTACGGCTCCGCGTTGTACGCGGGGACGACGACGGTCAGGACAGGGGTGCTCACGCCGAGCGCACCCCCGTGGCGTCCGCGGCGGCGGCCGGGGCTGCCTCCTCGGGCACCTGCTTGAAGATGACCTTGAAGATCGGGAAGAACACCCAGAACGAGATCGCCGCGTTGATGATCATGGTGACGAAGTCGGCCAGCGTCTCGCCCGTGCCGCCCAGGCCCCAGGTGTCGATGAACAGGTCGTAGATCGGCGCCTTGTACAGGCCCTGCAGCGCGGCCGCGGCGATGGTGATGATGACGTAGGCGATGGCGTACCAGGTCGCCGCCTTCGCCACCGAGGAGTTCGACTTGAAGGTGATGCTGCGCTGGGCGAAGAAGTTGATCACCTGCGCGATCAGCAGGGTGATCTGCACGGCCAGGAAGTATGCCAGCCCGCCGCCGCCGCCCGGCAGGGGCCCGGCGGCGTAGTCGAAGACGAAGTACTGCGAGCCGTCGGGGTTGGACCCGACCGGCCACACCTGGAACGCGGTGTCGACCAGCGCGGTCATGCCGAAGACCCACTTGATGAGCGGCATCAGCGCGAGCTGGAGCACGGTGATGCCGTTGCTCAGCACGAGGAACACGACGAACTGGGCGACGCCCGGCCGCCTGGTGGCGAACCGGCCCCAGGCGTCCTTGATGCGGGTGAACATGCGAGCGGGTCTCTCTTCCGAGGTCAGGCGTCGCCGCGCAGCTGGCGCGCGGTGGTGCGGTTGGCGCGGCGGTTGCGGACGAACCCGCGGATCGTGGCGCCGGCGCCGGCGAAGAAGTGGCCGTTGACGATGCGGACGATGCCGTCCACCATCTCGGCGCTGACCATGCCGTTGGTCATCTTCGAGATGGCGCGGAACGGCATGTTGAGCAGGAACAGGATGTTGAGGTCGGGCTTGCCCTTCCGGTCGGCGCGGTCGCGCAGCAGCGCGAGCACCCGGTAGGCGAGCCGGGCCAGCGGGGAGCGCGCGGTCTGCATCCGGCCGAGCGCGTCGTTGACGCCGAGCGGCCCGGACCACGTCGCGGGCGGGACGGGCCGGCCGAGCAGGGCGGCGAAGTCGGCGTCGGGCACGTGCCGGACGTCGCCGGTGCGGTACCGGACGGGTGCGGGGTCCTCCGCCACCGGCGGTACGGTCCCGGCGACCTCGACGGTGGCCTTCTCGGGCAGGTCCGCGACGTGCGCGCCGGCGAGCACCGTCCAGGTGCCCTGCTCGACCTGCCAGGTGCCCGTGCCGACGTCGAAGTGCCGGAACGCCGGGTCGCCGAGCGGGACGGTGACGGTGGCCGACTCCCCCGGCCCGAGCTCGACCCGGGCGAACCCGGCGAGCGTGCGGTCGGGCCGGTGCACGCCGGGCGTCTCGCGCCGGACGTAGACCTGCACGACGTCCGAGCCGCCGACGGCGCCGGTGTTGGTCACGGTCACCGTGGCCGCGTCGGCGGTCGCGGTCAGCCCGGAGTACGCGAACGTCGTGTACGACAGCCCGAACCCGAACGGGAACGTCACCGGGACGCCCGCGGTCGTGTAGTACCGGTACCCGACGAACAGGCCCTCGCGGTACTCGGCGGTCCGCTGCTGCCCCGGGAACGTGTCCGCCGTCGGGGTGTCGGACAGCCGCACCGGCACGGTCTCGGCCAGGCGCCCGGACGGGTCGACCGCGCCGGTCAGCACGTCGAGCAGGCCGCCTGCCCCGGCCTGGCCGGCCAGGTAGCCGTGCACCAGCGCCTGCGCGGAGCCGAGCCACGGCATCTCCACGACGCCGCCGGCGGACAGCACCACGACGGTGCGCGGGTTGGCGGCGTGCACGGCCGCGAGCAGCTCGGTCTGCGCGGCGTGCAGGGCCAGGGTGGAGCGGTCCAGGCCCTCGGACTCGGCGATCTCGTCCAGGCCGAGGAACAGCAGGGCGACGTCGGCGCCGAGGGCCGCCTCGACGGCCTCGGCGCGCAGCGCGGCGTCGGGGGTGCCGTTGCGCCGGAAGCCGGGCGCGAACGCGGTCATCTCCAGCCCCGAGGACCCGATCACGTCCAGGACCGAGTCCAGCCGGGTCGGGTTCACGGCCGAGGAGCCGGCGCCCTGGTAGCGCGGGGTGCGGGCGAAGTCGCCGATCACGGCCACCCGGGTCCCGGCCGCCAGCGGCAGCAGCGCGTCCTCGTTCTTCAGCAGCACCGCGGACCGGGCGGCGACCCGGCGGGCCAGCGCGTGGTGCGCGGCGTCGTCGACGGCGGGCGCCGTCCCGGGCTCGCGGGCGTCCGCCACCAGGCGCAGCACCTCCGCGGCGCGGGCGTCGAGGTCGGCCTCGGCCAGCGCGCCGGACTCGACGGCCGCGACCAGCTGCCGCGCGGAGTCCAGCCCCGCCGCCGGCATCTCGAGCGTGCCGCCCGCGGCCGCGGCGGCCACGATGTCGTTCGAGCCGCCCCAGTCGGAGATCACCGCCCCGTCGAAGCCCCACTCGTCGCGCAGCACGGTGCCGAGCAGGAACGGGTCCTCGTGGGCGTAGGTGCCGTTGACCAGGTTGTAGGAGGACATGATCGTCCGCGGCGCCGCCTCGGTGACGACGATGCCGAACGCGGTCAGGTAGATCTCGCGCAGCGTCCGCTCGTCGACCACGGAGTCCGACGCCATCCGGCGCAGCTCCTGGGAGTTCGCGGCGTAGTGCTTGGGGCAGGCGGCCACGCCGGCGGACTGGATGCCGCGCACGTACCCGGCGGCCATCCGCCCGGCCAGCAGCGGGTCCTCGGAGAAGTACTCGAAGTTGCGCCCGCCCAGCGGGGAGCGCTTGATGTTCAGGCCCGGGCCCAGCAGCACGTCGACGTCCTGGGCGGCGGCCTCGGCGCCGAGCGCCCGCCCGACCTCCTCGGCCAGCTCGGGGTCCCAGGTGTTCGCGACCGCGGCGGCCGTCGGGAAGCAGGTGGCCGGCTGCGACTCGGCGATGCCGAGGTGGTCCGCGGCGCCGGTCTGCTTGCGCACGCCGTGCGGGCCGTCCGCCAGCCAGAGCGAGCGCACCCCGTGCCGCGGCAGGTCGTAGGTCTCCCAGACCGTCTTGCCGGTGAGCAGGGCGGCCTTCTCCAGCAGGGTCAGGTTCTCGGTCATGACGTCCTCGGCGGTCGTGCGGCGTGGCGGTGGTTCGGGTGCGGGCGTGGCGCCCCGGCCGCCGGGCCGGCAGTGGTGGGCACTGCCGGCCCGGCGGGGCGGCTCAGCGGGTCAGTGCCCCGCGGAGACCGGCTCGGCGTCGCCCGCGGGCGTCGCCGGCTGGGCGGCGGCCTTCCGGTGCCGGAGCACGCGCCGGGTCACCATCAGCGCACCGGCCACCACGAGGAGGCCGACCAGGATCGACGCGCCGATCTGGATGTAGACCCAGGTGGGCGGCGTGTACGACACGGTGGCGCCCGGGGCCAGCCCGTTCATCGCGTTGGAGTTCGCGACCGCGAACAGGATGTGGTGGGTCGCGTTCCGGATGTCCGTGACCGCCTTCGCCGAGGAGGTGTCCCCGAAGGACTTCGACGGCTGGAAGGTGAGCGTCAGGTCCGTGCCCGCGCTGATGCCCTGGTTCGGGTTCATGTACGGGTACAGGTTGAAGTCCGAGATGGCGAAGCCCTCGAAGCCCCACTCCCCGCGCAGCACGTCCGTCATGAGCGCCTCGGAGCCGCCGGCCCAGGTGGCGCCGATCCGGTTGAACGAGCTCATCACCGCGGTGGAGCCGACCGTGGTCGTCTCGATCGTGCCCTCGTCGTCGGCGAGGTACGGGACCTCCATCGAGATGTTCTTGACGGCCATCTCGAACGGCTTGAGGTAGAGCTCGCGGATCGTCTGCTCGGTCGCCCAGGTGGCGATGCCGTTGTTGACCCGGTTGGTCTCCTGGTCGTTCAGCGCGAAGTGCTTGAGCGTGGTGTAGACGCCCTTCTCCGCCGCGCCGTTGGCGACCGAAGTCATCATGAGGCCGGACAGGAACGGGTCCTCCGAGTAGTACTCGAAGTTGCGCCCCGCGAACGGCGAGCGGTGCAGGTTGGCCGCCGGGGCGTACCAGCCGTTGATGTCCTTGAACATCGCCTCGTTGCCGAGCATCTGGCCCATCGCGCGGCCCAGGTCCACGTCCCACGTCTGCGCGATGAGGAACTCGGACGGGTAGGCCACGCCGTTGATCGACGAGTTGATGAAGGAGGAGAAACCGGCCGGGCCGTCGGGCTCGGTGGTCTGCGGCTTGCCGATCGAGCCGATCGCGGCGGTCTGGTAGGCGCCGTTCAGCAGCATGTCGGTCATGTCGCCGACGCTCAGCGAGTCGAGGAGCTCGTCCCACTGCGGGTCGTCCTTCGGCAGACCGCGCAGGTCGATGAGCGACAGCTCGGTGCTCGCGCCGGTCGTGGGCATGTCGCCCTCGAAGGCGTCCGCGGCGGCGTCGTAGTCCCAGGCGGCGAAGCCCTCGGCCACGGCGTCGCTCGCGACCAGCTGGTCGCCGGTCGGCGCGGTCGGGAAGGTGCCGGCGAAGTCCGCGCGGGACATCGACAGGACCTTGCCGTCCTCCGGCTCGGTGCTGAACTGCGCCGAGACGTCGTCGAACTGGTTGGTGACCTCGGCGAGGTCGGTGGAGCGGTGGTTCTCGCCGGAGTACACGACGTCGGAGTCGACGGTGTAGGTGATCGGCTCGGTGCCCGCGGCGACGGTGTGCGAGTCGGTGCGGACCGAGATCGCGTAGTCACCGGCCTCGAGGACGTAGGCCTGCTCGCCCAGGTGGTCGTAGGACGCCATGTCCTCGACCGGGAGCTCGAGGGTCACCGACTCGCTCGCCCCCGGCTCGATGACGCCGGTCTTGGCGAAGTCGCCGAGGACGACCTCGGACTTCTCGATGCCGCCCGGCGTGTACGGGGCGGTGTAGTACAGCTCGACGACGTCCTTGCCCGCGACGGCGCCGGCGTTGGTCACCTCGACGGTCACGGCGATCGTGCCGTCGACCGCGCCGGCCTGGGTGTCGGTGACGGCCCAGGTGAAGTCGGTGTAGCTCAGGCCGTAGCCGAACGGGTA
The DNA here is from genome assembly GCF_011603975.1 of Cellulomonas sp. IC4_254. Taxonomy (GTDB): domain Bacteria; phylum Actinomycetota; class Actinomycetes; order Actinomycetales; family Cellulomonadaceae; genus Cellulomonas. Next base: position 4,666 of record NZ_JAANNB010000121.1, on the reverse strand, counting down.
CACGACGGCCTCGTCGTAGTCGAGGAAGCCCTCGGCCGCGGCGGTCTCGTAGTACCGGTAGCCGACGTAGATGCCCTCGGCGTAGTTCACGAACGGCGCCTCGTCGGTGACGGTCGCGTTCGACGTGGCGGTCTCGACCGCCGACACCGGGTACGAGACCGACAGGTTGTCGTAGAGGTAGCCGCCGAAGTTCTGGAAGGTCGGGTCGGCGGTGAAGTCCGCGGCCCACAGGTCGGCGGTGCGGCCGGACGGGTTGATGTCGCCGGACAGGATGCGGCCGACGGCGTTCAGGCCGGTGGCGCCCGGGGAGCCGGCGAGCAGGATCGCGTCGACCCCGGTGTCCGCCTGCAGCGAGCCCATCTCGATCGTGGTCGAGGAGTTCACGACGATCACCACGGTGTCGAAGTTCGCCTTGGCGAGCTCGACCAGGTCCTTCTCGTCCTTGTTCAGCTCGAGCTGGTGCTGCCCCGGCTCCGCGTTGTCGTCCCAGTCGGACATGTCGCGGGTCAGGTCGCCGCCCTCGCCGCCGGGGCGGCCGATGTAGACCACCGCGGCGTCCCCGTAGTCGGCGAACGACGCGGACTGCGCCTCGTAGCCGTCGACCGGCATCTCGCCGATGAAGTAGGTGGAGATGTCGGGGCGGTCCATCTCGATGAAGCCGCGCGGGTTCTCGGCGGCGTACGCCTCGATCGCGCCGTACACGGCGTCGTTCACGGTGAACCCGGCGTTCTCCAGGCCCTGGCGCGCGTTCACGGCCGAGTTGGTGTCCACCGAGCCGGAGCCGGAGCCGCCGAACACGGGGTCCGCGGCCGCGCGGCCGAGCATGGTCACGCTCGCGCCCGCGGCGAGCGGGAGGGCTGCGCCCTCGTTCTTCGCCAGGACGACGCCCGCGCCGGAGATCTCCTCGACGAGCTCCTTCGCGGCGGCGTCGACGTCGTCGATGCTGTCGAAGTCCGCGCTGTAGTAGTCGGTGTCCCAGTCGGCCGACTCCTCGGCGTTCGTGAACTCGTACGTGCCCGAGCCCAGCTGGGAGGCGACCCAGCCGCCGGCGACGACGAGCGCCACGTTCGCGACCACCGCGATCGCGGTGACCAGCGCGAGCACCGGCACCCAGATCGACAGGTACTTCTTGTTCGACATCGGCCTCTTCGCGCGATCGGCGTTCTTCGCCCTGGCGTTCACTGCATTCCTCCTCGAGTGCTGACCGGCGATCAGGCTAGGTGTGCCGATCGGGGCCGTCCGGCGCGGCAGCACGATCAGTCGGTTTCGCGGCACGGACTGTCACGGGCCGCGGGCCCGGCCCGCCGCCCGGCCCTCTCGGGGCCGGGCGGCGGACGGGTGGACGGGCTACTCCGTGACCTCGGTGATGGTCCCGTCCTGGTCGATCTGCCAGGTCTGGCCGGTCTCGGCGGAGTCGCCGTCGATCGTGTACTTGCCGTCCTCGATGTTGACGGTCCCCTGGATGCGGGACGCCGCCTCCGAGTAGGTGTAGGGCACCACGAGCAGGCCGTACTTGACCGTCGGGGCCGTGACGTCGCTCGCGAGCATGATCTGGGCCCAGGAGTCGTCCTCGGCGAGCGCGTCGGCGACGGCGGTGCGGGCGTTCTCCAGGTCCTCCGCGATGTCGGACTCCGACGCCGCCTGCTCGCCGGCGGACGAGCCGCCGCTGCCGCTGTCGTCGCTGCCGCAGGCGGTGAGGCCGAAGACGCCGGTGAGGGCGACCACGACGCCGAGGGCGGAGGTCAGGGCCTTGTTGCGCTTCACTTCTGTGCTCCTTGGTGAGTGCTGGTCACGGGCCCACCCCGCGACCGGGTCCGCCTCGCGGCGGGTCCGCCGGGGCGGGCGGCCGGCGTGCTGCCGGCCGCCCGCGCGGCGGTGGGTGCGTCAGCCCTCGATCGGGCCCGCGTAGTTCAGGCCGAAGCCGAACTCGTAGGAGTTGCCGGCCGCGTCCACGTACGGCTCGGTGTCCTCCTGGACGTCCTCCAGCTGGGCCTCCACCGCGTCCATGGACGCCGGGAAGCCGATCGGCAGGCGGCCCTGCGGCTCGTTGAGACCGATCACGGTCTCGATGAGCGCCTGGTCGCTGACGCCGAAGCCGACGAGGATCGCGTCCGACTTCGCCTCGAACTCGGCCGGGACGGTCGGGTTCTTCGCCCGCAGGACGGTGACGACCGGGATGTCCTTGCCGGACGCCTCGACGGCGGCCACGGCCCGCTCGAACGCGTCGAGGTCCGACTCGTTCGAGGTGCGCGACGTCTTGCCGAAGTACGAGCGGTTCTCCTGCGTACCGTCGGCCAGGAGGTCGCCCGAGAGGGAGACCTGGCGGACGTGCGGGCCGTCGGCCGTGTAGGGGCGGTACTGCAGCGACAGCGGGTACCACTCGCCGGTGGTCTCGTCGTGGCCGGAGTTGGCGAACACGGCGCCGCTGCTCGGGCTGTCCATGCCCACGAGCACCAGGTCCACGTCGGACAGGTCGGGAGCGGTGTAGCTCGTGACCTTGCCGTCCGCGTCCTCGACGGCCTCGTCGGTGACGACCTTCTCGAAGTACTGCTCGGCGACCTCGACCGTCAGGCCGGGGCCCTCGGTGTACTCGCCCGGGCCGAACAGGCCGGCCTGGCCGGTGTCGTAGTTGCGCGGGATGTAGACCGTCTTGTCGGCCCAGTCCCCCGCCTCGGCGGCGGCGATGGTGTCGGCGTCGTTCTTCAGCATCACGACGGAGTCGAGCTGCGCCTGGTAGCCGGCGTCCAGCTTGTCCTCGCTCGCGACGACGTCCTTCGACTCGTCGAGGTCGAGGTAGGTGTTCTCGTACAGGCCCGGCTGGAACAGCATGGTGAGGATCCGGGTGCCCGACTCCTCGAACCGGGTCTGCGCGTCGACCTCGTTCACGCCGGCCTCGAAGTCCGCCTGCCACAGGTCGTACGCCGCGAGCACGGGCTCGACCGCGTTGTTGCCGCCGAACATGTCGACGCCGTTCTTGAGGATCGCGTAGTGCCGCTCCTCGACCGTCAGGTCGTCGGCGCCCCAGGAGGTGCCGATCAGCGCGTCGGGGTCGGTGGTCCCGCCCGCGGTGACGCCCCAGTCGGTGACGACCACGCCGGTGAAGTTCTCCCGGAGCAGGCCCGTGCGGTACGAGTCGTACGCGCTGCCCATGCGGTCCCCGCCGCCGAGCGGCTGGCCGTCGGGGCCCAGCGCGATCGAGTACGCCGTCATGACCGCGGCGGAGTCCATCGCCCCCAGGAACACCTCGGCGTGCGCGTCGAAGTTGTCGCCCGGGTAGACGCCGTACTTGCCGGCCTCGGTGTGCGACTCGCGCCCGCCCTCGCCCGGGCCGTCTCCGGCCCAGTGCTTGATCATCGCGTTGACCGACTCGTCGCCCCAGCCGTCCTCGCCCGGCGTCGACTGGAAGCCGTCGACGTACGCCGTGGCCATCGCCGAGGCCAGCTCGACGTTCTCGCCGAACGTGCCGTCGACCCGCAGCCAGCGCGGCTCGGTCGCCAGGTCGATCTGCGGGCTGAGCGCCGTGCCGATGCCCAGCGCGCGGTACTCGGCGGACACCGCCTGCGCGAAGGTCGTCATCGTCTCGGTGTCGAACGTCGCCGCCAGGCCGAGGTTCGACGGCCAGCGCGAGATGTCGCCGGAGGCGTTGTAGTTGCCGCCGCTCTCCGCGGTGGACCGCGGGTCGGAGGAGAAGTTCACGGGGACGTAGGGCTCGTCCTCGGTCGCCAGCTCCTCGGCGTACGCCTGCAGCTGGTTCGACCACGTGACGTTCGCCTCGACGTCGTTCGGGCCCGCGTTGAGCACGTTGCGGAGCCGCGACTCCGCCATGTACTCCTCCTGCGCGTCCGTCAGGCCGTCCGCCGGGGAGCGCTCGTGCGAGCTGAACAGCATGAGGCCGGCGATCTGCTCCTTGGACAGGTGCTGCGCCAGGTCCGCCGCGCGGTCGGCCGACGCCTCGCGCCAGTCCTCCCACACGTCGAGCTCGCCGTTGCCGTTCATGTCCTTGAAGGCGTACTCCTTGCCGTCGATCTCCTCGGTGAGGAGCTCGACGCCGCTGTCCGCGCCGTAGGACAGCACCGGTCCGTCGCCGGGGTTCGTGACGACGACGAACTCGGTCTTGCCGTCGGTCACCTCCCGGCTGGTGAAGGAGTCGCCCGCCTGGGTGTCCTCGTCCGACGAGGAGGGGGAGCACGCCGTGAGGGCGAACAGGGCGAGACCTGCCACCGCCGCCGCACCCTTGACGTACCCGCCGTTGCGCCGTCGCACCGTGATGGTTGTCTTCATCGACCTTCCTTGTCATCTCGCGGCTCTGCTCGCGCGCCGCCGGTGCCGCTCCCTCGTCGGGCGGTGCCGGCGTCCCCGTGTGCGACACAGCGCACGGGGAGAACCGATCGCGACCCCTGACTCGACGTCCTCGTCCTGCGGTCGCGGCGCCAGTCGACCAGCACGGCGGGGGCCGGGGACCGGGGCGTCGAAAGACTGTCGGTTCGGGAGCACAAACGGTCGGCAAGGTCACAGGCGGGTCACGGCGCGGTCTCGGGACGGGGTGCACCCGGGCGCTCTTGGGGCCGCGTGCGGGGCGCCGCGGGCGGGTCGCGCACGGGGTGCCGCCCCGGGTGCCGCCCGGGGTGCGCAGGCCGCTCACGTGCACGATCTGTCGTTTTCGGCG
>NZ_JAANNB010000120.1 GCF_011603975.1 Cellulomonas sp. IC4_254 | reverse complement strand
CCACCGTCCCGCAACGCAGAGAGGCGTCACCGTGACCAGCACGCATACCCCGTTCCCGCCCGGATTCCTCTGGGGCGGTGCCACCGCCGCCAACCAGATCGAGGGCGCCTACGACGAGGGCGGCAAGGGCCTGTCCATCCAGGACGTCATGCCCCGCGGCATCGTCGCCCCGCCGACGGAGGAGCCCACCCCGGACAACCTCAAGCTCGTCGGCATCGACTTCTACCACCGGTACGCCGAGGACATCGCGCTGTTCGCCGAGATGGGCTTCAAGACCTTCCGGTTCTCGATCGCGTGGTCCCGGATCTTCCCGCAGGGCGACGAGGCCGAGCCCAACGAGGAGGGCCTGGCGTTCTACGACCGGGTCCTCGACGAGCTCGAGAAGCACGGCATCGAGCCGCTCGTCACCATCAGCCACTACGAGACCCCGCTGGCGCTGGCCCGCAAGCACGACGGCTGGGTGTCCCGGGCGATGATCGACCACTACGCCCGGTACGCCCGCACCCTGTTCGAGCGCTACGGCTCCCGGGTGCGGTACTGGCTGACGTTCAACGAGATCAACTCGGTCCTGCACGCGCCGTTCCTGTCCGGCGGCATCGTCACGCCCAAGGACCAGCTCTCGCCGACCGACCTCTACCAGGCCGTGCACCACGAGCTGGTGGCCAGCGCCCTGGCCACGAAGATCGCCCGCGAGGTCGCCCCCGACGCGCAGATCGGCTGCATGCTCATCGCGATGCCGACCTACCCGCTGACCCCGGACCCGGCGGACGCGCTCGCGGTCATGCACGCCGACCACCTCAACCTCGCGTTCGGCGACGTGCACTGCCGCGGCGAGTACCCCGGCTACCTGCTGCGGCACCTGCGCGAGCAGGGCGTCGAGCTGGAGGTCACCGAGGAGGACCGCGAGACCCTGCGGCACACGGTCGACTTCGTGTCCTTCTCCTACTACATGTCGCTCTGCGAGACGGCCGACCCGGACGTCAAGGCCGGCGAGGGCAACCTCATGGGCGGCGTCCCGAACCCGACCCTCGAGGCGAGCGAGTGGGGCTGGCAGATCGACCCGGTCGGCCTGCGGATCGTGATGAACCAGTTCTGGGACCGGTGGCGCAAGCCGCTGTTCATCGTCGAGAACGGCCTCGGCGCGAAGGACGAGCTGGTCGAGGTCGACGGCGTGCGGACCGTGGTCGACGACTACCGGATCGCGTACCTCGACGACCACCTGGTCCAGGTCGGGGAGGCGCTCCGCGACGGCGTGCAGGTGCTCGGGTACACGACGTGGGGCTGCATCGACCTCGTGTCGGCGAGCACGGCCCAGATGAGCAAGCGGTACGGGTTCGTGTACGTCGACCGGGACGACGACGGGTCGGGGACGCTGGAGCGGTACAAGAAGAAGTCGTTCGACTGGTACGCCGAGGTGATCCGGACGAACGGGGGGAGCCTCGGTCGGTGACGGCGGGTGTCGCCGGGGCGGTCGCACGGCCGACCCGGCGACGCCCTTCAGCCCTGCGGGTGCTGCTCGTCCTCGGCCCGGGACGCGACGGCCTGCGCGCGCGCGTCCTCCTCCTGGCGCTGCTCGGGCGTGAGGTGCTGTCGCCGTTCCTCGTACTCGGTGAGACCGTGCATCGCCGTGCGCGCGAAGGCGGGGGACGAGGTGAGCTCGCGCGCCGAACGCCGCCCGCTCAGGATGTCGTCGTAGAGCTGCCGCGTCTCCGCGTCGGGTGCCGCGTCCCGCAGAGTGGTCAGCGAGTCCTGCAGCAGCCGGTGAGCGGCGGTGCCGGGTCGCAGGGTCGGCAGCATCGGGGGCGTCTCGTCGGGCTGCGAGGTGGTCACGATCGCACTCCGGGGTGGTCGTAGGCGGAGGGGAGGGTGGCGCCGTGGAACCCGCGGAGCGCCCCGAGGTAGCCGGCGATGACCCCGACGGCACCACTGGCCATCGACGTCGCGAGGGCGTGAGCGCCGAGGATCTGCGTCGCGAGGCTGGCAGCACGGGCGATGGCGCCGGCGGTGGCGGCGCCGCCCGCGATGCCGCCGATGACCGTCCACGAGCTCGCCGCGGCCGCCGCTGCCGAGGCCGCCGCGATGATGACCCAGTCGAACAACGAGTTCACGAGCCCGGCGAGGACGTCCGCGGTCTGGCTCATGCCGACGGCGACCGCCTGGAACTGCCCGGCGATGGCGTCCAGCGCGGACTTCTGCTCCTCGAGCGCGGTGACCAGCGTGGCGAAGTAGGTGTTCGCCGCCTCTGCCGCCTCGCCGTCCCAGTCCGCCGCCACCGCGCGCCGCGCGACGTCGATCTCCTCGGCGAGGCTCGCGTGGTACTCCCCGAGGTGGGTCAAGGCACGCGACGCCTGCATGACGCGGTTCCAGTCGCCGGACACCCAGCGGGCGACGTCCTCGACGGGATCGAAGTCGCAGACCTGGTCGAGGACCCAGCGGATCCACGCGGTCGGGCTGACGAGGTCGCCCGCCGAGAAGATCATCTGCACCGCGTCGGGCAGCGGGTCGGCGTCGGAGGGTGGGGTGAGCACGCTCGTCGGGGACGTCATCGCGGCTGCGTCGATCCGCTCGAGGCGGGGCGGTGCCCCACCTGCGCGGCCCGGGCATCCATCTCGGCCGCCGTCGCGCTGTCGGTGTCCCGGTACATCTCGGCGGCCGCGTCCAGCTCCCGACCGGCGGAGGCGAGCAGCGAGCGGAGGCGGGCCAGCCCGTCCGCGACGGCGGCCTCCGCGTCGTTGGCTGCTCCGATGAAGTTGCGGAAGATCTGCCCGTCGGCGGTGTCAGGGACGTGCACCCAGCTCGACGTGTAGGTCGACGCGACGTCCACCGCGGAGGCGTGCGTCGTGATCGCGGAGCTGAAGCGTCGGATCGCCTCGTGGTCGGCGTAGAACTGGGCCATGCGGTGCGTTCCCCCTGATCTGACGGCGTGAGCCACCCGAGCGAGCCCGGTCCCCGCGACGATATCGTCGCCCGAGCACTCAACCGCGAGTCAGTCACCCGGAGGGCGGAACCCGTGAAGTCACTGCTGACCAGTCGATGGCTGTGGCCCGTCGCGGCGAGTCCGTTGCTGCTGATCGGCGTGCTGGTCCTCGTCGGCGGGGGCGTGCACCGGTTCGTCGCGGGCGCCTCTCTCGTGCTCGGGTGGGGACTCACCGTGCCGTTCGGTGCCGCCGAGCGTCGGTGGCGCGCGAACCCGACGCCGACGCTCCAGCTGGCTGCAGCGGGCTGGGCGCTGCTCGTCCTCGCGGTGATGCTCGGCGGACTGTGGTGGGGGATGTCGCTCGACCCCGAGGCGTGACCGGGTTGCCCCGCCCGACCCCTTGATACCGTGACGCGCCAGGTCCAGGCGCCGTCCCCGGGGGAGTCCGTACGTGAGCAGCACCGCACCGCAGGGCGGCGTCGTCGCCGTCCGCGCGCTCGACCCCGCGCAGAACGGCGCGGTCGTCGCCCGCCTCGACCGCGGCGCCGGCGTCCTCGACCCGGAGCGCCGCACGCTGCGCACCAAGCCCGTGACCCTGGACCGCCGGGTCCTGCTCGCCCTGACGTCGAGCAGGAAGCGCACCGGCCTCATGGTCGAGCGCGGCTGGCGGCGGGTGTTCCTCCCGCTGATCGAGGTGCACGGGGGTGCCGTCCTCGGCGTCCCGGCGACCGCCGCCCGCGCCCTCGCCGACGAGCTGGAGTCCCGCGGGGCGCGCGAGACGACCGCCGTCATCGCCCCGCTGCGGGCGCACGCGGATCACCTGGATTCCGGGCTCCCGGTGGCGTCGTCGCCGCTGGGACGGTACATGGGAGTGGGTGGCGGGGGACCGCTCACCTCGCTCGGCGACCTCTGAGTCGGCCGAGGGCCTGCTGACACACGCACGACCGCAACACCCGGGGGTACGGAACGCATGAGTGTGGACGTCTCGATCGCGGCGCTGGACACCGCCGCATCCGAGCTGGAGACGGTGGCGTCGGAGCTGCAGGCGCTGGACGTCGCCGGCGCGTTCGCGGGGATCGAGGCGGCGCTGCCCGGCTCGGCCGTCCCGGACGCTGCCGTGTGGGTGTCGACGCGCGTGGCCGCGGCGGTGCAGGTGCTCGGCGAGAACATCCGCGGCATGTCGGCGAGCGCCTCCGGGTCGGCCGACGGCTACCGCGCGGCGGACGGTTCCGTGCAGACCCGGTTCGGCGCCATGGGGGCGTTCTGATGGCCGCGCTCACCCTGGAGGTCGTCCGGGGCTGGCGGCCCGAGGCGCTGTCGGAGGCCGCGACCGGCGTCGGCACGGCACAGGAGGCGGTCGACGCGCAGGTGCGCGCCGCCAAGGCCGCGATGACCCGGCTGAGCGACCACTGGCAGGGCGACGCGGCCCAGGCCGCCGCCCAGCGCATGGCGAGCGAGGCGAGCACCGGGTTCGCGCTGGCGGACGCCCTGGAGTCGGCGCGCTCCGCGCTCGCCTCGGGCGCCACCGATCTCGGCCGGGCCAAGTCGGCGGTGCTGGCGACGGTCGACGCCGCGACCGCCGCCGGGTTCACCGTCGCGGGCGACGGGCGCGTCACCGCGCCGACGCTGCCGCCGGTGATGACCGCCGCGGGGGACCCGGACGGCGCGGGCGCCGAGCGCGATGCCCAGCAGCGCGCGCTGAACGCCGAGGCCCAGGAGCACGCCGACGCAATCTCGACGGCGCTGCAGGACGTCGCGACGACGGACCAGCAGGTCGCCGACACGCTCTCCGCCGTCGAGGTGCCGCAAACGCTCCAGTCGGCGGTCGACGCCTACCTGCAGCGCGCGTTCGCGAGCGGGGACGTCATCGGCGCGCTCGGCTCCGTCGGCGCCGGCGGCGTCGCGCTGGCGCAGGTGATCAAGGGCGTCATGAAGTCGGCCACCAAGGGCAAGGCGTTCCTGGACTTCCTCAAGGCGTCCGGGGCACCGATCACGCACTACCAGGCGATGGTCGAGAACTTCGCCAAGGCCGACGCGGCGATGGACGTGTTCAAGAACGGCAAGCCCGCCGCCGAGTGGATGACCAAGCTGCTGGGCGCCCGCGGCGCGGGGATGCTGCGCACCGCCGGCAAGGCGTTCCTCCCGCTGACGGTCCTCACCGGCCTCGCCGACACCGTGACCGGGGGCGGCTACGACGGTGCCCGCGGCTGGGCCACGCGCGGCTTCGGCCTCGCGGGCGCGGCCGGCGCGGGCGCGCTGATCGCCGTCGGCACGGGCGCGCTCGCCCTCGGGCCGGTCGGCCTGGCCGTCGCGGGCGGTGCGGTGCTCGCCTACGGCGCCTGGAGCCTGGGCAACCTCGTCTGGGACAACCGCGAGGCGATCGGCGACTTCGTGTCGACCGCGGGCAAGGCCGTCTGGGACGGCGCGACGACCGCGTGGAACGCGACCACCGACGCGGTGTCGAACGCGGCCGACTGGGCGGGGGACCAGGTGGACAAGGCCAAGGACGCGGTGTCCGACTTCGGCAAGGGCGCGCTGAGCGTGCTCTCGGGCGGCCTGCTGTGACCGCGGCGCCCGACGCGGCCGCCGCTCCCGTGCCGGTCGAGGTGCTGACCGACGAGGAGCTGGCGATCCTCGCCGGCCCCGGCGGCCTCGTCGTCTCGCCCTACCTCGCGACGCTGCCGGACGCCGACCGCGAGGTCGCCCTGCGCACCGCCTACCGCGGTCTGCTCGCGCGCGGCATCGTCGACCCGCCGACCCCGGCGGCGCTCGCGGCCGCCGTCGGCGAGCCGACCGTCGAGCTCCAGGTCCGCGAGGATGTGCTGTCGCTGGTGGCGCTCCGCCGCGGCGCGTCGGCCACGGTCTGCGTCGCGCGGTCGACGGTCCTCGGCCAGGACTACTGGTACGCGCACGTGGTCCGGGACGTGGTGCTGGTCGAGCAGGTGACGACCGACGGTCAGCACCGGTTCGCGCTCGCGGCTGCGGACACCCTGGGAGACCTGCTGCTGGACGCGACCGTGCACGAGGAGACGACCGACGGGACGGGGCCGGAGATCGCGGTCGTCGATCCGGACGAGCCGCCGACCGAGGTCGTCGAGCGGCTCGGGTCCGCGCTGGTGCGCGCCGACGTGGTCGTGCGGGTGCCGGACGACCGGGAGCCGGAGCTGCTGGGCCTGTTCACCGGCCAGGGCGGCGCGTGGATGCTGTCGGCCCGCGAGGCGTCCGGGGGGCCGGTGGTCGCGCGGCCACTGACCCGGGCGGCGCTCGACGCCCAGGTGCGGGACCTCGCGGCGCGGGCGGTGTCGACCGCGGCGGCGCTGTCGGCGGCCGTGGCCGGGGTGCGCTGAGCGGCGGTGGGCACGACGGACGGAGCGGTGCCGATCCCGAAGCTGACGTCGCGCTCGGGGTGGCGGTGGGTCATCGCGACCGCCATGGCCGTGGTCGTGGGCGGGGTGGTCGTCGGCGTCACGCAGCCGGAGAACCGGGTCTACGTCGTGACGGTCTTCCCGGTGCTCTTCCTCTTCTTCGGGGTGCTCGCCTGGTTCTCGACGTGGCTCGACCCGGTCGCGGGCACGCTGGTGCGTATCCGCTGCCGAGCCTGGCGGACGACGGTGCGCCTCGAGCCGGGGACGTCCGTCGCCCTCGTGTCGAACCGCGGCGGGACGCTGCTGCTCCGCGCCCGGCCCGCCCGAGGCCGGGGACTCCACGTGCCCGTGGTCGCGCGGACCGACTACGTCGAGAGGTCCCAGCCGCCCGCGCTGCTGCGACAGCTCGCCGACGCGGTCGAGCAGCACCACGCCGGCGGCGCGCGCCCGGTCGCCGCGGCCTTGCGGAAGCAGGCCGAGCACCTGGAGGCGGGCGGGACGGTCGCGACGTCGCCGCTCGCGGGTCTCATCACCTCGGGCATGCTGACCGCGGCGAAGGCCGGCGGCGCCGGCGCGATCGGCGGGCACCTGGGCTGAGGGTCCGGGTCCGGATCCGTGGTGCTGCGCTGGGCCGGGCGGCGTGCGTCAGCACTGACTCCACAGCCCGAGGCCGCCGTCCCGGGCGTCGTCCTCCGCGGCCCGGAGCGCGGCCTGGTGCACCCCGGGCACGCCGTACGTGTACTCGTGCGCGTAGCCCTCCGCGACCAGCACCCGGTTCACCAGGGTCGTCTCGTCGAGCCACGCGTATGCGAGGGTGCGGCCGAACCGGTCGACCGCGTCCTCCGTGGGGTCGCCCTCCAGCCAGACGGACCGGCCGGAGAGCAGCTCGTCGGTGCGGGCGGAGGCCTCCGGCCCGAAGCACTCGACGGGGCTGTCCGGCTGGACGCTCTCGGGGGTGTCGATGCCGAGCAGGCGCACCCGCTCCTCGGCGCCGTCGCGCAGCACGATGATCGTGTCGCCGTCGACCACCCGACGGACGGTGAGGGGGCCGACCGCGGACGCGGGGCGGACCTCGGTGGGCGATCCGGGAGCCGCGGCGGGAGGGGCGTCCGCCCCCGGCCCGTGGCCGACCGACCACCACACGGCGACCGCCGCGGCGACGAGGAGCAGCAGGAGCGCGAGTCGGCGTCTCGACCTCATCCCGTCGTCTCCTCTCCGTCCGTCACGTCGCGGGCGCCCGGGTGGAGCCGACTCGCACCCTACGGCCGGGCGGGACGGAGATCGCGTCGAGCGGCTCCCGGCGGGCACGCGTCCGCCCACCGGGAGCCGCCCGGGTCACGCGGTCCCGGCTCGCGTCACACCGCGACCCGCCACTGCTGGGCCGCCGCGCCGTTGCAGTCGTAGATCTGCAGGTCGGTCCCGGCGGTCGACACGCCGTTCGGCGCGTCGAGGCACCGACCGGACTGCGGGTTCCGCAGCGCCCCGTTGGTCTGCGGCACCCAGGTCTGCCCGCCGACCCCGTTGCAGTCCCAGAGCTGCACCTTGGTGAAGTTCGCGGTCCCGTTGCCGACCACGTCGAGGCACTTGCCGAACGCCCGCACCGTGCCGTCGGCGCGCATCTCCCACTGCTGACCGGGCACGCCGGAGCAGGTCCAGACCTGCACCACGTTGCCGCTGGTCGCCGTGTTGGTGTCGACGTCGACGCACATCCCGGCCGCCGCCGGCCCGACGATCGGCCCGGTCGGCGACCCGGGCAGCGACCAGACCTGCGTCGCGAGCCCGTTGCAGTCGTAGATCTGCAGGTCGGTGCCGTCGGCGGTGTTCCCCTGCGGGACGTCGAGGCACCGACCGGACTGCGGGTTCAGCAGGGAGCCGTTCGCCTGCGGCCGCCACTGCTGCGCGCCGGAGCCGTTGCAGTCCCAGAGCTGGACCTTGGTGAAGTTCGCCGTGCCGTTGGCGTCGACGTCGAGGCACCGTCCGAACGCGCGGAGCGTGCCGTCGGCGCCCACGGCCCAGTGCTGGCCGGTGGCGGTGCCGCAGGTCCAGAGCTGCGCCGCCCGACCGTCGACCGCCGTGTTGGTGTCGACGTCGAGGCACTTGCCGCCGGGACCGACGACGGCGCCGGTCGGGCCGGGCAGCGCCCCGATGCCGAACCGCACCTCGCACTGGTTGCCGGTGCCGAGCCAGGTGGCCGCGAGGTAGAGGTACGACGTGCCGTCCTCGCGCGGGACCGCGGGCGTGGAGTAGCCGGGGCAGGACGCGACGCCGGCCGCGTAGCCGCCGGTCGGGTTGACCGTCACCGGCGTCGAGGCCTCGGTCCACGCACCGGTGCCGAGGTTCGTGTTGGCGAACAGGACCGTCCCCGACTCGGCCAGCACGGTCTTGCTGCCGGTCGGTCCCGCGACCACCCGCTGGCCGCTCAGCAGCACGGTGCCGTTCGGCCCGCCGCCCGGCACCCACGAGATGTACGGGGTGTGCAGCAGCTCGCGCCCGTCGGTGGTCTGCACGAGCGTCCCGGCGTCGCCGGCCGCGCCCCAGCTCGACCCGTCGGCGCTGCGCTTCACGTAGACCTCGCAGGCGTGGTCCGGGTCCGTCGCGTCGCGGCACATCTCGTAGGACATGAGGAAGTCGCCGTTCGGGAGCGCGGCGAACGTCTGCATGCCGGGCCGGCGGAGGTTGTCGGCCGGGAACGACACGTCGACGGTCATGGTCGAGCTCCAGGTCTGCCCGCCGTTCGTCGACGTGTAGTGCCCGATGACCTGGTTGTTCGTGGCGCTGTTCGCCGGGCGCTCGTCGGAGATGAAGCAGGCCAGCGCGTTGTCGTCGGTGACCAGGAACGTCGGTTCCCAGATGCCGTGGCCCCAGGTGTTGGGCAGGCCGGAGGTCTGGGTGCAGCTCGACAGGTAGGTCCAGGTGCTCCCGCGGTCGGTGCTGCGGAACACCTCGACCTTCTGCGCGGTGTAGTTGCCGACGTCCCAGGCGGTGCCCGCGGCGAGGATGTCGCCCGCGTTCAGCCCGGGGATCGAGCGTGGCACCTCGTAGAGCGTCGGTGCCTCCAGGTCCCAGCCGGGGGTGTTCGAGCTGATCGTGGAGACCTGGGTCCAGCTCGTGCCGCCGTTCGTGCTGCGGTAGACCGGCAGCACGGTCGCCGGGCCGACGCCGCCGCGGGCGAACGTCGCGAGCATGGTCTGGGCCGTGGACCCGTCGTTGTCGACGCGAATCGCCCGGGGGTAGCCGGCGGTGCCGGCGGGGTTCTGTGCGAGGTTCGGGGAGTACAGGACCTGGCCGGGGGAGACGGCCGCGGCCGGGGCGGCGGTGGCGGCGACCTGCGCGACCCCGCCCACGAGGGCGAGCGCGGCGGCGCAGAGCAGGGTCAGGGCGGTGGTCCGGGGTCGTCGGTGCGGGGATCTGAGCACGTGCTCTCTCCTTCGACATCGCGTACACCGCGCGCCCGAGCGCGCGGGTCTGCCTCTTTGCAGACGTTGCAATGCCGAGGGTGGCGCACGTTTGCCTACGTTGGCAAGAGTCGATCGACGCGGGAGCGGAGCCGGGCTCCGTCGTCAGGGGGTCAGGCGGTGGGGCTCGGGTCGTCGAGACCCAGCACCGCCGCCGCCACGGACCGCGCCCGCGCGAACGGCCGGTCGAACGTCCCCATGCCCACGGTGACGATCGCGCCCTCGTACAGCAGCATCAGCGCCCGCGCGGTGTCCTCCGGCTCCCGCACCCCCGCCTCGCGGCACAGGTCGGCCAGCAGCCCGACCTGCCACGCCTTCTGCGCGGCGACCTCCGCCAGCACGGCGTCGCCGTCGCCGGGGAACGACTCGGCCCGGGCGTTGATCGCGCTGCACCCCCGCGGGCTGTTCGCCGTGGACCAGGACTCCGCGGCGTCGAACACCGCCAGCACCCGGGCGGTCCCCGGCGACGGCACCCGGTCGAGGGTGGCCAGCAGGTGCGCGCGCCACCGCGCGTCCCGCGCCCGCAGGTAGGCGACGACCAACGCCTCCTTCGACCCGAACCGGTCGTACAGCGTCTTCTTGGTGACGCCGGCGGCCTCGGCGATGCCGTCGACGCCGACGGCGTGGATGCCGCGCTCGTAGAACAGCTCGGACGCGGCGTCGAGGACGCGCTGCGCGGCGGGGGTGAGCGGTGCGGCGGGGTCGGGGGTGACCATGCTGGCGACGATATACCGGTCGGTCTACTGACGAGAGGCCCGTCGAGGGGGCTTGCGCGCACGCAGAGAGTGAATGTACAGTCACTCACATGACACGGACCTCGCTCTCCACGGCAGACCTCCGCAAGCCGGTCGTCGCCTCGGCAGCCGTCCGCGAGTTCGCCCGCGGCGGGTACCACGGCACCACGATCGCCGACGTGGCCCGCGCGGCGAAGATCTCCCCGGCGTACGTGGTCAAGCTGTTCCCGACCAAGGAGCGCCTGTTCGTGACCGCTCTGGAGACCTGCTTCGACCAGGTCGTGCAGGCGCTGGCCGCCGGCGCGGACGGCGCCGAGGACGGCTCCCCGGACGGTCTGCTGGACGCGATGGGGGGCGCCTACGCCCACCTCATCGCGGACCGGACCCTGCTCCTGCTCCAGGTGCACGCGCAGTCGGTGGCCGACCTCCCCGAGATCGGGGAGGCTCTGCGCGCCGGCCTCCGGGAGGTCGTCGACTTCGCCAAGGCCCGGTCTGGTGCGTCGGACGAGGCCGTCCAGCGGTTCGTGGCCTACGGCCAGCTCTGCCACCTCATCGTGACGGCGCAGGTCGACGCCGTCCCCGAGGCCTGGGCCCGGCTCCTCGTCGAGGGGATCAGGCACCCGGGCTGAGCCCACCCGGATGACGACGCGGGCCCGCTCGCACCGTCATCCCCGTTGGATCCTAGTGAGTGACTGTTCACTCAACATCGAGAAGAGGAGCACCATGAACCCCACCGAGACCATCCCCAGCACGATCGACGAGTCCGCGACCGTGGTCGTGCGGCGCGAGATCCGCATCCAGGCCCCGGTCGACCTGGTGTGGCGCCTGCACACCGACGTCGCCGGCTGGCCCTCCTGGCAGCGGGACGTGGAAGCCGTGGAGGCGGACGGACCGCTCGCGCCCGGGTCGTCGTTCCGCTGGCGCACGCACGGCCTCGACGTGACCTCGACCGTCTACGCGGTCGACGCCCCGCGGCGCATCCTGTGGGGCGGCCCGGCGCAGGGCATCACGGGGGTCCACGAGTGGACCTTCACGGCCGAGGGCGGCGCGACCGTCGTCCGGACCGCCGAGTCCTGGGAGGGCGACCCGGTGCGGGCCGACGCGGAGAACCTGCGCGCTGCGCTGGACGCCTCGCTCGGCTCGTGGCTCGAGCACCTGCGGGTCGCGGCCGAGGCGAAGGCCGCCAAGCGGGCCCGCAAGGGCCGCCGGCGCCGGCTGGCCAGGGTCCTGGCCTGGTCCGCGCTGGGCCTGACGGCCCTGTTCGTGGTCGCCGAGCCGTGGCTGCTGGTGCCGGTGGTGCTGTTCCTCGTCGCGCTGAGCCTCTGGGACTGACGCGATGACCACGCACACGCTCCGCGCGCGCTCCCGAGTGCCGGCGCGTCCGGGTCCGAGCCCCGCCGCCCGCGGGGCGGTGCTCGCCGCGGCGGGGCTGACGATCATGGCGCCGGCTCTCATCGCGCCCGCCCTGCCCGGGATGGCTCGGTACTTCGGGGACGCCACGCTCGTCCGGCTCGCCCTGACGATCACGTCGCTGACCATCGCCGTCGGCGCACCGCTGGCCGGGGTGCTCTCCGACCGCGCCGGGCGGCGCCCGGTCCTGCTCGGCGGGCTCGCCGTGTCCGCGGCGGCCGGGACGGCGGGGCTCCTGGTCGAAGGGCTCGGGCCGCTGCTCGCGACGCGGGCGCTGCTCGGGCTCGGCGTCGGCGCGGTCAGCACGGCCGTCGGCGCGCTGCTGACCGACTGGTTCGCCGGTCCGCGGCGTGCCACGTACCTCGGTCTGCAGCAGGCGGCCGCGAGCCTGGGCGGGGTGGTCCTGCTCCCCGCGGCCGGGCTGCTGGCCGCCACGGGCTGGCGCGCGCCGTTCTGGCTCTACGCCGCCGCCGTGCCCGTCGCGGTCCTGGTGGCCGTCGCCGTCCCCCGCACGCCGCCGGCCGCCGCGCCGGTGCCGCCCCCGGGTGGCTCCGCCGCGC
>NZ_JAANNB010000011.1 GCF_011603975.1 Cellulomonas sp. IC4_254 | reverse complement strand
GGCGCCGCCCCGACCGCCGCACCCGCGCACCGCGTGATCGCGCGGGTCCGCGTCGCCGCGCCCCCTCCCCACGGCCGTCGTCGCAGGCCGGACGGGCGGGGTTGACATCCCGACCACCCGGTCGTAATTTCTGCCGTACCTACCGAGCGGTAGGTAGTGGTGGCACCGGCAGCGTCGGCGCCACGACGTCTCAACGTGGAGCCGTCCGACTCCCATGACGCCGAAGAAGGTACGCATGGACGCCCAGGCCACCGTCGTCACCGAGGGCACCCCCTCGACGCGGGACGACCTCGCCCCCGACACCGGGGCCCCGTTCACCCGGGCCCGGACCCTGCGCTTCGGTGCCGGCTTCTTCGCCTACGGCCTGCTGTGGATCGTCGGCCTGCAGATCGTCGCCGCCGTCCTGCTCCCGCAGCGCCTGCGCGACATCGGCGTCGACTCCCCCGAGACGCTCCTGGGGTCCATCAGCGCGATCACCGCGATCGTCTCGCTGGTGTCCAACCTGGTGTTCGGCAACCTCTCCGACCGCACCCGCAGCCGGTTCGGCCGCCGCACCCCGTGGATCCTCGCGGGCGGCGTCCTCGGCGGCGTCTCGCTGTTCGCCATCGGCGTCCTGACCAGCCCCGGGCTGATCACGCTGTCGTACTGCATCAGCATGGTCGGCCTGAACAT
This sequence comes from Cellulomonas sp. IC4_254, assembly GCF_011603975.1. GTDB lineage: Bacteria > Actinomycetota > Actinomycetes > Actinomycetales > Cellulomonadaceae > Cellulomonas. Next base: position 35,333 of record NZ_JAANNB010000011.1, on the reverse strand, counting down.
GATGCTGGCCCCCGCGGTCGCCGTCCTCGCGGACCGCGTGCCCGGCAAGGTCCGCGGCACCATGTCCGCGTTCTACGGGGGCGGCCTCGCGGGCGGTGCCCCGATCGGCTCGCTGGTCGGCGCCGCGTTCATCACGAACTCGCTGCCGGGCTTCGTCCTCGGCGGCGCGCTGATGGCCGTCTCGGCGGTCATCGCGCTCGTCGTCTGGCCCCGCGAGAAGTCGGCCGTCGACCTGCCGCCGGCGGCCGCCGGCCTCGGCGAGCTGCTCAAGTCGTTCCGGCCGCCGCGCAAGGCGCCCGACTTCTACCTGGCGTTCGCGGGCCGCCTGTTCATGCTGGTCTCGTACCAGATGATCATGGCGTACCAGCTCTACATCGTGCAGGACCACGTCGGGCAGACCACCGCGGAGTCCGCGGCCACCATCGCCACGATGGCCGTCATCACGCTGGTCGTCTCGCTGATCGGCTCGGTCGCCGCCGGCCCGATCTCCGACCTGATCGGTCGCCGCAAGCTCCCCGTGGTGCTCTCGAGCGTGCTGTTCGCCGTGGGTATCGCGATGCCGTGGGTCTGGCCGACCCCCGCCGGCATGTTCCTGTTCGCCGGCATCGCCGGCCTCGGCTACGGCGTCTACACCTCGGTGGACCAGGCGCTCAACGTCGACGTGCTCCCGAACGAGGAGGAGGCCGGCAAGGACCTCGGCATCCTCAACCTGTCGACCACCGCCGGCCAGACCGTCGGCCCGCTCATCACCTCGGCCCTGGTCGTCGCGACCGGCGGCTACGGGCTGGTGTTCCCGGTGTCGATCGTCGCCGCACTGCTCGGCGCGTTCTTCATCACGCGGATCCGGTCGGTGCGCTGACCTGACCGCAAGCGGCCGCGCCGCGGCACCCCCGCAGCCCCCGAGCGCCCCGGGCCGGACACCACGTCCGACCCGGGGCGCTCCTCATGCGGACGGCCCCGGCCCCGTCAGCAGCGCCAGGTCCGCGAGGTCCACCGCGCGCGGCGGGTAGCCCGTGTGGAACGCGACCTGCTGCGCCACGGACAGGCACCCCACCGCGCGCCCGCCGATCGTCCCGGTGACGAGGCACCCCACCGGGTAGTCGAACGTCGTCCCGTCCAGGCCCGCCTGCGTGCCGCGCCCCGCGGCGTCGAAGACCACCGGGTGCAGGTCGACCCAGCGCGCACCGGGGGCGACGAGCTCGACGCGCACGGGCCGCCAGTCGGTCTCGACGGCGTAGCCGAGCGCGGCCAGCGCCCCGAGCGCGGCGACCTCGCCGGCCGCGTCGAGCGCGAGGTCGAGGTCCCGGTGCGGGCGGGTCTGCCGTCCGACGAGCGCGTCGACGCCCCAGCCGCCGGCGACCCAGACGCGGCACCCCGCGCCGGCCAGCGCGTCGAGCACCCGGTGCACCTCGGACGGGTCCACCGGCGTCACCTCCCTCGGTCCGCCGTGCGGGCCCACTGTGCCAGCGCGACGGGCCGGCGACCACGCCGTACACCCCGTGGACACCTTCCTCGGCCACACTGGCCCCCGACGGCCGGGCACGCGCCGCGACGCGAGGCACCCGGGAGGACGACGGCATGAGCGGCTCCACCGGCCTCGTCCGGCGGCTCGGCCTGGGGGACGCGGTCGTCATCGGGCTGGGCTCGATGGTGGGCGCGGGGGTGTTCGCCGCGTTCGCGCCCGCGGCGCAGGCGGCGGGGTCGGCGCTGCTGGTCGGCCTGGCGCTGGCCGCCGTGGTGGCCTACGCGAACGCGACGTCGTCCGCCCAGCTCGCGGCGCAGTACCCGGCGTCCGGCGGCACCTACGTGTACGGCCGCGAGCGCCTGGGCCCGTGGTGGGGGTTCCTCGCGGGCTGGTGCTTCGTGATCGGGAAGACCGCGAGCTGCGCGGCGATGGCGCTGACCGTCGCCGCCTACGCCGTGCCCTCGGCCTGGCAGCGGCCGGTCGCGGCCGGGACGGTCGTGGCGCTCACCGCCGTGAACCTCCGCGGGGTCACCCGCACCGCGCGGTTGACGCGCGTGGTGGTGGCCATCGCGCTCGGCGCACTGGCGACGGTCGTGATCGCGGGGTTGGCCGGCGGCGACCCGTCGTGGGCGCGGGTTGCGGTCGGGTCCGACGCGACGTGGTCCGGCGTCCTCGGGTCGGCGGGGCTGCTGTTCTTCGCCTTCGCGGGGTACGCCCGGATCGCCACGATGGGCGAGGAGGTCCGGGAGCCGGCCCGGACCATCCCCCGGGCGATCCAGCTCGCGCTCGGGCTGGCCGTGCTCACGTACGCCGCCGTGGCGGTGACCCTGCTGGCGGTCCTCGGCCCGGACGCCCTGGCCGCGAGCGCCGCGCCGCTGGTCGACGCCGCCGCGGCGACGGGCCGGCCCTGGGTCGGCGCGGTGGTCCGGGTCGGCGCGGTCGCGGCCTCGCTCGGCGCGCTGCTCGCCCTGGTCGCCGGGGTGAGCCGCACGACGCTCGCGATGGCGCGGGAGGGCGACCTGCCGCGCGGGCTCGCCGCGGTGCACCCCCGGTACCGGGTGCCGCACCGGGCGGAGATCGCGCTCGCCGTCGTCGTGGTGGCGCTCGTGCTCACCGTCGACCTGCGCGGCGCCATCGGGTTCTCGTCGTTCGGCGTGCTGCTCTACTACCTGGTCGCCAACGCCGCCGCGCTGACCCAGGACCGCGCGCACCGCCGGTTCCCGCGCGCGCTCCAGGTCCTCGGGGCGCTCGGCTGCGTCGCGCTCGCGGCGACCCTGCCGCCCGGCTCGGTCGTCGGCGGTGCGGTCGTCGTCGCGGCGGGTGTCGCGTGGCGCGCTGTCGCGGTGGCGCGGCGCCGGCGTGTGGGTGGCCCGGCGTAGCGTGCGGCGCACCGGCGCACCGCCGGCGGCCCCGACGAGGGAGGCACCATGTCCGACGAGTTCGCGCAGCACGGGGACGGTGGCGGGGACCCGCACGGCTGGTGGGGCCCACCCGCCGCGGGGGACGAGGTGGCCTCGCTCGTGGGCTCGCTCGAGCGGCAGCGCGCGACGTTCGCCTGGAAGGTCGGCGGGCTGGACCGCGCGGCGCTGTCCGCGACCCTCGGCCCGTCGGCGGTCACGCTCGGCGGCCTGGTCAAGCACCTGGCGTTCGTCGAGGTGTTCCACCTGTGCACCCGGGTGAACGGCCGACGACCGGGCGACCCCTGGGAGGCGGTCGACTGGGGCGCCACCCCCGACTGGCCGTGGACCTCCGCGGCCGAGGACGACCCGGCCTACCTCTACGACCTGTGGCGCGACGCGGTGCTGCGCGCACGCGAGTCGCTGGCGGACGCGGTGGCCGAGGGCGGGCTGGACCGGCCGATCGCGTGGTCGGACGACCCCGGCGCCCGCCCGACCGTGCGCCGGGTGCTGGTCGACCTGATCGAGGAGTACGCCCGCCACGTCGGGCACGCCGACCTGTACCGCGAGGCGATCGACGGCGTCGTCGGCGAGGACCCGCCGGGCGTACCGGAGCTGTACCCGCTGCCGGAACGCCGGGGATAGCCCGGTCCTCGCCGAGGGCCGCGCGGCGCCGTCCCGACGGCGCCGTCCCGGCGTCACCGCGCGGCTCAGCTCCGACGGCTCAGCCGAGCGGCGCGGGCTCCCGCGGCGCCAAGCCCGCCGCGCGGTAGGCGTCGTCGACCAGCCGCATCGCCGCCACGGCCTGCGCGGTGCCGGACACGGGGTCGCCGCCGCGCAGCACCGCGTCCGCGAACGAGCGCAGCATCCACACGTACGACGCGGTGGGGTCGACCGGCACCTCCTCGACGCGGCCGTCGGCGTGCTCGACCACGATGCGCCCGCCGTTCTGCGGCCCGTACGGGCTGTGCACGGTGATCGTCCCGGTCGTGCCGACGATCCGCGCCCGGACGCTCTGGTCCTCCGACGCCACCATGCTGGCCCGCACGGTGCCGTCGACCCCGCCCGGCAGGTCCAGGTGCACGACGATCGACGCGTCGACGCCGTCGACCTCCACGGCCTCCGCCGAGCGCACGGTCGGCGCGCCCAGCACGTGCGTGAGGAACCGCAGCGGGTAGACCCCGAGGTCCATCAGCGCGCCGCCGCCCATGGACTCCTGCCACCGGATGTCCCCGCGGTCGGCGATCTCCACGCAGAAGTCGGCCTCCGCGGACGTCACCCGGCCGATCGCGCCCTCGGCGAGCAGCTCGCGCAGCCGCGCCCACGACGGGTGGTGCTGCGAGTGGAACGCCTCCATCACGACCAGGCCCGTCCCCGCCGCGGCGGCCTCGACGTCCTCGGCCTCGGCGGCGTTCGCGGTGAACGGCTTCTCGCAGAGCACGTGCTTGCCGGCGGCGATCGCCCGCAGCATCCACACCCCGTGCAGCGCGGCCGGGGTCGGCACGTACACGGCATCGACGTCCGGGTCGGCGAGCAGCGCGTCGTAGTCGTCGAGGACGCGCGGGATGCCCTCGGCGTCCGCCATCTCCTGCGCCCGGGCCCGGTCGCGGGCGGCGATCGCCGTCACCTCGACCTCCGGGACGGACGCGGCGGGCACCGCCACCGCGTCGTGCAGGATGCGAGCAGCACCGAGGACCCCGAGACGCACCGTCGACATGCCCCGCACCCTAGCCCGCGACGCTCGGCTCCGGCGCGCGGACCGGCGCCGCGACCCCGTCGGGGCTCGTCCCGACGGCCGCCGCCCGGACCTGCTCCAGCGCCGTGAGCGCGGCCGCCAGGGGTGCGTCGATGCCCAGCTCCCGCCGCGCGGCGACCGCGATCTCGATGTCGACCACCGCCGCGTCCGTGTTGCCGAGCGCGGCGTGCGCGCGGCCCCGGGCGAGGTGCGCCGTCGCCACGATCCGCGGCACGCCGAGCGGCGCGGCCAGGCGCAGGGCCTCCGACGCGACGGCCCGCGCCTCGTCCCACCGCTCGGCCTCGACCAGGATCGCGGCCAGGTAGACGTGCGCGTTGGCCTCGGTGAACGGCGCGACCTGCGCGCGGGGCCGGGTGCGCGGGTCGGCGACCCGGGCGATCGTCGCGCGGACGGTCGCAGCGGCCTCGTCGAGCCGGCCGAGCCGCTGCCGGGCCTTGGCGAGCGACAGCATCGCCTGCGGCGCGCCCTCCTGGTCGCCGGCGGCGAGCATGCAGTCCACCGCGGCGCTCGCGTCCCGCTCGGCGGTCGCGAGGTCGCCCACCTGGGAGGCGATCCACGACCGGTAGCTCAGGGCCCACCCCTCCTGCGTGGTGTCGCCGCACCGCCGGGCGGCCGCCAGCGCGCGGTCCGCCGCCGTCCGCGCCCGCACCAGGTCCCCGCGGCAGATCGACTGCGCCCACGCGCGGTAGCCCTCGTGCACGGCGATCAGCCGGTCGTCCCCGAGCGCCGTCGCGGCGTCGGCCGACAGGTCGAACACCTCGGCCCACCGGTCCCAGGTCGCCCACAGGTCGGAGAACCAGTGCAGCGCGTCGGCGACCGCCGCCACCCGCGCGTGGTCGCCGGCCGCCGCGGCACGGCGCAGCGCGGGGAGCCAGCTCGCGGACTCCGCTCGGAGCCACGCCTGCGCGGTCTCCTGGTCGGGCAGGTCGACGTCCCGCTCCCCCGCCCCGTCCGCACCCTCGTGGGCGTGGTCGGGCTCGAACCGGTAGCCGGCGCGCACCGTCGTCCGGAGCAGCCAGTCGTCGGCGGCCGCGCGGGCGGCGTCGTGCGCCGCGGGCTCCTCCTGGTGGTCGAGCTCGGAGCGGGCGTACAGCCGCAGCAGGTCGTGCAGCCCGTACCGGTCGCCGGGCAGGTGCTGCACGAGGCTCAGGTCGACCAGCTCGTCGAGCAGGTCCTCGGTCCGCCACACCGGCTCGCCCACCAGCGCCGCGGCCAGCCCGGCGCCGGCGGTCGGCGCGTCCACGAGGGCCAGCCGCCGGAACAGCCGCTGCGCGCCCGGCCCGAGCTGCTCGTACGACGAGGTGAACGCCGCGCGGACCCGCAGGTCGCCCGCGGCCAGCGCGTCGAGCCGCCGCTCGTCCGCAGTCATCCGTCGCACCAGGCCGTCGATCGACCAGCCCGCCCGCGCCGCGAGCCGGTTGCCGGCGATCCGGAGCGCCAGCGGGACGTCGTCGCAGAGCCGGGCGAGCCGCGCGAGGTCCTCAGCGGACCCGCGCCCCGGGAGGATCGCGTCCAGCAGCCCGACCGAGTCGCCGGGCGCGAGCCGGCCCAGCACCGTGCGCTGCTGCACGCCGTCGAGCCCCGCCAGCGCGCGCCGGCTGGTGACGAGGACGGCGGACGGGCCGTCCGCCGGGACGAGCGGCCGCACCTGCTCCTCGGACGCGGCGTTGTCCAGGACGAGCAGCACCCGCCGGTCCGCCAGCAGCCCCCGGACGTGCGCGCTCGCCGCGTCCGGGTCGGGCGGGACGGTCCCGGACGCGAGCGCCTCCGCGACCCGGCGCACGGCGGCGCCCGGGGCGACCGGCTCGTGGTCGACGCCCCGCAGGTCCAGGAACAGCCGCTCCGGGAACTCGTCGCGCAGGTCGCGGGCCACCTGCGCCGCGAGCGTCGTCTTGCCGAAGCCGGGCGGCCCCGTCACGACCGCGACGGGCGGCGTCGCGTCCGGGCCCCCGCCGCGCAGCACCCCGGCCAGCGCGGCCCGCTCGACCGCCCTCCCCGTGAAGTCCGGCACCCGGCGCGGCAGCGGCAGGGCGTGCGGCACGACCCCCGCGGGCCGCCGGCGCCCCTCCCGGGCCAGCCGCAGCAGCGCCGCACGGTCGTCCGGGCCCAGCCGCAGGCCGTCCGCGAGCGCCTCCACGGTCCGGTGCTGCGGCCCCCGGCTGACGCCGCGCTCGATGTCGCCGATGCCCCGGTCGCTCACGCCGGAGGCGGCGGCCAGGTCCTCGATCGTCAGGTCCGCGTCCTGCCGGTGCCGGCGCAGGAGCGCTCCCAGGTCGTCGTCCACCCTCGCCCGCCTCTGCCCCGGCCGGCGAGCTCCCCCGAGTTCTGCCGGACTTCTTCCTGGTCCGCGCGCGGCGCTGCGCGCTCCAATCGTGTCCGGGGACGGACGCCCCGGGCAAGTGCCCCGCGGCAGGTCGGTCCGGACCCCCGCAGAGGAGGAACCATGCCCTACGTCAGCACGCCCGACGGCGCCGAGATCTTCTACCAGGACTACGGCCAGGGGAAGCCCGTCCTGCTGAGCCACGGCTGGCCGCTGAGCTCCGAGGCCTGGGCCTACGAGCTCAAGGTCCTGCACGACGCCGGCTACCGCGCCATCGCGCACGACCGTCGCGGCCACGGCCGCTCGTCCCGCACCAGCGGCGGCAACGACATGGACACCTACGCCCGCGACCTCGCGTCGCTGGTCGAGCAGCTGGACCTCACCGACCTGACCGTCATCGGCCACTCCACCGGCGGCGGCGAGGTCGTGCGGTACGCCGCGCAGCACGGCAAGGGCCGGGTCACCAAGGTCGTCACCGCCGGCGCCGTCCCGCCGGTCATGCTGAAGTCCGAGACCAACCCCGAGGGCACCCCGATCGAGGCGTTCGACGGCATCCGCGAGGGCGTCCTGCGCGACCGCTCGCAGTTCTACCAGGACCTGTCCGAGGCGTTCTACGGCGCGAACCGCGAGGGCTCGACGATCAGCCAGGGCCTGCGCGACGACTTCTGGCGGCAGAGCATGCTCGCCGAGCTCCAGGCCGCGTACGACTGCGTGCAGGTCTTCTCCGAGACCGACTTCACCGAGGACCTCGAGGCGCTGGACGTGCCCATCCTCATCGCGCACGGCGACGACGACCAGATCGTCCCGATCGCGGCCGCGGCCTACAAGTCGATCGACCTGGTCAAGCTCGGCACGCTCAAGGTCTACCCCGGCGCGCCGCACGGCATCTCGGGCGCGTACCAGGAGGCGCTGATCAAGGACATCCTGGCGTTCATCGCGGACTGAGCTCCGCTCGCACGCCCGCGCCGCCGCCTGCTCCGCGCACCGCTCGCGCGCCCAGCGGGCGGCGGCGTCGGCTCCTGCCCCTGATGCACGAGAGGAGTCCAGCCCCAGGGCTGAACTCCTCGCATGGCCACTCGCGTCCTCTCTGCTCGGCCCGCTGCACATCCTCGAGGCCGCCACACGCAACGCCATCCACGAGCGGTCGTGGCCCAGACCGGGATTTCTAGCGCTCGGCGGACCACGATCCAGCCCCCAGGACCGCCGCCACCCCGGCCGCGTCCGCGACCACCCACCGCGCTCCCGCGGCTTCCAGCTCTGCCCGCGTGCCGTACCCGTGCAGCAGCCCGACGGCGTCGACACCGTGGTGCCGCGCGGCCAGGACGTCGTGCTGGCGGTCCCCCACCATGACGACGTCCGACGCCGGGACCGCGAACCGGGCCAGCGCTTCGCCCATCGTGACGTCCTTCGTCACCACCGGACCCGGGGCCCGCCCGTGCACGGACTCGAAGAAGCGCAGCAACCCGGTGCCCGCGAGCGCCTGCTCCGCCACCGCCTGGCCCTTCGCCGTCACGACCCCGAGCCGCACGCCGCGGTCCCCGAGGGTCGTGAGCAGGTCTGAGACGCCCGGGTACGCGCGGTACCGGGCCAGACCTTCGGCGGCGTAGTGCGCCCGGTAGTGCGCGCTGGCCTCCTCGACCTGCGAAGGGTCGAACCCGTAGAAGTCGCGGAACGAGTGCTCGAGCGGCGGGCCGACGAACCGGCGCAGGGCCGCGTCGTCCCGCTCCTCCACGCCCATCGCTCGCAGGGCGTGCCGGACCGCGTCGGTGATCCCGGTCCCCGGGTCGCAGAGCGTGCCGTCGATGTCGAAGAGCGCCACGAGGAACATGCCCAGGAGCCTGCCAGGGCCCGCGCCCTACGGTGGACCCATGCCCGACGCCCCCACCACGCGCCCGTTCTCCCAGGTCGACGTCTTCACCGCCGAGCCCTACCGCGGCAACCCCGTCGCGGTGGTGCACGACGCCGACGGCCTGACCGACGCGGAGATGGCGGCGTTCGCCCGCTGGACCAACCTGTCCGAGACGACGTTCCTGCTCCGCCCGACCGACCCGGCCGCCGCGGACTACCGGCTGCGCATCTTCACGCCCGGCGGCGAGCTGCCGTTCGCCGGCCACCCCACGCTCGGCTCGTGCCACGCGTGGCTGGCCCGGGGTGGCGTCCCGGCGGGCGGCGACCGGGTCGTGCAGGAGTGCGCGGTCGGCCTGGTGCCCCTGCGCCGGGACGGCGGGCGGCTGCGGTTCGCCGCCCCGCCGCCGCTGGTGGACGCGCCGGTCGACGACGAGACGCTGCGCCGATCGGTCGCGGCGCTGGGGCTGCCGCCCGACGCTGTGGTGGACCACCGGTTCCTCGACAACGGCCCGCGGTGGAACGTGCTGCTCCTCGACTCCGCGGAGCGGGTGCTGGCGCTGCGGCCGGACTGGGCGGCGCTCGGGAACGTGCACCTCGGGGTCGTCGGCCCGCAGGCCGAGGGCGCGGGGACGACGTTCGAGCTGCGCGGGTTCGCGCCGGCCATCGGCGTGCCGGAGGACCCGGTCACCGGCAGCCTGAACGCGGTCGTCGGGCAGTGGCTGATCGGCTCGGGCCGCGCCCCGGAGCGGTACGTCGCGGCCCAGGGCACGGTGCTCGGCCGGGCGGGCCGGATCCACGTGGAGCGCGACGCGGACGGCACCGTGTGGGTCGGCGGCGACACGGTGACGTGCATCGAGGGCACGGTCCGCGGCTGACGCGTCCCCCGGGGCCCAGCACGCCCCGGTCACGCCGCCGGTGGCCGGCAGCGCAGCACCTCGAGGCCCGCCCCGGCGTCCGGCTCGAGCCGCAGGGCGCCCGCCGACCACGGCACCAGCACCGTCGACCCGCGCCGGACGGGGGTGCGACCGCCATCCGGCGACACGAGGGCGCCCGCCCCGTCGACGACCACGGCGACCGCGAACCCCGCGTCCCACTCCCCCGCCGCGCGCCACCGCTCGACCCGGAAGAACGGTGCGGCGTCCGGGAGCAGGTCGCCGGTGTCGCCATCCCGCGCACCCCGCAGCGCCGCGATCTCCGCCGCCGACCGGCCCCGACGGTCGACGGCCGCGAGCGCCGTGTCGAACCCGAGCCCGAGGTGCCCGGCGACGGTCCCGTCGATCGCGAACCCCGCCCACTCGACCAGGATCGACAGGTCCGTCGGCTCCTGGAGCTCGACGACGAACGCCCCGGCGCCGATCGCGTGCGGCAGCCCGGCCGGGACGAGCACCGCGTCGCCGGGCTCCAGGTGCAGGACGTGCATCGCGTCGAGCATCGCGGGGGCGTCCTGCGCGTCGACCCACCGGCGCAGATCCTCGACGGCGACGTCGCGCCGGAAGCCCAGGTGCACCGGCGCGGCGGTCATCGCCACCCACGCCTCGGTCTTGCCGTGCGCCAGCCCGAGGTGCCGGGCCGCGAACGGCACGTCGGGGTGCGCGTGCACGGGCAGCCGCTCCCCCGCGTCCAGCAGCTTGACGAGCAGGCCGACGTCGGCGCCGTGCGCGGCCGCGCGCTCCGGACCCAGCCAGGCCACGGGGTCCGCCGCCACGGCGTCGGCGAGCGTCCCGCCGCCGGGCAGCCGGGTCAGGCCGAGGGTGTCCTCGCCGAACAGGGTCGTCGTGGAGCCGACCCAGTCCTCCGGCACGTGGTCACCGCCGGCCGGCGCGCCGGCCGGGCCGCGGAACCCGGCGATGCGGGCACCGCCGGCGTAGAACCGGTCGGCGGGCTGGTTGGCCGGCAGGATCACCGGGCCGGCCGGCGCCGGACCGGACCCCGCGCCACCGCTCGCGCCCGCCACCGCGCCCGCCACCGTCGTCTGCTCCGTCGTCACGCCGTCCCCTCCTCGTCCTCGTCCGAACCGGGGGCACGCGCATCGCCCACCCCCGGCAGCACCTCGACCGCCACGCCGGTGCGCCACGACGCGCCCGGCGCCAGCACCGGCGCCCCGGCGTGCGGACCGTCCCGCTCCGCGCCGAACAGCGGCGCGTTGGTCGGCTCGACGCCCAGCACCCAGGCCCCGCGCGCGGGCCACGCCCAGGTGCACAGCCGGGGCAGCGTCGCGGCGGGCCACTCGACCGCCACCGCCGCGCCGGGCCCGGGCAGCACCGCCCGCGCCCGCCCCTCCCCGTCGGCCGCGAGGTCCCGGTGCTCCGCGACGACGGCCTCGGCACCCGGGGCCGGCGGCGGCAGCACGAGCGGGTCCCGCCCGGGCGGCAGCGGGTCGCGCAGCGCGGTCCGCCCCGCGTCGACCCGCAGCCGCGCACCCGGGGCGAGCAGCGGCGCCCCGAGGTTCACGTGGTAGAGCAGCGGCACGCCCACGGGGTCGTCGCCGTCGTTGCGCACGACGTCCCGGACCTCCACCCGCGGCCGGTCGGTGCCGGCGACGATCTCCCGCTCGACGACGACGCGCGTCCCGTACAGCGTCGAGTACCCCACGACGCCGCTCACGTGCACCTCGACGCCCCCGGGCGTGACCTCGCGCCACCAGCGCACCTCGGTGGCGGGCGTCAGGTGGTGGCTGCCGTGCTGGCCGGCGGTGGCGGTGGGCGGCCCGATGTTCTCCGGCCCGCACGTCACGACCAGCCCGCCGAGGAACCGCTCCTCCCAGCCGGCGCCCGGCCCGGGGTCGGCGCGGTGCGGCGACCGCCAGGCCACGGGCACGCCGCCCCACCACGCCGGCCCGAGGTCGAGGCCCCGGTCGGGGCGCACGTCGAACGCCAGCCCGCCGGCCAGCCGGACCAGCAGCAGCCGCTCGCCGCCCGCGGTGCGGGTCACCTCCTCGACCTGGGCGACCGCCTCGGGCAGCGCGACCAGCCCGCCCGCGAGCAGGGCCGCCGCCCCGCCGGGCACCGCCGACGTCACCGCCCCGCCAGCGCCGCGAGGAACCCGCCCACGAACGTGTCGCCCAGCCCGATGGTGGTCGGCCGTGGCACGTCCAGCGCGTACGCGGGCTCGCACGCCAGCGCCCCGGTCGCCGCGCCCGCGACGGCCTCGACCTCCGCCGCGAACCGAGCCCCCAGCGGCCCCGGCTCGCGCGCGCCGGTCGCCGCGTAGTCCTCGACGGTGAAGTCGTCGCCGTGCAGGTACCGGGTGCTCGCCATCGTGATGCCGCCGCGCAGCGCCGGCCGCAGGTCGTCGGCGCCCGGCCCGGCGGCCAGCGCCCAGTACTTCGTGTGCACGACCAGGGTCCGCGCCGGGACCGCCGCCCGGAGGTCGACGAGGGCCTTCGCGACGTCGGCCGCGTCCAGCAGGTCGACCGCGCGCCCGATCCACACCTGCAGCTCGTCCTCGTTCATCGCCCACGCGTCGACCCGGCCCGCGAGGGCGTCCCGCACGTCCGCCCGGAGCGCGGGCACGTGGTACCCGGCGTCCTCGAAGTAGGCGAACGACCCGGGCGCGCGGCCGTCGAGCGCCGCGGCGACCGTCGCGAGCCGGTCGGCGAGCAGCGCGCGGTCCTGGATCACGTTGAACCCGGACACCAGCGTCACGTCCGCGGCCGCCACCGCGTCGGCCAGGGCCGGGTGCAGGACCAGCTCCAGGTTCGGCGGGTCGTTGACGTAGATGAGCCGGTTCGGGTGCGCGGCCACGACGTCCTCGCCGGCCACCCGCACCGGGGACGCCGCGGGGTACTGCACGATCAGGTGCGGGTCGGTGGTGTCCCGGTCCGCGGAGCACAGGTAGGTGGTCGACGCCGGGAGCAGCCGCCGGACGTCGTCGTCGATGCTGACCAGGTGCACCAGCGCGGGCAGGTCGCGGACCCGGTCCATCGCGATGGCGGCCCGCACGCAGGTGCCGCCCAGGGTCACGCGGCGCGCGAACCGGCGGGCGAACGCCTCGACGATCTCCGAGGACGCCACGAACCGCTCCCCGCCCACGCCGTCCCGGACGAAGCCGAGCAGCGAGCGCAGCAGGTCCCGCTCGCTCAGGATCGGCACCCCGGCGTCGAGCTCGTCGGCCCGCAGGCCCCACTCGGCCGCGAGCCGGGTCAGCGTCGCGGGGTCCCAGTCGATCTCGTAGTCGACGGTCCCCCCGAGCCCGAGGACGTAGCGCGTGCCCATCTGCCGCTCCTTCGCGGTCCGTGCGGTTGTGCGGTCGTGCGGTCCTGCCGGTGCCGGCGGGCGCCGGCGGTGGTGCAGCCCGGTCCGGGCCGGGGTGTGCCGACCCGGACCGGGGCGTCCGTGCTGCCGATCTCAGTACAGGTCGGCCTTGCCCGCCGCGTCGAACAGCTCGATCTTCTGCGCCGCGACGGCGTTCATCGCCTCGATGGCCGGGGGCTGGATCGTGTTCGGCTCGCGGAGCGTGAGGTCCGCGAGGACCTCGCGCATCCGGTCGTGGTACGCGACCTTGATGTCGCTCGAGATGTTGATCTTGTTCACGCCGAGCTTCACCGCGCGGCCGATCTCGTCGTCCGGGTTGCCGGAGCCGCCGTGCAGCACGAGCGGGATCGGCAGCCGGGACTTGATCTCGGTCAGCAGGTCGAGCTTGAGCTCCGGCGTGAGGCCCTTCGGGTACAGGCCGTGCGCGGTGCCGATCGCGATCGCGAGGCTGTCGACGCCGGTGCGCTGCACGAAGTCCACGGCCTGGTCCGGGTCGGTGTAGATGATGTCGGACACCGCGACGCCGGCCTCCGCCTGCTCGTCGAGCTTGCCGATGGTGCCGAGCTCGCCCTCCACCGAGACGCCCACCGCGTGCGCGGCCTCGACGACCTTGGCGGTCAGCGCGACGTTCTCCTCGTACGGGAGCATCGACCCGTCGATCATCACCGACGTGAAGCCGATCTGGAACGCCCGCAGCATCTGCTCGTAGGTGCCGCCGTGGTCCCAGTGGATCGCCACCGGCACCGACGCCTTGTGCGCCCGCTGGATCAGCGCCGGCAGCACGTCGTGGCCGATGTGGCTGACCTCGTCCGGGTGGATCGCGACGATCAGCGGCGCGCGCCGCTGCTCCGAGACGTCGACGATGCCGTTGAACATCGCGTAGTCGCTGATGTTGAACGCCGGCACCGCGAAGCTGTGCTCGTTCGCGACGGCCAGCAGGTCCGCGCCGTTCATCAACATGGGGTGACTCCTCTTTCGTGTCGGGTCGTGCGTCGTTGCCGTGCCGTGGCCGAGGTCGTCAGACCTTGACCGCCCCTGCGGTCATCCCACCGATGAAGTACCGCTGGAAGAACAGGAAGAGAACGAGGACAGGAATGCACCCGAGAATGCTCATCGCCATCATCTCGTTCCAGTTGTACGAGTGCTGGCCCATGAGCAGCTGGATGCCGATCGGGACGGTCCGCATGTCCTCGGTGCGGGTGAGCGTCAGCGCGAACAGGAACTCGTTCCACGCGATCATGAAGGTGTAGATCCCGACGGAGACCAGACCGGGCACCGAGATGGGCACGAGAATGCGCCACAGGGCGGTGAGCGGCCCGGCGCCGTCGACCTTGACGGCCTCGTCGAGCTCCCGCGGCAGGGTGTTGAAGTACCCGGTCATCATGATGATCGCGTAGGGCAGCGTGAACACCATGTACGTGAGGATCAGACCGGGATAGGTGTTGTAGAGCTTGAGCGCCACCACGAGGCCGAAGTACGGGATCAGCAGCGTGATCGGCGGGACCGCCTGGACGCTGACGATCACCACGTTGATGACCTTCTTGCCGCGGAACTCGTAGCGGCTGAACGCGTACGCCGCGAGCACCGCCACCAGCAGCGTCAGCAGCGTCACCGCGCCCGCCACGAGGTAGGAGTTCCCGAAGAACCGGAGCTTCACCGGGTCGGTGAGGATCGAGGTGTACGCGTCGAACGAGAACCCCTCGGTGATCAGCCGCGGCGGGGACGCGAAGATCTCCGGGTTCGCCTTGAACGAGCTCGACAGCATCCACAGCACCGGCAGGCCGGCGAACAGCGCGCCGAGCGTCAGCGCGACCAGCACCAGCGCCTTCTGGCCGGTCTTGGCGGGCGGCCGGCGGAGCTCCGGGGAGCCGGCGCGGACGGGGGTCGGGGTCAGGGTCGCCATGTCAGTCACGCGCCTTCTGGTGCCGGACGTAGAAGAATGCGAGGACCATCGACAGCAGCAGCACGACCACCGCAGACGCGGACGCCACCGAGAACTCGTAGCGGCTGAACGCGAGCTTGTAGGTGAAGGTGCTGAGCATCTCGGTCGCGTTGATCGGGCCGCCGCCGGTGGTCATCCAGATCAGCGCGAACTGCTGCGTGGTCCAGATGAAGTCCAGCAGCGCCATCGAGATGATGATCGGGCGCAGCTGCGGGACGGTCACGTTCCGGAACTGCTGCAGCGGCGTCGCCCCGTCCACCCGCGCGGCCTCGTACAGGTCCTTGGGGATGCCCTGCAGCCCGGCCAGCAGGCTGATCATGAAGAACGGGTAGCCGGACCAGATGTTGATGAACGTGACCGAGGCGAGCGCGGTGCTCGGGTCCGCCAGCCACTCGGTCTGGCCGCCGGTGAGCCCGAGGCTGCCGAGCAGGTAGTTCACGACGCCGTTCGGGTTGAGCAGCAGCCGCCACAGCACCGCGATGATCGCCACCGTGAACAGCCACGGCAGCACGTAGATCACGCGGAAGAACGCCTTGGTGCGGTGGCTCAGCAGCGGGGTGTTCAGCAGCATCGCGAACCCGAGGCCGATGACGAAGTGCGCCACCACGCTGGACACGGTGAACACGAGCGTGTTGCGGACCGCGGTGAAGAACACCGGGTCGGTGAGCACCTCGGCGTAGTTGGCGAACCCGACGAACGCGGAGTTCTTGGTCGTGATCACGCCGTCCAGCAGCGAGTACCAGATCACCATGACGATCGGCGTGAGCATGAGGATCGCCATGAGGACGCCGGTCGGCGTCAGGAACCCGTAGGGCGTGAGCCGGCGCTTCAGCCGCTCCCAGCCGGATCGGGCGGGCGGCTGCTCGGCCGGGGCCGCGCGGTCCGGGCCCGGCGATCCGCCGGCGGTGGGAGCGACCACGGGCCGCTCGACGTGCGAGGTGAACACTCTCGGTCCTCCTTGACCGGGGGACCACGCCGGGCGGGTTCAGGGATGCCCGCCCGGCGCGGTCGCTGGAGGGGTCGGTCAGAACTCGCTCTCCCACTGCTCCTGGGCAGCGGTGAGGGCGTCGTCGACGCTCTGGTCGCCGTTGAGGGTCTTCTGCAGCTGCTCGCCGAGCTGCCGCATGAGCTCCTCGGCGACGGGCAGGCCGGTGAACTCGTTCGCCGGGTAGCCGTCCTGGTAGATCTCGAACGCGGTCGCGAAGAGCTCGTTGTCCTCGACGAAGTCCGGCACCGACTCGGTGTTGCCGGGGAACGCGTTCGCGATCGACGACAGCTCAGCGTTGGTCTCCTCGCTCATGAGGAACTCGACCAGCTTCATCGCCTCGGCCTTGTGCTCCGAGTTCTCGGCGACGCCGATGCCCCACGAGGCGTAGGGGATGCCCCGCTCGCCCGAGTACCCGTCCTCGGCCGGGATGGCGGAGATCGAGAACTGCAGGTCGGGGTTGGCCTCCTGGATCGTCGTCACGTGGGCCAGGGAGTCGATCATCATGCCGACCCGGCCGTTGGTGAACTCCTCGACCTTGTCCTGCTCCTTCATCGTGAAGGAGCCGGGCGCGACGACGCCCGCGTCCCAGAGGTCGGCGACGAACTGCACGCCGCTCTCGACGTCCGGGTTGTCGGTCAGCGCGGGCTGGCCGTCGTCCAGCATCGAGCCGCCGGACGCCCACACCCAGGACATGACGTCGTTCTGCACGCCGTTGGGGGCCTCGAGCGACAGCGGCAGCACCCAGCCGTAGGTGTTGTCGCCCAGCGCGGTGATGCCCTCGGCCGCGTCCTGGAACTCGGTGCGGGTGCTCGGTGGCGTGTCCACGCCGGCCTGCGCCAGCAGGTCGTCGTTGGTGAACATCGGGTACACGAAGTTCACGACCGGGATCATGTACGTCGAGCCGTCCACCTGGACCTGGCTGACCAGCTGGCTGTCGTCGAACCCGTCGTCCGCCATCAGCGCGGACAGGTCGGCGATGGCGCCCTGCTTGGCGAAGTCGTTGACCCAGGCGCCGTCCAGGCCGACCACGTCCGACATCGTGCCGGCGGCCGCGCCGGCCAGGACCTGCTCCTTGGTGGACGCGTACGGGCCGCTCAGCAGCTCGACGGTGATGCCGGGGTTCTCGTCCTCGAACTTGTCCATCAGCTCGCGGAACGCGCCGTCCGGCAGCTCGGGCTCCCACCACTGGGCGAACTCGAGCGTGACGTCACCGCCGTCCGACCCGCCGCCGACGCCGGCGTCGCCGCCGCTGCCGCACGCGGTCAGGACCAGGGCCGAGGCCCCGGCGATGGCCGCGGCACTGAGGTACCGCATCCGAGCTCCGTTGCTCATGACTCTCCCTCCGGGATGCCGCTTTCTGCGGCGGAGTGCGCTTCTCTGCGTGTTTGAGCACGGTAGTGCGGGTCTCTGCGGCCGTCAAGGGATGGCCCATGCGGGAATTCCTGCGGGAGCACGCGGTTTTGTGCTAGATCTGTCTGCATGTCGTCCTCCGACACCGCACCGCGCCGCCTCCCGGCAGGGCGCAAGGCCGAGCTCGCCGCGTACGTGACCGAGACCGGCGAGGTCACCGTCGCGCAGCTCGCCGAGCGGTTCGACGTCTCCGCGGACACGATCCGCCGCGACCTCGACCAGCTCGACGCCGACGGCGTGCTGGTCCGCACCCACGGCGGGGCCGTCGGTCTGAGCACCGCGCCGCGGCCCAACACCGAGCTCGACGTCCGGATGCGGATGCAGACGCAGGCCAAGGAGCGGATCGGCGGCCGCGCGGCCGCGCTGGTGCGGGACGGGCAGGCGATCATCGTGAACGCCGGCACCACCACGCTCGCGCTGATCCGGGCGCTGGGCGAGCGGCGGGACCTCACGGTCGCGACCAACAGCCTGCGCGGCGCCACCGAGCTCGCCCCGTCCGCCTACCGCGACCTGTACGTGTTCGGCGGCAGCGTGCGGATCACCGACCAGGCCACCCTCGGCCCGGTGCGGCTGCCGGCGTGGACGCACCAGCCCGAGGTCGACATCCGGTGCGACCTCGCGCTCATCGGCGTCGGCGCCGTCTCCGCCGACGTCGGGTACTCGACGAGCAACCTGGTCGAGGCGTCGATGATGGGCGACATGATGGACCGCGCCGACCGGGTCGCCGTGCTCGCCGACTCGTCCAAGTTCAGCCGGCGGCTGTTCGCGCAGATCGCCGAGCTCGGCCGCGCGGACTACCTCGTCACGGACGCCCCGCCGCCTGCCGACCTGCGCGCCGCGCTGGACGCGGCCGGCGTCGAGGTCCTGCTCCCGGAGTCCTGAGCCGTGGCCGCCGCCGCTGCCGCCGCAGCCGCCCGCACGAGCGCGGGTCTGCTGCTGCACCGCCCGGGCGCCGGCGGGCCGGGCGCGCCCGAGGTGCTGCTCGGGCACATGGGCGGGCCGTTCTGGGCGCGGAAGCCGCACGCCTGGACCGTCCCCAAGGGCGAGCCGCTGCCCGGCGAGGACCCGCACGCCACCGCCCTGCGCGAGTTCGCCGAGGAGGTCGGCGTCCCCGCGCCCGACGGCGCGGACGTCGACCTCGGGGAGGTCCGGCAGCGCGGGGGCAAGGTGGTCCGGGTGTGGGCGCGGGCCGCCTCGCTCGACCTCGACGCGCCCCGCGGGCCCGTGAGCGAGGTGACCGTGGACTGGCCGCCGCGCAGCGGTCGGACGGTGAGGTTCCCGGAGCTCGACGAGCTGCGGTGGGTGCCGGTCGAGGAGGCCCGCGGGCTGGTCGTCACGGCGCAGGCGGAGTTCCTGGACCGGCTCCTGGGGCACCTCGCGGGCGGCTGAGCCGGGCGGCCGCCCTCCCCACGGCCGGCGCACAGGGGCGTGTCAGTGGTGGGTCGTACGGTTCGGGACATGAGCAGGCGGGCCATCGACCACGAGCGACTCCGGGAGATCCACGCGCGGTTCTCGGCGACCGCGCCGCCGCGCACGCCGGCCGAGCAGGACGCCTACGACCGGCTCGAGGCCGAGCTCATCGAGGCGATGGGCCTGACCCGGGACGAGTTCGAGCGGATGTCCGCCACCTACGCCCAGCTGCGCCGGGCGAGCTGACCCCGGGGCGCGCGGCCGCCGGACGCCTGCGGGCGGGGCGGGCCTCGGCGCACCCGCCCCTCAGGCGTGAGCAGCCACCCGCCGCACCCCGGCCTCGACCGCCGCGTCGTCGCCCGGCCCGGTGTCGAGCGCCCGGTGGATGCCCAGCCCTTCGACCAGCGCGTCGAGCACCCGCGCGGTCGTCGGGTCGAACCACCGCTCCAGCGACGCCCGGCTGCGCGCCATCCACGCCGCCGTCAGGTCCCGGTACGCCGGGTCCCGCGCGGCCAGGGTGTAGAGCTCGTGGCTGAGCACCAGGTCGCGGTGGTCCCCCATCACCTCGCCGCGGAGGTACGCCACGAGCGCGTCGACGGCCCCGGCACGGTCGGGCGCCGCCGCCATGAGCGCGTCGAACCGGCCGCCGAACTCCCGGGCGTACCGGTCGAACGCCGCCCGCAGCAGGTCGTCCAGCCCCGCGAAGTGGTACGTCATCGACCCGAGCGGCACGTCCGCCGCGGCGGCGACCTTGCGGTGCGAGGTCCCGGCGACGCCCTCGGCGGCGAGCACGTCGAGGCAGGCGTCGACGATGCGGTCGCGCCGGCCCGGGTCGTGACGGCGGGTCATCGGTCGATGTCCTCCCGGATGACCCGCGCGGGGTTGCCGACCGCGACGACGTTCGCGGGGATGTCCCGGGTGACGACCGAGCCCGCGCCGATGACGGAGTTCTCGCCGATGGTCACGCCCGGGCACACGATGACGCCGCCGCCCAGCCACACGTTGTCGCCGATGACGATCGGCTTCGCGCCCTCGAGCTTGTCCTTGCGCGGCTGCGGCTCGATCGGGTGGATCGGGGTGAGCAGCTGGACGTTCGGGCCGATCTGGCAGTCGTCGCCGATGTGGATGGTCGCGACGTCGAGGGCCGTGAGGTTGAAGTTGACGAAGGTGCGCGCGCCGACGTGGATGTTCTTGCCGTAGTCGACCCGCAGCGGCGGGCGGATCCCGCTGCCCTCCCCGAGCGTGCCGAGCAGGTCGGCGAGGATCGCGCGCGCGGCCTCGTCGTCGAGCAGCGCCACCCGGCCGTAGGCCTCGGACAGCCGGGCGGACCGCCGGGTCAGGTCCTCGATCTCCTGGTCGGCGATGTAGAGGTCGCCCGCGAGCATCCGCTCGAGGTTGGTGCGCGGGTCGTCGGCGAAGTAGTCGGTCGTCATGCGGACGAGCGTACGCGTCATGCGTACGGTCGTACACATGCGCGTCTCACCAGACCGGCGGCCGCCGGTCCGGCCACCGCAGCCGCTCCTCGAGCTGGGCCGCGAGCGCGAGCAGCACGTGCTCCCCGCCCGGCCGCCCGACCAGCTGCACGCCCATCGGCAGCCCCGCGGGCGCCCCGGCGTCGGGCTCGGTCCAGTGCGTCGGCACCGTGATCGCCGGCAGCCCGCACACGTTGAGCATCGACGTGTACGGCGTGTACTCGCACTGCT
Source organism: Cellulomonas sp. IC4_254 (assembly GCF_011603975.1). Taxonomy (GTDB): domain Bacteria; phylum Actinomycetota; class Actinomycetes; order Actinomycetales; family Cellulomonadaceae; genus Cellulomonas. The sequence continues at coordinate 14,841 of NZ_JAANNB010000011.1, read as the reverse complement.
GCGCGAAGTTCCGCTCCGGGTCGTCGGCGTCGTACCAGCCGATCGGCCGCGGCGTCAGCGCCATCGCCGGCAGCAGCACCGCGTCGAACTCCTCGACCCGGGCGACCATCGTCCGCTCGAAGGCCGCGAGCGCCGCGACCGCCTCCACGAGCTGCCGCGCCGGCACCGCCCGGCCGCGCTCGACCAGCCACTGGGTGAGGGGCTCCAGCAGCGCCAGCCGCTCGGGGTCGTCGATCGGCACGGCGGACGCGCCGGCCATCCACAGCGTGCGGAACGCCGGCGCGTACCCGGGGTCGGGCTCCCAGGTGCCGGCGTCCGCGACCGCGTGGCCGAGCCCGGCCAGCGCCGCGGACCCGGCGTCGAGCGCCGCCCGTGCCTCCGGGCCCAGCACGATGCCGTACGCCCCCTCCCACGCGCTGAACGTGCTGACCCCGACCCGGAACGCGGACCGTCCGTCCGGGGTGCGGCCCCGCTGGGCGGTGTCGAGGTACGAGCCCCGCGGCCCGGCGGCCGTGCGGAGGGTCCGCGGGTGGTCGACGGTGCCGTCCGCGCGCCGGGGCAGCATCCCCTCCAGCAGCAGCGCGGCGTCGGCGGTCGTCCGGGCGATCGGCCCGTGCACCACCAGCCCGCCGAGCGACTCCACCCCGCCGCCGGCCGGCAGCAGCCCGCGCGTCGTCTTGAGCCCGACCAGCCCGCACGCCGCGGCGGGGATGCGCACCGACCCGCCGCCGTCCGAGCCGGGTGCGACCGGCAGCAGCCCCGCCGCCACCGCGACCGCAGCCCCGCCGCTCGACCCGCCCGACCCGCGGGACGGGTCCCAGGGGTTCCGCGCCGGCGGGCCCACCAAGGTCTCGGTGTACGACGGGAAGCCCAGCTCCGGCGCCGCGGTCTTCCCGAGCGACACGACCCCCGCGGCGTCGAGGACCTGCGTGATGTCGCTGCTCACCTCCGGCACGTACCGGTACCGGCCCGCGAACGCCCGCGACCCGAAGCCCGTCGGCACCCCCGCGCGGTCGGTGAGGTCCTTGTCCGCCGTCGGCAGGCCCCACAGCGGGCTGCCCGGGCCGGGACGGGTGTCCCGGCGCAGCGCGGCCGCGCGCTCCCGCGCGAGGTCCGGGGTGACCGTGGCGAAGGCGCCCAGCCCCGGGTCGCGATCGGCGATCCGGGCCAGGTAGTGCTCGGCCAGGTCGGTCGGGGCGACGTCGCCGGACCTCAGCAGGTCACGGAGGGCCACGGCGGTCATCTCGTGCAGCGCGGTCACCCGGCCAGCGTAGGCACGCCCGGCGGGCGCCGGGCTCAGGCCCGCGGCAGCGGCCGCGGCGGGGTGGACGGGGAGTCCGGGAGCAGCGCGACCACGGTCGTGAGCGCGCCCCAGGCCAGCGCCGGGCGGGTGTGCGCGAACCGCACGCCCGCCGCGCGGCGGTCGCGGGGCTGGACGCGCTCGTGGTGGTCGGCGGTGACGGCCTGGTGCACCTGGGCGCGAACGTGGTGGCCGAGACGGACCTGCCGCTGGGCATCGTCGCGGGCGGCACGGGCAACGACGTGGCGCGGGCCCTCGGGCTGCCGCGCGGCGACGTGCCCGGGTCGGTCGAGGCGATCGAGCGGGCGCTGCTGACCGGGCCGCGCGTGATCGACGCGGTGCGGGTCGGCTCGCCGACGCAGGCGGCCCGCGAGTGGTACCTCGGCGCGCTGTCCTGCGGCATCGACGCCGCGGTCAACGCCCGGGCGAACGCGCTGTCCTGGCCGCGCGGCTCGGCGCGCTACGTCCGGGCGCTCGTCCCGGAGCTGCGCGCGTTCCGGCCCTACGGCTACCGGCTGACCACCGACGAGGGCATCTGGGAGTCGTCGGGCACGGTCGTGGTGGCCGCGAACGGCCCGTGGATCGGCGGCGGCATCCACGTCGCGCCGGACGCGCGCCTGGACGACGGGCTGCTGGACGTGGTCGTCGCGGGTCCGTTCAGCCGGGCGGGGGTCGTGCGGATCTTCCCGGGGATGTACGCGGGGCGGCACGTCCGGCACCCGCAGGTGCAGGTGATCCGGAGCCGGCGGGTGCTCGTGGAGCCCGCGCCGCACCTGGGCGGGACCCCGCCGGAGGCGCACGCGGACGGCGAGCGGATCGGTGCGCTGCCGCTCGTCGCGGAGGTCGTGCCGGGCGCCGTCCGGGTGCTGGCGGCCAACCCGACCTAGGGTGGGCGCGTGGCACGACGCAGCACGGCACGCACCCCCGAGCCCGACGAGCTGTCCCCCGCCGAGCGGTACGCCGCCGCGCGGCGCCGGGCGCAGGCCGAGAAGTCCGAGCTCGCCCGGTTCCGGCAGCTCCTGGACTTCCCGCTCGACGACTTCCAGGTGGAGTCCTGCGAGGCGGTCGAGCGCGGCAGCGGCGTGCTCGTCGCGGCGCCCACCGGCGCGGGCAAGACGGTGGTCGGCGAGTTCGCCGTGCACCTCGCGCTCTCCACGGGGCGCAAGGCGTTCTACACCACCCCGATCAAGGCGCTGTCGAACCAGAAGTACAACGACCTCGTCCGGCGGTACGGCGCGGAGCAGGTCGGCCTGCTGACCGGCGACACCACGCAGAACGGCGAGGCGCCCGTCGTCGTCATGACGACCGAGGTGCTGCGGAACATGCTGTACGCCGGGTCCAGCACGCTCGACGGGCTCGGCTTCGTGGTCATGGACGAGGTGCACTACCTCGCCGACCGGTTCCGCGGCCCGGTGTGGGAGGAGGTGATCATCCACCTGCCCGACGACGTGCAGCTGGTGTCGCTCTCCGCCACCGTGTCGAACGCCGAGGAGTTCGGCGACTGGCTGCGCACCGTCCGCGGCGACACCGCCGTGGTGGTCAGCGAGCACCGGCCGGTGCCGCTCGGTCAGCACGTGCTGGTCCGCGACGACCTGCTCGACCTGTACGCGGGGCACGTGGACCCGACGGCGCCGGGGAAGAACCCGCCGATCAACCCCGAGCTCGCGCACCTGCTGCGCCGCGCCGAGCGCGCGTCCGACGCGCCGCACCGCGGGCGCCGGGGCGCGGGCGACCGCGGGTTCCGCGGCCCGGGCGGTCGCCGGCCCGGCGGTGGTCCCGGGGGCGGCGGGCCCGGCGGCGGGGGCGGTCCGCGGCCGGTGCCGCGCCCGGTCATGGTCGACGTGCTCGACGAGGCGGGCCTGCTCCCGGCGATCGTGTTCATCTTCTCCCGCGCGGGCTGCGACGCCGCGGTCGCGCAATGCCTCGCGGGCGGGCTCCGGCTCACGTCACCGGCGGAGGCCGAGGAGATCCGGCTGATCGCCGAGACCCGGTGCGCGTCGATCGCGCCGGAGGACCTGGACGTCGTCGGCTACGGGGGGTTCGTCGACGCGCTGGTCCGGGGCGTCGCGGCGCACCACGCCGGGATGCTGCCGGCGTTCAAGGAGACGGTCGAGGAGGCGTTCGCCCGGGGGCTGGTGAAGGTCGTGTTCGCGACCGAGACGCTGGCGCTCGGCATCAACATGCCGGCCCGGTCCGTGGTGCTGGAGAAGCTCGTCAAGTGGGACGGCTCGCACCACGTCGACATCACGCCGGGGGAGTACACCCAGCTCACCGGCCGCGCGGGCCGGCGGGGGATCGACTCCGAGGGGCACGCCGTCGTGCTCGGCCGGGGCGACCTGGACCCGATGGCGCTGGCGGGCCTCGCGTCCAAGCGGCTCTACCCGCTGCGCTCGGCGTTCCGGCCGACGTACAACATGGCGGTCAACCTGGTCGCGCAGGTCGGCCGGGTCCGGGCGCGCGAGGTGCTGGAGACGTCGTTCGCGCAGTTCCAGGCGGACCGCGGGGTCGTCGGGCTGGCCCGGCAGGCGCAGAGCCACGCGGAGGCGCTGGAGGGCTACGCGGAGGCGATGACCTGCCACCTCGGCGACTTCCGGGAGTACTTCGCGCTGCGCCGGGAGATCTCGGACCGCGAGCGGGGCGTGCACCGGGCGAGCGCGGCGGCCCGGCGGCAGCAGGCGGCGGCCAGCCTCCAGGGGCTGTCCGTCGGCGACGTGGTCGCGGTGCCGAGCGGCCGGCGGTCCACCTACGCGGTCGTCGTCGACCCGGGCTCGCACGGCGGGTTCGAGGGCGCGCGACCGATGGTGCTGACCACGGAGCGCGAGGTGCGCCGGCTGTCCGTGCAGGAGGTCGGCGACGGGATCAAGGCGGTCGGACGGCTGCGGGTGCCGACGGGGTTCTCGCCCCGCGCCGCCTCGCACCGGCGGGACCTCGCGGCCACGCTGCGCGGCGAGATCAACGCCGGGAGGATCACCGGGACCGTGCCGAGCCGCCGCCGGGGCCGGGCGGTCGCCGAGGACGAGGACGAGGCGATCGCCGCGCTGCGCCGCGAGCTCCGAGCGCACCCGTGCCACCAGTGCCCCGACCGCGAGGAGCACGCCCGCTGGGCGGAGCGCTGGTACCGCCTGGAGGGCGAGCACCGGGCGCTGGTCCGGCGGATCGAGGGCCGCACCGGCTCGATCGCGATCGTGTTCGACCGGATCTGCGAGGTGCTGGACTCCCTCGGGTACCTCACGGCCGACGACGAGGGTGGCACGGTCGTCACCGACGAGGGCCGGTGGCTGCGCCGGATCTACGCGGAGAACGACCTGCTGCTCGCCGAGTGCCTGCGCCGCGGGGCGTGGGCGGAGCTCGACGTGCCCGGGCTCGCCGCGGCGGTGTCGGCGGTCGTGTACTCCGCGCGCCGCGACGACCGGGACCGCAGCCCGGCGGTGCCCGGCGGGCCGTCGAGCAGGCTGGGGATCGCGCTCGACGCCACGACGCGCATCTGGTCCGAGCTGGACGACCTGGAGAGCGCGCGGCGCATCGAGTCGACCCAGCCGCTCGACCTCGGCCTGGTGGCGCCGGTGCACCGGTGGGCGGCCGGGCGCGGGCTCGACGCGGTGCTCCGGGACGCGGACCTCGCGGCCGGCGACTTCGTGCGGTGGTGCAAGCAGGTCGTCGACGTCCTCGACCAGGTCGCCAAGGCGGCGCCCGACGCCCGGCTGCGGGAGACGGCGCGCAAGGCGGTGACCGCGGTGCGCCGCGGCGTCGTCGCGTACGCGGGGACCTGACCGGCGGTCGTGCCGCCCCCGTCGGGTGCCGCTCGCCGCGGTCCGGGGGAGCGGCACGGGGCCGGACGCCCGCGGGCCGGCCGTGACCTGCCCGGTTATCGTTCCCGCGTGAGCACCACCCTGTACCGGGGCGGTGCGGTGGTGACGCCTGCCGTCCTCGCCGCGCCCGGCCCCGCCGACGCCCCCTCCGCGCTGCTGGTCGCCGACGGGGTCGTCGTGTGGGTCGGCGGCGCCGACGAGGCCGACGGGCTGGTGGACGCGGCGGACGAGGTCGTCGAGCTCGACGGGGCCCTGGTGACGCCCGGGTTCGTCGACGCGCACGCGCACGTGCTGGACACCGGGGTGGTGCGGGCGGGGGTGGAGCTGGGTCGCTGCGGCTCGGTCGCCGAGGTGCTGGCGGCGGTGCACGCGGCCGTCGCCGGCCCGGTCGGGCGCCGGCTGGCCGCCGAGGGCTCGCCGCTCACCGGCTGGGGCTGGGCGGAGGACGGCTGGCCCGAGGGGCGGCCGCCGACCCGGGAGGAGCTGGACGCCGCGGCCGGCGGGGCGCCGGTGTACCTCGGGCGGGTCGACCTGCACGCGGGCGTCGTGTCGACGTCGTTCGCCCAGGTGCTCGGGCTCCGCGACCTGCCCGGGTGGCGGGCGGACGGGCTGGTGACGGGCGCGGCGCACGACGCGGCCCGCGCGACGCTCCGGGACCTGCCGGCCGACGTCCGGGACGCCCGGTACCGCGGCGCGCTCGCGTCGGCGGCGCAGGCGGGGGTGGTCGCGGTGCACGAGCAGAGCGCACCGCACACGGACACCCGCGCAGGCCTGGCCGCGCTGCTGGCCCTCACGGCCGACCCGGCGTCGGGGCTGCCGCTGGTCGTCGGCTACCGGGCCGAGCTCTGCGAGACGGCCGACGACGTGCGCGCGCTCGCCGCCGCGGTCCCGGGCCTGGCCGGGGTCGGCGGGGACCTGGCGGCGGACGGCTCGCTCGGCAGCCGGACCGCGGCGCTGCGTGCGCCCTACGCGGACGCTCCCGCCGGCTGGCCGCACCCCGCGGGCCGGCTCGACCTCACCGCCGAGCAGGTCAGCAACCACGTGGCGTCCGCCACCCGTGCGGGGCTGCCGGCGGCGTTCCACGTCATCGGGGACCGCGCGCTCGACGAGGTGCTGCTCGGCTTCCGGGTGGCGGCCGAGGTCGAGGGCGTGGACGCGGTGCGCGCCGGCGGGCACCGGCTGGAGCACGCCCCGATGCTCGACGCGCCCGCGCTGGCCGCCCTCGTGCTCCTCGGCCTCACCGCGTCGGTGCAGCCGGCGTTCGACGAGGCGTGGGGCGGGGACGACGGCACGTACGCGGCGCGCCTCGGTCGCGGACGCGCGGCGTCCCTGCACCCGCTGGCCGACCTGCGCGCGGCGGGAGTGCCGCTGGCGCTCGGGTCGGACAGCCCGGTGACGCCGTTCGACCCGTGGGGCGCCGTGCGGGCCGCGGCGCGGCACCGGACGGCGGACCAGCGGCTGCCGGTCGCGGCGGCGCTGGCGGCGCACACCCGTGGCGGCTGGGCCGCCGCCGGCCGGGCAGGGGTCGCGGCCGGCGAGGGCGCTGCCGCCGGTCCCGCCGGGGTCCCGGGGACGGCCCCGGCGGCCGGCGAGCTCGCCGTCGGCGCCCCCGCGCACCTCGCCGTGTGGCGGGTCCCCGAGGGCACGACCGGGCCGGGCGGGGTGCTGCCGGCCCTCCGCCCGGACGACCCGGCACCGGCGTGCGTCCGCACGGTCCGCGCGGGGGTCGTCCTGCACGACGCGCTCGGCTGAGCCCGGCCGGGCGCGCGGGGCCGGCGGCCTGGATTCGCGCGGACGGGTGAACCCGCTGCTCCGGGTGGGGCGCCGGGTCACCCGGTCGGGGGCCTCCCGGGTGCCGTCGCCTGTCCCGGCGACACGCCGGACGACACGCCGAAGTGTCTCGACCATCTGGACAAATCCGACACGGGGCGACGCGCGTCGCGACCTGCGCGGACGCCGCGTCGGCCCCGTCCGGGACCCTTGACACCCCCCACGGTTTCGGTAGGTTCCTCCGCAGTGGTCCGGCAGAGGCGCCGCTCGGTGAGCGCCCCAGGGGATGGTCGCCCGGACCACGTCGGGCTCCGACCAGGCCCGCGTGTTCACTAGAGAACGGGCTCCGCCCAGGCGGTGTCGTGCGGTACGAAGGACACGCGGGCCGGTCGGTCCGCCCAGCGCCCCCGAGGGGCGGGCCCGGGCGGACAGGCTGGTGCCGTACCCTGGCGCGGTGCCGCTCCGTGACCCCTCCCGCTGGTGGAGCGCGGTCCTGGCGGTCCTCGGCGGCCTGCTGACCTGGACCGCGTTCCCGGACCTCGGCTGGTGGTACGCCGCCGCGCCGGGCGTGGCCCTGCTGCTGCTCGCGATGCGCCGCGACAGCGCCCGGTGGAACGCCCTGGTGGGCTGGCTCTGGGGGCTCGCGTTCTTCGTGCCGTTGCTCACCTGGGCCGACGAGGCGGTCGGCGTCGTGCCGTGGCTCGCGCTGTCCGTGGCCGAGGCCGGCTTCATCGCGCTGTTCGGCGCGGCGTGGTCCTGGGCCCGGCGCGGCGAGGCGGTGTGGCGGCGCGCCTCGCTGCAGCTCGTGGTGTTCGTCGTGCTGTGGGTGGCGGTCGAGGAGCTGCGCGGCATCTGGCCGTTCGGCGGGTTCCCGTGGGGCCGGCTGGCGTTCTCCCAGGCGGACTCGCCGGTGCTCGCGCTGGCGCGCCTGGGCGGGGCGCCGCTGGTGTCGGCCGCCGTGGCCGCGGCGGGCGCCGCGCTCGCGCTGGCGTGGCTGGCGGCGCGCCGGTTCGCGCTGCTGCCGCTGCTCGGCCGGGTGGGGGTCGCCGTCGCGCTGGTCGTCGTGGGGCTCCTGGTCCCGATGAACACCCGCGCGGAGGACGGCACGCTCACGGTCGGCGCCGTGCAGGGCAACGTGTCCCAGCCGGGGCTGCACGCGTTCGACACCCGGCGCGAGGTCCTCGACAACCACCTCGCGGGCACCTACGCGCTGCTCGACCAGGTGGAGCCGGGCGAGCTCGACCTGGTGCTGTGGCCGGAGAACGGCACGGACATCGACCCCGAGGTCAACGCCGAGGCCGCCGCGGACATCGACGCCGCCGCCCAGGCCGTCGACGCGCCCATGCTGATCGGCACCATCCAGTACCCGGAGTCCGGCGGCCGGTACAACACCTCGCTGCTCTGGGAGCCCGGGGTCGGCCCGGTTGCGTCCTACTCCAAGCAGCGCCCGGCGCCGTTCGCGGAGTACATCCCGCTGCGCAGCCTGGTCCGCCCGTTCTCCTCGGCCGTCGACCTGGTGCAGAACGACATGCTGGCCGGCACCGAGCCCGGCGTCGTCCCGCTGGAGTCGGCCCGGCTCGGGCGCACGGTGCAGGTCGGCGACGTCATCTGCTTCGAGGTCGCCTACGACGGGATCGTCCGGGAGAGCGTGCGCGAGGGGGCCGAGATCCTGGTGGTGCAGACCAACAACGCGTCGTTCGGCTACTCGGCCGAGTCGACCCAGCAGCTCGCGATGGCGCGGCTGCGGGCCGTCGAGCTCGGCCGCGCGACCGTCCAGGTGAGCACCGTCGGGGTGAGCGCGGTCATCGCGCCCAACGGGACGGTCGCCCAGGACACCGAGCTGTTCACCGCCGACCAGCTCGTGGCCCGGCTCCCGCTGCGCCAGTCGCTCACCCCCGCCGCCGTGCTCGGCGCGTGGCCGAGCGGCGTCGTCGGGGCGCTGGCCGTCGTCATGACCGTCGCCGGGATGGCGGGCGCCCTGCGGGTCCGCCGCGACGACCGGCCCGAGGGCGCCGCGTGACGCCCCCGGCGCGACCCGGCCCCGCCGGCCGGGTGCTCGTGGTCGTGCCGACCTACGACGAGCGGGACAGCCTGCCGCGCGCCCTGGCGGCCCTGCGGCTGCACGTGCCCGACGCGGACGTGCTCGTCGTCGACGACGCGTCGCCGGACGGCACCGGCGAGCTGGCCGAGCGGATCGCCGCCGCCGACGCGCAGGAGCGGGGACGCCCGGCCATCCAGGTGCTGCACCGCACCGGCAAGCAGGGGCTCGGCACCGCGTACGTCGCGGGGTTCCGCTGGGCGCTCGAGCGCGGCTACGACGCCGTGGTCGAGATGGACGCGGACGGCTCGCACCGCGCGGAGGACCTGCCGCGGCTGCTCGAGCGCATGCCCGACGCCGAGCTCGTGATCGGCTCGCGCTGGGTCCGGGGCGGCCGCGTCGTGAACTGGCCGCTGCACCGGCAGCTGCTCTCCCGGGGTGCGAACGTGTACGCGTGGCTCGCCATGGGGCTCCCGGTGCGGGACGCGACGGCGGGGTTCCGCGTCTACCGCGCCGCGGCGCTCCGGGGCCTCGCCCTCGGCGAGGTCGCGTCGCACGGGTACTGCTTCCAGATCGACATGGCGTGGCGCGTGCTCAAGGCCGGCGGCCGCGTGGTCGAGGTGCCGATCACGTTCGTCGAGCGCGCCGAGGGCCGGTCCAAGATGAGCCGGTCGATCGTCGTCGAGGCGCTGGTGCTCGTCACCGTGTGGGGCGCCCAGGAGCGCGCGCGGCAGGTGCGCGACCTCGTGCGGCGCGTGGCGGGCCGCCGGGCCTGAGGCCGGGTCGGGTCCGACCCCGGGAGCCGAGCACGACGACGGGCCCCGCACCCGAGGGTGCGAGGCCCGTGCTCACGGCCGTCCGGGGACGGTCAGGCGCTGCGGCGCAGCTTGCCCGCGCGGAGCAGGTCGAGGCGCTCGTCGAGCAGCTCCTCGAGCTCCTTGATGGTGCGGCGCTCCAGCAGCATGTCCCAGTGGGTGCGCGGCGGCTTGGTGGCCTTCGGCTCCGGCTTGGACGCGTCGCGCAGCAGCGCCTCCTCGCCGCACCGGCACTCCCACACCACCGGGACGTCGGCCTCGACCGAGAACGGCAGGATGATCGTGTGCCCGTTGGGGCAGTCGTAGTACGCCTGGAGCCGGGGGGCGAAGTCGACGCCCTCGTCCGTCTCCATGCTGTGGGACCCGATGCGCATACCGCGCAGGGACCGGTTCGACATCAGGGACCTCCGTGCCTTGACATGCTGTGACTAGCCTGGACGTGCAGACGTATCGCTTGTTCGGTGGGGTCAACGTCCGGGGACCGTTCAGTGTTCCAGTCTGGCGTGAAGGTCCCGTGAACGCGCGGCGAGGGCGGACGGGCGACCCTGGGCGGGAACCGGCGGTCAGGCCAGCGTGCTGCGCACCGCGCGCCGCACCAGCTCGGCGTCGTCCGCGCCCTCGTGCCGCCACCGGCGCTGCTGCTGCGACCCGTTGCCGCGCCGGAGCAGCGCCGCGAGGTGCTCCCGCACCCAGGGCAGGTCTCCGGTGCGCTCCAGCGCCGGGGTGACGTGCCGGACCAGCTCGTCGACCGCCTGCCCGGCCGGCACCGGCCGGAACGTGAGCGGGCTCACCAGGTCGCCGGTCAGCCCGGAGCGCGCGGCGCGCCAGCCGGCGACCCGCACCTCCTCGGCCCGCGGCTCCGGGCCGAGCGCCTCGCCGCCGCCGTCGACGGCCGTGTCCGCGAGCCCGCGCACCAGCGCACCCAGCAGCACCGCGTCCTCGGGGTCGAGGCACACGTCGGCGACCCGCACCTCGACGGTCGGGTAGCGGGCGGACAGCCGGGCGTCGAAGTAGACCATCCCGGTGTCGAGGATCGTCCCGCTCTCGACCAGCGACCGGACGGTCTCGCGGTAGGTCGCCGCGTCGCCGAACGGGGCGGTCGCGCCGGCCGTGGGCCACCGGCCCCACACCTGCGACCGGAAGCTCTCGTAGCCCGAGTCGTCGCCGCGCCAGTACGGGCTGTTCGCGGACAGCGCCAGCAGCACGGGGTTCCACCGCCGCAGGTGGTCGACGACCCGCACGCCCTCCTCGTCGTCGGCGACCTCGACGTGCACGTGGCAGCCGCAGGTGAGCTGGTCGCGCGCGGTCTGGGCGAACGCCGCGGCGATGTCCTGCGCCCGCCGGTTCACGACCACGGTCGGCTCGACGTCCCGCGGCGAGGTGGCCAGGGCGACGACCCGCGCACCCGCGTGCTGCGCGGAGGAGTCGGCCTGCCACCGGCCCGCGCGCACCTGCTCGAGCAGCGACGGCAGGTCGGCGCACGGGTGCGTCGACGTCTCGACCTGCTCCTGGGCGAACTCCTTCTCCAGGTTGCCGCCCGGCTCGCCCGCGTCGTCCCCGTCGTCCTGGGACGACGCGTGCTGCAGCACCGCCGCCGCCACGGCCCGGGGCGACCCGTCCTCCGCCACCAGCAGGAACTCTTCCTCGACTCCGATCGTCCTCACGCGGGAAGTCTGACCGTCGTCCTCGCGTCTGTCCTGCTGAGGGCCTCGCAGGGGTCGGCGTCAGCGGGGGCGGGTCGCCTTCCCGTCGAGCCAGAGGGTGTCGGACTCGTCCCGGTGGCTGCCGGTCGTGCCGACGTGCTTCGTGCCGATCTGCGGGCCGTTCTTGATCACGTGCACCAGGGCCATCGCGTGGCCGCGGCCCAGCCCGTAGTCCTCGGCCAGCCACGCGACGATCGCGCCCGCCTTCACGTCCGGGGCGTCGAGCCCCTTGGCCCGCGCCTCGTCGACCAGGGCGCGCGGCGTCCTGCCGGTCTTGCCCTCGATCGCGTCGAGGTACGCCTGGAACGACATCGGTCGGGTCCTCTCCGTCGGCCGGGGTGCCGCGGCCGAGTGTGCCAGCCCTCGTCGGGGCGGCGGAAGGCCGTCGCCGGCCCGGGCGGGGGTGGCCGACCCCGGGCGGGGCGCCGCGGCACCGGGGTGGAAGGGTCGGGGCGTCCGGTTCCCGTGCGGATCGGCGCCGCGGGCGTTCGGGTTCCGTCAGGACCCGCGGCGACCGGTGCCGGCGGGGCCACGCTGGAGCCATGAGCGCGACGGTGCGGCACGACGGGCGGACCCCCGACCCGCGGGCCGGCGACGAGGGGGCGACGGACCGGCCGCGGCCGGACGCCGTGACCGACGACGAGCTCGCCTCGGTGGTGCGGGTGGTCCTGGTGGCGGTCGCGACGCTGCTCGGCGTCGCGGCGGCAGCGTGGTGGCACCTCGGGCCGTGGCTGCCCACGGCGGTGGGCGCGGTCGCGGTCGCGGTGCTCGGCCGGCGGATGCCCGCGGCGCTGCTGGCGCTCGCCGCGTTCCTCGCCTGGTGCACGGTGACGGGGTTCGCGACCAACGCCGAGGCCGAGCTGACGTTCGGCGCCGCCGACGCGGCGCGGCTCGGGACGCTCGGGGGCGCGGCGCTGGTGGGCCGATACCTGCTCGGGCGGGCACTCCCGGGCCCGGACGTCGGGCGGGCGCACCGGCGCGACTGACGTCGCGGGGGTGGGCGGCGCGCGCGGCCCGGCGCGGCCCGCTCAGTCGTCCTCGACCCACTCCAGCAGGTCGCCCGGCTGGCACCCCAGCACCCGGCACATGGCGTCGAGCGTGCTGAACCGCACCGCCTTGGCCCGGCCGTTCTTGAGCACCGCGACGTTCGCGGGCGTGAGCCCGACCCGGTCGGCGAACTCGCCGACGCTCATCTTGCGGCGGGCGAGCTCGACGTCGATGCGCACGACGATCGGCATCAGATCACCTGGTCCAGGTCGGTGCGCAGCGCGGTCGCCTGGCGGAGCAGCGCCCGCAGCACGAGCAGCACCAGCGCGACGACGGTGACCACCGCGGTCGCGAGGAGCAGCAGCATCGGCAGGCCGGGGTCGTCCGCGTGCAGGCCCACCCAGAGGAAGACGCCGACGAGCACCAGCCAGCCGGAGGCGACGGCCCAGACGATCGCGTCGACCCAACCGAGCGACGCCTCGGTGAAGATGCGGTCGCGTCGCACGAGGGTCAGCAGCCGCCAGGTCGCGACGATGACGACCTGCACGCACAGCACCCAGAACACGGTGATCACGGTGGCGGGCCAGCGCAGGGCCGCGTCCTCGGGGTGCTGCTCGGCCAGGTACCGGAACTGGCCGGGCAGCGAGAGGGTCTGGAACACGACCAGGATCCCGAACAGCACGACGAGGGCGATGCGGAGCAGGGCCGTTGCCCAGCGGTCGAGGGTCATGTGATCGAGGGTCGCTCGGAATCGATCGAAGATCAATAGATGGGGTGCGCCGTCACGGCACCTGCACGATCCGGTCGCGGAACGCACGCGCGCCGCCGGCCGCACCCCGTAGGTTGCGTGCATGGCCGGCCAGGAGGCGATGCGGGAGGTCGAGCTCCGCGAGGAGCCCGGCGCCCCCGACGCGGCCGCCGGACCCGGCGACGCCGACGACGCCGAGGACGCGCGCCGACGTGCCCGACGGCGGTGGCTGCGGCGCTGCTGGCCGGTCGCCGTCGTCGCGGTCGCGGCCGTCGTCGCCGTGCAGGTGGTGCAGGACGCGCGGGAGCGGGACCGGGTCGCGGCGGCGCGGCAGGTCGACGGGGTCGTCCGGTACGACGTCGGCCCCGGCCTGCCCGTCACCCCGCTCGGCGCCGACGAGATCGACCCGCGCCTGGCCGCGGGCGTCGTGGCCGGGGGCCTGCGGGTGGCCGGGGAGGACATCGACTTCGGCCGCCCGCGGGCCGTCCGGGCGGTCGACGCGGCCACCGGCGCGCAGGTGTGGCGCACGCAGGTGGAGACCCAGGCCGAGGCGACCGAGCAGCCCACGATGCGACCTCCGGAGTGCTGGCCGGCCGGCCCGGCCGACGACCCGGGCGTGGCACGCGTGCACTGCCTCGTCGTCGACCGGCTCGCGACCCTCACGGGGGACGGCGGGTGGCGGGAGGACCCGCCGACCCGCAGCCGGCTGCTGACGTTCGACGCCGCGTCGGGCGCGCTGGTCACGGAGCGGGAGCTGGCCCCGCAGGCGTCGGCCGTCGCGGACGACGCGATGCTGGTGCTCGGCGAGGTCGTCGCGGACGGCACGGTGCGGGTCGGCGCCGAGGGCGTGACGACCGGGGAGCCGCTGTGGTCGGCCGAGATCGAGGGCGTGGACCTCGACCCCGTCTACGACCCGCACCTCCAGCTGATGGGCGACCACGTGGTCGTGTGGGTGAACGGGCGTCAGCACGTCATCGGGGCCGCCGACGGCGCGGTCCAGGCGGAGGGCAGCCAGGTCTGGATCGGGCGCACGGGCGGCCTGCTCGTGCAGGACGGCGACCCGGGCACGGTGCGGCTGGCGGGGCGCGACGGCAGCGGGACGGCCGTCGTCCCGGCCCTGCCGGTCCAGCTGGCCGTCGACGACGGGTCGGCCCCCGGGATCGAGATCCTGTCCGCCGTCGTGGACGGCGACCGCACCCTGCGCGCGGTCGAGGCGGCGACGGGGCGGACGGTGTGGGAGGCGGCCCTCGACGGGTCGGTGGACGGTACGCCCCTGCTGCTCGGCGGCGTGCTCTACGGCGTCGACGCCACGGCGGCCTGGGCGGTCGACGCCCGGGACGGCCACCGGGTGTGGCGCACCGTCCGCGCGGCGGGTCCCGACGGCGAGCCCGTGCGCGACACCTCGGGTGACTGGCTCGCACCCGTCACGGACGGCCGGGCGCTGCTGCTCGTCGACCGGGACGACGACGGGGCGGCGCGCCTGGTCGCGTGGTCGCTGCGCTCCGGCGCGGAGCAGTGGCGGGTCCCGCTGCCGCCGGAGGCCGGTGAGTGGGTGTACGCCCGGGACGGCGCCCTGTACGCGGGGGCGGAGCGACCGGTCCGGATCGGGGGCTGACCCCTCCCGGCGAGGGGACCCGCGGTCCTAGGGTGGCGCCATGCCGGACGCCGAGC